>NZ_JAOTID010000006.1 GCF_026163695.1 Shumkonia mesophila | reverse complement strand
GTGCCGCTCGGCTGGCCCGAGAGGTCGATATCGGCGACGTAGACCTTGCGGCCGGACCCGGCGTCGCGCAGCACGGTGAGCACGGCCGCCGTGTACGTCGTGCCGTCGTCGCGGCTGGCCGAGACGATGACGTCGGTGTTGAGCACGGCCGTCCCGGCGACGTCCTCGTGGTCCAGCGTAACGCGCGCGGACGCCGGCGCGGCGGCGGCGGTGATGGCCTCAGAAACGAGGGTCATGGCCGCCGACGTGGCCGTCTCGACGAACGCGCACGGCACGGTGTCGTTGATGTCCTTGGTGAAGGAAGCGCCGACGCCAACGGCCGCCTGCCACCCCGCGCCGCCGCCCGTCACCACTTCGAAGGTGGCGGCCGGCCGGTAGCAGCCGACGTAATAGGTGCCGGACGAAGGCACGGTATAAGGCGACGACAGGGTGAACGTCTGCCACCCCGCCCCGGCATGGACGGCCGCCTGTTCGGCCATGACGGTGTAGTTGCCGGCGCCGTTGTCCCGGTAGACGGCGACCTGCCCGGCGAAGGCGACGGTCGTGTAGACCGAGATCGACTGGATCACGGCGTCGTTCGTCGCCGCCTGGAACAGATCGACGAACTCGCGGCCCGCCCCATAGAGGGTGCTGGTGCGCGCCCGATTGTCGGTTTGCGTGACGTCGGCGACGGTGCCGTAGGTGCCGGCCGCGGCGTCGAAGAGTTCGCCCGTCGAAGCGGCGGCGTCGATCCCCGTCTGGTCCTCGAAGGCGTCGACCACCGCCGCGCCCAGCGACAGCGCCGAGCGGCCCATCAACTCGGAGATGTCGAAGGCATTCAGGATGGCCATGTCGCGGGCCGTCTGGTCGTTGCCGGAGAGGCTGGCCAGCAGGTTGGCGCGCGTCATCTTGCGCATGGCCCCGGCGCTGCTGTCGTAGACCGCCACCAGATCGGCGTCGTCGGCCGCAGCCTCGGCGGTCAGGCTGTTGGTCGCCTGGTCGACGTCGAGGTGGGTGCGCGCCGCCGCCTTCTGGCTGCCGTAGGCGCGCGCCTCCTCGACCCACGTCGTGCCGTCGCGCCGCAAGACCAGGCGCATGGAGGGATGGAGGAGCAGGAAGTCCGTGCCGTCGGCCAGCAGGATCTGGCCGGCGCCGCCGGCGGAGTGCTTGACGGTCGGCACGCGGGCGCCGTCGACGCTGCCGATCGAGATGAGCGCGCCTTCCGGCAGGTTGTCCTGCAGGATATTGGTGAGATCATCGGCGGCCGCCGCCCCCTCGGTGTCGATGGTGTGAAGGTAGCGGGTCGGCGTCACCGCGCCGGCCGCGATGGTCAGCGCGGCGGAAGCGTTGGCCCCCGGCATCTGGCGGACGGCGTCGTAGAAGCCACGCTGGCCGGCCCGCACCGGGCCGGTGTTGCCGGCGCCTTCCGGGAAAAAATCGTTCTTGGCGGGAAAAGCGACCATTTGGAATCTCCTCAGTAGCCCTTCGGATGGGCGTTGACGTGGCCGGCGATCAGGGCGCCGGCGATGCTCGTGCACTCGATCAGCGGCCCCGGCGCCAGGCCGTCGATGACGGCCCGGGCCGACACGGCGGCGCCGCCGTCGCCCAGCAGCGTCAGGCCGACGTCGACGACGCCGTGGCGATAGCTTTTGGCCAGCGGCAGGCGGGTGCCGCCGGCCGCCACCGCGAAATTGAGGAAGTGCTCCTCGACGTCGATGACGTCGGCCACCGCCGCCAGCCCGCGGATGCGGCCCCGGGCGGGCCCGCCGGCGACCGAGGCGCGAAACTGGTAGGACTGCGCGGCGAGGTCCATGGAGCCCGGCCACGGCCGCCAGGCGCCGAGGTCGGGAACGAAGGGCGCCTCGTCATCCCCGGAGATGAAGGGCAGGCCGTCGTCGGCCGGCACGAAACCGTCGTCGCCGTCGGTGCGCACCTCGATGGTGGCCAGGCCCTCGATGTCGCGCTCCAGGGTCAGGCGGGCGGGAACCCAGGCCGACGACGCCTCGAAGGAGGCGACGTAGACGAGGGGGGTGAAGCTGCCGGCTTCGTCGGCCGGGATATAGGCCGCCGAGTCGACTCCGGGCACCAGGGGCTGGGCATCGTCGGCCGAGATGAACGGGGCGAGGTTCAGCGCGGCCAGGTCGCCGGCATCGGCTTCGCCGCCGCTCAGGGTTCCCGGCCAGCCGAGCGCCCGGAAATCGACCGCCTCGACGATGTTGTCGACCCCCGGACCGGCGATGTCCTTGACCACGATGGCCGGCTCGCTCTCGTTGAACGAGCTGTCGACGGCGACGATGAACAGCGTCACGGTGCCGGCCGGCAGGCGCGACACGTCGAAGGGCAGCGTCACGGTGGGTACGGCCGGATGGGCGCTGGCGGCGCCGCCCGCCACCCGGTCGTCGCCCAGCTTGTAGGAGACCTTGAAGCCCAGGAAGTCGATCGGCGCCTGGTAACCCGGGGCATCGAGGATGCCGCCGTTCAGCGTCACCGTCGCCGGCCTGGCGGGGATGGCCATGCGGCCCATCACCAGGTGGCTGCCCACATAGGTCGCCGGCGATACCACGCCGGGGCGGGCGGCGGATGTCGCAATCAGGGTGAACTCGTATTCCACGCCCTCCTCGACCGGCGCCAGGCGGATTCTGCTGGCGAAGGCCGGGGCGGTGGCCCGCGACCACGGCTCGGCCGATCCCTTGCGGCGGAACCTGCCCTCGATCGATCCGACGTCGACGGCGATGCCCGACTGCGGGGCCAGCAGGACCTCGATCCCCTGCACCCAGCCGCCGCCCGGGCTGGGCACCATGGCCCGCTCGTCGGACACGATGTCGAGGATGGTCGGCTGCGGCGGCTCGGCCAAGGCCAGGCGGCCGGCGAAGGTCTGCTGGGCGCTGAAGACGGGCAGCGTCCCCTGGTCGGCGGTATGCACGGCCGGGGCCTCGTCGACCAGCTCCAGGCGGGCGTCGAGGTCGTCGAGGCGGGCGATCGAGCGCACGATCAGCGACACCGTCTCCAGCCCGCCGGCCGCCCCGAACTCGACCAGGTCGCCCGTCTCGGGCGCCTCGGCCGCCGCGATCGCGGGCGACAGGCTCAGCGTCCTGGTCTCGACGCTCGCCCCCGGGGTGACGACGTGAGCCATGATTTGCGTGCTATCGGCCCGCCGGACGCGCAGCGCGTAGCTCCGGCCGGTCTCGACGAGCAGCGTTTCGTCGAGCGTCAGGGCCGTCACGTTGCCGCCCCCGTCGATCTCCAGCGCCTTGATGCGCCCCTCGCCGAGGCCCCAGCGCATCAGGCGGTTGGCGACCCTGACCTTGCTGCCGCGCCGGCATTGCAGGTGCTCCATGTCGGCGTTGAGGAAATACTTGGCCGGCCGCAGCAGGGCCTCGGCCCAGCGGTACTTGAGGTCGCGCCACACCTGGCTGGCGCGATCGACCAGGAAATACTCGATGGTCTCGATCTCGGTGGCGGTGGTGGCGTCGAAGCCGTCGCGGTAGATCACCACCTCGTCCTGCTGCCAGTCCTTTTCCGGGTTGATGAAGGTGCCGCGCAGGGCGTGCGGCAGGTCGATGAAGTTGCGCTGGTAATCGAAGCCCCAGGAGTTGCGGGACGTGAACATCTGGGCCGCCGTCTCCTGCGGCCGGTCCCAGCCGACCGACAGCTTGCCGTCGGTGCGGTCGAGCCAGGCCCGCGCGGTGGCCAGGATCAGGTTGACCACCTCGGTCACCGTGCCCCGCGTGTCGATGACGCCGGAAACCCGGAACATCGGCTCGCCGTTCTGGTCCAGCACGTCGTTGCGCTGGGCGAAGGCCAGCCAGGTCGCCAGGTCGATCCTGGAATCGGGCTGCGGCTTGGCGTTGCCCCGCCGGCCGAGCCGCAGGAGGCCGAGCGCCACCCACGCCGGGTTGCGGGTGAAGACGGGCTCAGACCAGGCCTCGCCGTCCCACACGGGAAACAGCCGGCGGGGAACGCAGTTGTAGCTCTGGACGATGCCGTTGAGCTGGTTGGTGGCCCGGATGCGCAGCGTCTTGACCGACCGCCCCTTCGGGATCGCCGGCGGGCTGTAGGTGACCGTGCGCAGGGCCGAGACGATGCAGTCGTCCCTGATCTGCGTCGAGGTGTTGTCCGCCGTCAGGCGGGTGAAGACGACGTCGTAGCGGCCGCGCGCCGGCATGACGATGCGGAACGGATGGGTGTGCAGCGACGTCGTCGCCGCGCTGACCGCCTCGACGCCGGCAAGCGTCAGCGGGTCGCCGGATTCCGAGGCGCGGTATTCGATCTTCACCTCGACGGTGCGGCCGCCCGGGTTGCCGGCCGTGTCGAACGCGGTCAGCCCCTGAAACGACAGGTCGCCCGTCACCTCGTCGGCGTCGATGCGGCTGACCAGGGTGCGCGGCACGCCGGCCGTCAGGCGCACCGAATAGCCGTCCTGGCGGATGGTGTTGGTGTAGAGCGTCGGCGGCGTATCGTCGTCTGTGCCGGGCCTGAAGTCGCTCTCGACCCCCTCGTACTGCGCCAGCGGCACCGTGCCGATCCGCTCCTCGCCCATCTCCAGCGGCCCATAGCCGAGGTCGAACATCTGGCGCAGGTACTGGTCGGCACCCTGGGCCTCGGTATAGGGCGGGGCGTCGATGCGCATCATCGGGAACAGCCTGGCCTCGCCGATCACCGTTGTGACCGGTGCCCCGGCCTGGATGCGGTTCTGCGATCCGGTGATGGAGAGCGTGGGCGACGTCGTCGAGTTGAGGCCGGCAACCTCCGAGAGCTTGGCCGGCTGGATCGGCGCCACGGCGTTGACAATCGCGTTGCCGACAAGGGTAACCGCGACGGCCCCGAGGATTTGGCCCACATATAGTGTCGTCGCGGTGCCGGGCAACGTGAACCCACCAAATTGCAGGGCCGTCAGGCCTCCGACGTAGAACGCGGCGACGATCACCGCGATCGTCAGAATGGTGCGCAGAGGATTTTTACCGCCGCCACCACCACCTCCCTCGGGGCTCGCCACGACGCGGATGGACAGGTGCATCCCCGGCTTCGGGCGCACCACCCGCCACAGCTCGCGCGGGATATAGACGGCTTCCCGCGTCATCGCCCGGTCCACGATGTACACGTGGGCATGGGCCAGCAGCGCGCGGTCGGCTCCCGCCAAGCGGATCAATTCCTCGATCGTCGGCCCGGCCGGCAGTTCGACGTCGGTCACCCGGTCCGAGAAGGGATTCGGCGACGCCACGACCCGCAGGCCGGCGGCGATGGACGTGGCCGGCGCGGCGGTGATATGCTTTTTGCCGATTTGAACCGGGAGGCTCATCGATGCGCACCCTGCCGCTTCTTTTTGCCATCACTGCGATCAGTGCATGCACGTCCCTCGACGAGATTCGCCAATCGGAACCAATCCGCTCCGGTGCCTTCGGCGCCGGCTACAAAGATATGGCTGCCTGCATCGTCTATGAGACGGCGCGGCGCTATACCGTTTCCAGCGCCGTCTTCGAGAGCGGCGGAAGGGCGGTGCTCACATACACAAGCGAGGTCAGCGGACCGATAGGCACCATGCGCAATCCCGTGTGGGAGATGACCATCCACCAGGATGGCTCTCCGACAAGGAGCCGAGCGGAGTTTCGGTCTATGAAGACGGTTATCGGCACCACGCCATGGGCCGACGATGTCTGGCCGGTCGTTGAAACTTGTGCGCAGACGCTGACCGCTCATCTGTCGCCTCCCGTCCAGCGGTAGAACCCTCTCACCCGCCTCTCGAAATCCGCCCCGTCGTAGGGCACGCACACCGAATCAATGCCCTCCTCGACGTGCAGCATCCAGCCCGGCGCCGCCACCAGGCCGACGTGGATCGCCGCCCCGACGTTGCGAATCCACACCAGGTCGCCGGCCAGCGCCAGCTTCCCGCCCAGCGGCTCGTCGGGCGGCGCGCCCAGCGCCTCCCACACCGTCGTCCAGCCCTTCAGCCGCTCGCCCTCCATGTAGGCGGCGAGGTCCCGGTTGGCCTCGGCCTGGCCGGCCCGCGTCTCGCACGGCGTCCACACCACGCCCTCGTAAAGCGGATGGACGACGCCGAAGCGTTCGGCCTTGATCAGCCGGTAAAGGCCCCAGCAGTCGAGGCCCTCGCGGGTCCGCCCCTTGTCGTCCCACGGCAGGCCGACGTAGGCGTCGGCCCAGACCGGCGGGCGATTGAGGGGGGAAAGCCGGGGTCGCGCCATTGCCGCCTCCCTACACCGGCAGCGAATCGCAAGGGTAGGGTTCGTTCATCAGGTCCTCGAAGTGCAGGTCGCCGCTGAGGGTGAGCCCGTTGCCCTTGACGTTGCGCAGGGTGAACTCCATCGGCCCCATCTCGATCAGCTCGGGATCGCTGGCCAGCACGATGGTGATGGTCACCGTCACGTTCTCGCCGACCGGAATCGCCTTGACGAAATCGCCGATTGTCCGCGTCTCGCCGGTCTCCGGCACCTCGAACTCGCCGACGTCGTCCATCTCGATCCGCCCCACCGCCAGGCGCTCCGACGTCTCGTCGGGCAGCCCGACGTCGAAGGCGTGCCGGATGTAGGTCTGGCCCTGGTGGGGAACGTTCTGCTTGTTCCTGGCGATGCGGATCGGCGCCGCGAAGCTGGCGTGGTTGATCTCGGCCAGCACCAGCCAGGCTTCCCCGGTGGACTGGGCGTTGGCGGCGGCGATGCCCTGGGGTGTCGGCATGGCGGCGCCCCTACGGCATGATTTCGAGGGCGAGGCGGTATTGCACCCGGCCGCCCTTCAAGGGCATCGCCTTCGGACCGGCGGTGAAGCGGAAGGTCACGGCCTGCTGGGTGCGCGGATGGACCCAGTCCCATTCCAGCGACCCCTGCTTCAGCGTCTCGATGTACCAGGCCTCGAAGATGACGCCCTGCGCCGTCGTCATGATGTCGGTGGTGAACTGCATCGGCGTCTCGGCGGCCGTGAACTCGCGGCGCTGCTTGACCGGCCCGCTGTCCATCGGGGTGCGCTTCACCGGGAAGGGCAGCGTCTCCTCGAAACCTTCCAGCTCGACGAACGGCGGCAGCTCGGCTGGATAGACCGGATTGACCATTGCTCAGCCCCTCCGCACCGCCGGCGCCCGCCCGACCCCGAAATTGGACCGCATGGCTCCGTCGTACTGGCCCTCGTTGAGCCCCCGCTGCATCTCCTCGCGCAGCCACACGCGCAGCACCCGCTCGCCGTTCGGGCCTCGCGATTCCTGGGCGTCGGTCGCCTTCATCGCCGTGCCGCCCTGGTTGATCAGCTCGATCTTCATGGCGCCGCCGCCGAAGGCCTCGCGCATCTGCGACGGCCAGCCGACCACCTCACCCTTCTTGCCGATGAACGGCACCTCGTCGGCGCCGAGCTGGCCGCCGCCGTGCATCCTGGGAGCGCCCTCGAACAGCGACGCCGGCACGGCGCGGGGCCGGAAGGCGTTCGGCCCGCCGATCTGGCCGCCCTCGTGGCCGACGTTGGAGTTGACATAGAGGCCGTCGCTGGTGCCGCCGGCGCCGGACATCGAGTTGCCGCCCAGCCCACGCAGCCACCCGCCGAAGGCATCGGCGAGCGGTTCGAGGAAGGGCTTGACGATGGCCATCCGATAGGCCAGGCGCAGGGCTTCCTCGCCGATGAAATCGAACAGGTCGCTGGTCGCGAGCCGGCCGGTCTTGGCCCAGTTGACCCAGGCGTCCTCGCCCTTGCGCAGGGACCCGACCGTCAGGTCCTCGAAGTTCTGGGCCATGTCGCCGGCCTCGTCGGCGACTTTCAGGATGCCGCGCGTCACCCCGTCCTGCCACTCCTCGCTGGCATCCAGCATGTCGAGATAGGCCGCCCGGGTCGCCCGGCCCATCTCCGCGGCGGTGATGCCCCCGCTGCCGTACTCCAGCTCGATGATCCGCAGCCGCTCGGCGTACGCCTCCTGAGGCCCGCGCAGATCGTCGTAGAGCTGCTCGGTCAGGGCCAGCTCGCGGTTGGCCTTCTCCTGGGCGGCGAACAGCTTCCCCAGCTGGCTGATCTGCTCGGGGTCGACGATGCGCGCCTCGGCCGCCACGTCGATGCCCTGGCGGATGCCGCGCCTTTCGGCCTGCGCCTCCGGCCCCAGGGCGCGCGAGATGCGCAGATCGTCCGCCGTGTCGATGCCACGCTGGAGCGCCCCCGCCCGCTGGCCGAAGGCGTCGGCGTTGAGTTCGGCGACCATGCGCTTGATCTCGCCGACGGCGTCCTGGAAGACGCCGGGGATCTTCTCGAAGTCCTCGACCGTCACGTCGCCGCCGGCGCCGACCGTGGGGCGGAAGCCGGCCGACTTGAGGGCCTTCATCTGCTCCTCGGCCAGCGCCGAGCGGCCGATGAGAGCCGTCTGCTGTTCGAGATTGCGTAGCGCCGTCCGTTGCGCCTCGTTCAGTTCGGCGGGCGTCGGCGTCGCGTTAGGGTCGCCGATGGACGGCGGGGCCGTCCGGCCGCCGTTCTCGTACCACTCGTCGGGCGGAAAGCTGCCGGTCTCCAGGAGGCTGCGCAGTTCGCCGAGCCACATGGTCCAGTTGCTGAACTGCTTCTGGACGACGGGCGTCCGGCCCAGCGCTTCCAGGAAATCGTCCCACGCCTTGGTCATGTCGGTGATGGCGCCGACCATCCCGTTGTTCTGGGCGCCGGCGACGCCGCCGATCTGGTTGCGCAGGCCGTCGAGAACGATCCGCTGGGCCTCGGCGACGCGCCCGGTTTCCGCCAGCGAGCGGATCATCTCGCGCTGGCTTTGCGAGAACGAGATCCCGGACCTTCTCAGCGCGGTGATTCCCTCGACCGGCTCCTCCAAAGCCTTGCCAACCTGCAGGATGGCCGACTGCAGGTCGCCGCCCATCAGCGCCGCCAGGTCGGCCGACAGCTCGATGGCCTCGCGGAAGGCCTCGCCTTGGACCGACCTGAACGTGGACATCACGGCGATGCCCTGCCGCGCGGTGTCGTCGTCGAACAGCGTCGTGCGGGCCATGGCGTCGGCCAGCCGGTCCAGCTGCTCGCGGGTGTAGCCGGCGCTCTGGCCGGTGGCCTTCAGCACGGCGTCGAGCCGGGCGCTGATCTTTTCCGCGTTGGTGGTCTCGCGCACCACGCCGGCGATGACGAACTTGACCGTCTCGAAGCTGAGCCAGGCGGCGACCAGGCGCTTCACCTGGCCGGTCATCTCGGCCATCGCCGGACTGGTCTCGCGGACCTGGTCGCGCACGCCCTTCATGGACCGGCCGTGCTCGTCGGCCGCCTTGGCGCCGCTCCTGTTGGCGTCGCTGGCCGTCCGCCCCAGCTTCTCCAGCTCCTCGCGCGAGACCTTCACGGCGCCGACCAGGCCGTCGCCGTCCGCCGTCAACCGTACCGCCAGCGTGAGTTCGGTCATTCAGCCCTCCGCTCGCGCCAGGCGGCAATGGCCGCGGCTTCCATGATCCGCAGGCCGGCGAAGACTGCCGGCGTCAATGCGATCCCCCCCATCCGCGCCGTCGGCTCGATGGAGGCGTAAACCAGGCCGGTCGGCTGGCCGTCCATGCCGGCGAACGTCCACTGGGTGGCCAGCGCCATGAACAGCATCGCGGCGTCCATTCCCTCGGGCAGGACGCCGATGATTTCCTCGGATGGATCGTTCGCTTCGCATCGTTCGCGGATCTCCGGTGGCGCTCCGAACGCGGACAGGTCCTCGGCCGCCTCGTCGGCGCCGGCGGCGCCGCCGGCGGCCCAGCGGCGCGCCACCTCCCTCAGTTTTTTCTGACGGCCTCGCCGCTCATCGCCTCGCGATAGGCGCGGATCATCGCCAGGCGCATGTAGGGGATGGCGATCACCTGGTCGCGGGCGGCCTCCGAGAACGGCAGGTCGCCGCCGGCCGGGCTCTCGACGCCCGTCCACGGCCCCACCGCCGCCTCGCGCAGGAACTCGGTCTCCGAGATCTCGCCCTTGACCAGCGCCTCCAGGCGCGCCTGGGGCAGCGCCTTGAACGTGCAGTCGAAAGTGGCCTCGGCGAACTGGCCGCCGTCGACCGGGACGGCGGCGCGCACCGGCCAGGAGAAGGTGTGCTCGGTTTTCAGGATGAACATGGGGGCTCCTCTTTCTTCATTTCGGTCTGGCCCCCCCGATCAAGTCGGGGGGTGGCGGGCTCCTAAGGGCAAATGCCCGAGGAGCCCGTCACTTCACAGTGATCTTCAGCTCGTCGTCGCCGGCGTCGGTGGGGACCAGCGCCAGCGGCATGGTGAGCTGCGCGGTGCCGCTGTCGTTGTTGTAGGCCGGCGCCTCGATCTGCACGGCCGGCGCGTCGATCGCCACGCAGTGCCCGGAGGTCAGGCCGTGCGTCCAGCTGAGCGCGCCCTGCGTGCCGTCCTTGGCGATGGCGAAGAAGTCCTTGGTGCCGATCGGCGGGGCATCGATGACGCAGCGGCCGGTGCCGGCGCGGTCGTCCAGCGCGATCTTCTCGGTGTTGACCAGGCCGCGGTAGCGCACCGCCTGGCCGAGGTCGAGTTCGAGCGTCGCCAGGTCGGCGGCAAAGCCGTGCAGCGAGAAGGCGATGGTGTTGGTGCGGTTCGACGGCTTCGGGTCCTTGAAGCCGGAATAGTCCACCGTCGGCAGGGCGACGGCCGCCGGATCGGTGAAGAGGCCGATCAGCTCGACGTTGAGGCGCGGGAAGGCGTTGCTCGAAACCGCCGCCCGCACGTTGCCCCGCACCCCGGTCATCTTGTGCAGGATGCCGTCGAGGTTGACGTAGCAGGAGGCCGATTCCTCACCCTCGCTGACCGGGTCGTATTCGACCCTCGGCGGGGTCAGCGCGATGGTGTAGATGTCGCCGGCCTCGAACGCCGTGCCGACGGTCGGCACGATGGTGGCGCCGTTGGCGAGCGCGAAGGGCGCGGCGTCGGTCATCACCACGCCGGCGGTGTTGACGGCGGCTAGGTTGCCGACCGCCGGCGCCGACACCGTGAAGGCGGCGACGCCGGAGCCGCCGGGCGTCGTGCAGGTCAGCGTGACGGTGCGCGCCAGGTGCGCGGCGAAGGGGTCGCCCTTGGCGTAGGTGAAGGTGCCGACCGGCGTGTCGATGCCGGTGGGCGGCGACGTCTGGATGGTGGCGTTGCCGGTGAAGGCGGTCTCGGCCATGCCGCAGGCGCGCAGGATGGGGCCGTAGGCAGGCGGCGTGCCGGCGGTGCCGGACCCGGCGAACTCGATGCCGAAGCTGAGCCGCGAGTGAACGCCGACCAGCGTCGCCGGCGTCTGGCCCAGGAAGGGCTTCAGGATGCCGCGCCGGAGCGCCTCGGCCTGCAGCGGCGTCAGCTCGACGTCGAGGGCCTGGATGGCGTTGGCCAGCCCGGTCGGCACCGGGTCGACCCCGTATTCGGTCTCCATCTTGAGGAGAACCGCCTTCTTGCGCCACTTGAGCGACATCGTCTACTTCTCCTTCCGCTTGCGCCCCGGCCCGGAACCGGGCTTGGGCGCCGCCGTTTCCTTGTCGGCGGCCGGGGCCTCGCGCCCCTCCGCCCCGCCTTCCGGCGCCGCCGGAGCGGGCGCCCCGGCGGGCTCGATCTCGCCGATCTCCCTGACGATGTAGCTGCCGCCCTTGCGCATGGGGTCCTCCTACTGCGTGTGCCGGGTGGTGAGGCCGAGCCGGACGGAGTGGCAGAGCACGCCGGCGAACATCACCGGGCCGCTGTCCTCGACCTGCAGGCCGATGCTGTCGCCGTCGCCCACGGTGTCGTCGACGACACCGCCCAGCGTCTCGTCGGCCCGGAAGGCGTCGCGCCCGGCTTCCACCAGGTCGTCGAACGCGATCTCCGAGGCGGCGGCGTCGTCCAGGCTCATGTAGCCGCGGATCTGCCAGCGGTGGGTGACGTCGTGGCGGCCGATCGTCCGGCTGGTCTCACGGGTGGCGACCCGCCGGATCAGCCATCCGAGAACCTTCCCGGAGGTCTCGAAGAGCGTTCTGAAAGCCTTCTGATCGTGGGCGTAGCGCTCGTAGGAATGCACCAGGCCGATGCCGGGCACGCTTTCCAGCTTGGCTTTGATGGCGGCGCGGATCTCGTCGACGTTGGCCATCACGACCCCGCCACGCGTGCCAGGATGCGGCCGGCCGCCGCCGCGAAGTACCCCTCGATCTGGGCGCGGCAGCTGTCGAGGGCGCGGGTGAACATGAAGGCGCCCTCGGTGCCGCGCGCCGCGATCTTGCGGGCGATCAGATAGCCGACGCTGCGCGCCTCCTCGGGCCGCACGCCCAGCTTGAGCCTGGCCCAGTCGGCCAGCGGTTGGATCGGCGGGAAGTGCGGCTTGGTTCCCAGCTCGACCGGCACGGCGTGGACAAGCGGCGTGCCGACCATGCCGATGACGCCGTCGGCCAGGACCTCGGGCTCGCGCGCCGAGATCGAGCCTTTCAGGCCGGCGCCGCCGCCGATGCCGACGGGCGTGTTCTCTTTCGTCTCGCGCTCCAGCAGCAGCTCGGATTTCCAGGCCGCGGCCGCCAGTTCCTCGATGACGATCTCCGGCGCCTCGCCGAACGCCCTGGCGACGGCCGCTGCCTGCTGGGTGTCCAGGTGGATGGAGATGCCGTCGCTCACCGGAACCTCCCCCGATGAACGATGCGGTCGTTGCCGCGCGAATCCCCCATGTCGAGGTTGACGACGGCGCCGGCGGGCACCTGGCGCTTGTCGTCGATCCCCAGCTGGTTGAGGTAGGACTGGCGCAGCGTCTTGGCCCGCGCCGCGTAGTCGCGGCTTTTCGACTGCCAGTCGACGGTGTCGGCGGCGATCGTCGGCTGGCGGTTGCCGGCGTAGAGGCTGGACAGCTGTTCCAGCAGGAGCGCCGCCGCCCAGCCGGCCACCGCCTCGCGGTCGGCGACGGGCACGGTGTCGCCGCCGGCGTCGACGGCGTGCTTGACGGTGTACTTGACGATGACGGGGGTGGCGGCCGCCAGGCCCAGCTCCATGCGGATCCGCTCGCCGGCCAGGCCCTGCTCGACGACGCCCGCGAACGGCTGCGGATCCTCGCCGTCGGAAAGGGCCAGCCCGGTCAGGCGGCTGAAGCGTGCCTCCCAGCCGGCGGGAAGGGGAAGGAAAACGCCGCCCGCGGCCGCGACTTCCTCGATGGCGGGCACCGGCCGGTCCGTCGAGTAGCGGACCACCGCCAGCTCGATCGCCGCGTCGCGATCGGCCGTGGCGATTTCGCCGCTGTCGTCGCGGACCAGGTTGTCGACCAGGGTTTGGAAGTCGGCGAGTGCCACGGGCAGCTATCCTTCTCGAAGCTCGGCTTGGCAGCTAGCGTCGGATCAGCGTGATGACGACGTCGATGTCGTCCCACGTCGGGTTGGTACCGGTGATCACCAGGTTGACGGTGATGACGCTTTCATCGGCAATCGTCGGCGCGGCAAGGGTTCCTTCGGCCACCGCTGCGGCCGTCACCGCGATGGGCGCGGCAAGGATCGTGGTGCCGTCGTCCAGAACGTCGACGGTCAACGTTGGCGTGGTGCCGCCGGACGCGCGGGCCGAGGCCGAAACGCCCAGCACCTTCGCCGGGAAGGGAAGCTTGAGGCGAACCACCGCGGTGACGTCGGCGGTGAACTGGCCCTGCAGATGGATGGGCACGATCTGGACGCCGGGCGTGGCGACGGCGATGTTTGGCGTCGCGGCCCGGGCGTCGTCGACCGGCGCCAGCTGGTTGAAAAGAAGGGCGGCGGCGATCGCCACCGCCAGGGAGCACAAGGTAAGCAGCTTCTTCATGGCTGGTCTCCGAAACTCTGCCCGCCGGCGGCGGGATCGGCATCCGCCGGCGGGCTGCATACGAGGGGCCGGGCTCCCGTCCGAGCTGATCCGGCCCCCGCTCGCTGGTGAAATGCCGTTAGCCGGCGACCACCGCCTTGTAGGCGCCGCGGAAGTCGACGACGTTGCCGCCGTAGATGTGGCGGATCTTCCAGGTCAGCTTGTCGTGGCTGAACATGGAGCCGCCGGTCGGGCTGTCCTGGACGAAGATCTCGGGCTCCTCGTTGCCGTCGAGGAAGCCGATTTCGACGATCGGGATGTCGTTCGGATCGCAGGTGACGGCCCAGTCGGTGGCGTCGGTCCAGTACCACACCGGGATCACCCGGATGAGCTGGCTTTGGACGAAGGTCTTGTCCTGCTCGGTGTTGCGCCGGAAGAGGTCGACGCCCGTCTCTTCCAGGGGGTCTCCCACCCAAAGGAAGGCCGGCGGGATGCCGATCTTGTCGCCCGAGTCCTTCTCCGTCTGGTTCAGCATGGCCAGGCGGGCGGCGGCGAAGCTGGTCTTGTCGAGCGCGGCCGAGCCCAGGTTGCCGTGGTCGGCGTGGAAGAAGGCGACGCCGTCGTAGATCGCCGGGTTGAGGCGGATGAAATCGAGCACGAACTTTCCGAGCGTCCGCTTGGCCGCGCGGCTGAGCTTCGTCGGGATCTGGCGGATGACGCCGACGTCGTCGTTCTTGATCATTTCGAGCGTCACGTCCTCGGTGCCGCCCTTCTTGGCGACCGCGTAGGTGGCCTTCTCGTCGGTCGGCGAGGCCAGGGCCACGTAGGGATCGCCCTGGGCGACCGTCGGCAGGTCGCCATAGCCGCCGAAGCGCGTCCGCTCCTGGGTGCGGAAGTCGTTGATCGGCACCGGGGTGCCGGCGAACTGGCGCCATACGTCGTAACGGGTCGGGACGCGATAGTCGGCGACCATCCGCCGGGCGATGGAGCTTCCCAGCACGTCGTCGAAGGAGGCCGAGTCCAGGGACTCGCGCAGTACCGCCTGGTCGCAGTTCTGGCGCAGGCCGGTGACCAGCTTGTCGCCGGTCGCCGAGACGTAGCACTCCTTGAACGACCGGGCGTGGCGATGATCCTTGTGGGCGGGGTCGAAGAAGGCGTCGAACATCGCCGCCACCTTTTCCGGCCGGGTCACTCCGGACTCGATGCGCGACACGTCGCCGAGGTCATGGACCCGTCCGCTTTCGGAGAACGGCGCCAGGTACTCGACCTCGTCCTTGATGGCCTGGTCAACCTCGGCCTCGGTGAAGGTCTCCATCGTCTCGAACTTCTTGGTCAGCCGGGTCTTGGCCTGGGCCGGCAGGGTCGAGCGCTCGATGCGGATGCGCATCTGGGAGCGGGCCTCGACCATGCGGACCGCCTCGCGGAGGTCGCCGCCGGCGGGATCGCCGGTTCCCGGGTCGGCGGCGGCCGGATCGGCCACGGCCTCGCGCAGGATCTGCTTGAGATCGTCGTCGGTAAGCTTGTCGATGGTCTTGCCCTTCAGCAGGCCCTTGGCCTCCAGGAGAGCGATGAGTTCCTGCCGGTCCATGACCGTTTCCTTTCTGCTTTCAACGAGGGAAATGACGGCGCCGCCGGCGCCGGGCTCGACGATCAGGTCCACGGACTTGACCTTGACGATCTTGGTGGCCTCGCGGACCGCCTGGCCGCCGCGCGTCGCCTTCCTGGCGGTGCCGACGGCGTCGATCGAGAAGCCGAAGAGGCCGGTGAGGCCGCGATCCCAGGCCTCGCGCAGCTTGGTGGCGACGTCGCCTTCCGGCTCGATCAAGGTCAGCGTCGCCTGGATCTCGCCGCTGTCGGGCGTGGCGCCCTCGACGAAGGCGGCGCCGCTCAGCTGGCCGATCAGGTTGCGCACGTCCTTGCCGCGGCCGGCCAGGTGCTCCTCGTCGGACTTGACGAAGACGCGCACCCCCTCGACCAGCGGGACGGCCTGGCGCAGCGTCGCGTCGCTGTAGAAGTTGTTGTTGCCCGAAAGCCCGGCGTGCACCACGCGGATCTTCCAGACGCCGCCCGCCTTGCCCGCCTCGACGAAGGCGCCCGAGGCCTCGGCCATGCGGGTGCCCGCCGGCTCGACCGGAACGTAGGTCTTCTTGACCTCGACCGGCGTGCCCAGCGCGACCTTGGTGCCGTCCACCGTGTAGCCGTACTTCAGCAGCCGGCCATCCTTGGCCTCGACCACGAAGTTGTCGTCGAAGACGGCCTGGATGTAGGGATACCAGTCCTCGGTGCCGGCCAGCGCCAGCGCCTGGCGCACGGCGCCCTGCAGCAGGTCGCGCAGCTGCGTGAAGTCGCCCTCGAAAGCCTCGCGGATGGCGTCGGCGCCGATGAGGCCGAGGGCGGGAACGCCCCGCGCCTCGCGGAAGTTGACCAGACGGTCCCGGCGCCTCATCAACCGATCTCCGCCTCGCGCTTCTTGCCGTCGGCGGTGACGGCGACCAGCTTGTTGCCGGCGACGGCGAAGGACAGCACGTCCTCGGCACGCAGCTTGCGCTCGACCGGCTTCATCGTGTCCCGTTCGCCTTCCTTGCCCTTGACCTTCTGCAGCACGACGATCGTGCCGCCGAGAAGCTTGGCGACGTCCGCCTTGCTGGGTGCGGAGGCCTTGGTGGTGGTGTCGGACTTCGTTTCCATGGCGGGATCCTCTCGATGGGAAAAACGAATCGGCCTTGATCGCCGAACCGGTGGGTGCCACCATACCGGCGTCGTTTCCATGGGGCGTCTCCGGAACAGTTCCGGGAGAGACGCCCATCCCCTCCAGATCCGGTCTCCCAAAACGACTTTTCCGGCGCCGGTGAATATCGCGTGTGGGGCGATTAAGAGGCCGTGAGAGGCATTAAGAGGAACGCGGCCCCACAACCCCCCGCATTGCGGCCGCCGCGCGCCCACGCCCCGCTGCCGGGACGAGGTCTCTCAATCCTCGAAGAAGGGCCTGAGGATCCGCTTCGCGGGGTTCCTGGCGATCTCCTCCTTCGACAGCGGCTGGCGGCCCGGCTGCCTCACGTCCCACTCCTCCATGTAGGGGAGAGACGTGCAGCCGCAGTTGATGGTCTCGGACGGCGGCGCCGCCGGGTCGCGCGGGAACATCAGCCGGTGGCCGCCGACGATGAACGGTTGATCCACGTCGACGATCTGGCCGTCGGCCAGGTCGTGGGCGATCCGGCTGTGCACCTTGCCGGAGCGGCGCCATTGCTTCTTCAGGCCCGGCAGGTAGATGGCTGCCTGCTCCTGGCGCTCCTGGGCGGCGACCGAGAAGGCCCGGCCCATCTCGGTCCTGACGATGGTGATGGCCCGTCCCCGCCCGCCCTCGATCATGCCGGCCACCGCCGACACCGCGTCGCCGGGCGTCTGGGCGCCGACCATGGAAAGCCCGATCTGCGAGCGCACCCGGCCCGCCACCTCGGCGGTGACGTTGCGCAGGCGGTCGGTCATGAAGGTGCGAATCGCCATCAGCTGGCGGACGTCGACCTCGGGCAGCACGGCCGACAGGCGGATGCCGCCGGCCCTGACCGATTCGTCGATGAGGTCGACGCCGATGGCGTGCCCCCTGGTGGTACCGGCGCCGCCGGCCTTGGCCAGATCCTCGCCGATCCCGGCCAGCGCCTTGTCGATGTTGCCCTGGATGTTGGGCAGCTGCCAGGCCTGGAACTCGCTGGCCGTGGCCGCCAGCTCGGCGCGCACCAGGTCGCCGGCCGATTGCAGGATCTTCGTCACCTCGCCGGCGGTCGCCCTGAAGGCCTCGTTGTAGCGCTTGACCTGGGCGGCGCGCGCGGCCAGGAAGCGGCGCGTCCTTTCGGCGTCGGTCATGGCGCGGCCGTTTCGTCCCCACCGTCGCCAAGCCCGGGGAACGTGTCGGCCTCGGCCCGGCGGGCGGCATCGGCCCCAGCCGCCTCCAGCTCGGCGGCCGGGTCGATCTCCAGGCCGAGCTGGCCGGCCACCAGGGCGATGAGCGCGATGGCCGTCGCCTCGGAAAGCAGATGGCGATCGACCGCCGCGGCGGCCGCCACCACCACCTGCTGGAGCGCGGTCGCGAACTTGGTGGTGTCCCGCGCGGTCAGCTCGGGGAAGTTGGCGCTGACCTGGTAGACGTCGTCATCCGTCAGGCTCTCGATGTCGCGGCCGATCGCCCTCAACCGCTGGCGGATCTGATAGGCGCCCAGCATCTGCAGGACGTGGCCGAGGAAGGTCTGGCGCATGGTGAAGACCTTGACGGTGGGTTCCCCCATCTCGCCGGCCGTCGCCCGGTTGACGTCGCCGCCGCCGCCGAACCAGTGCTCGGGGACCGTCAGCCCTCCCAGGATGTGGTTGCGGAAGAGACGGGCGTTGTTGCCGCTTTCGTAGCTGCCGAGTTCGGGGGCCACAGCGTCCCATTCCTCGCTGTCGTTGTGGACGCGCACGCTGCCGGGCTTCGGCGGGACGATCTCCTTTGCCCGCTTGGCCACCTCGTCCGGCGTCGCGCCCTTGAGCTTCACGTCGTAGATGAAGGCGCGCAGGAAGTCCCAGCGCTCCAGTTCCCCGAACATCGCCTTGTCGTAGGCGTCGAGCCAGTCCATCTCGGGCAGCAGGTCGGAGTTGCCGCGAGAGGTGTTCGAGAGGTCGTTGACGGCGAAGTAGAAGGCCTCGCCGTCCGTGAAGGTGTCGCGGATCCCGCGCGTGCGGGCGCTGAACACGTCCTCCGGCCCGTTGATGATGACCCGGTAGCGCCGCTGCTGGCCCTTCTTGTTTCGCCGCACCACGACGCCGATCGGCTGCTCGATGTTGTCGGGATCGGTGACCACCGTCTCGATCAGGCCGGGGTCGAGATAGCCCAGCCGGACGTGGCCGTTGACCTCGTTGACGAAGGTCGGCCAGCACTGCTCGCCGTAGAGGGCCAGCTCGCGGACCTTCTTCGGCAGCTTGATCGCCATGGTGTTGATGGGATCGCGCCAGAAGGCGTCGATCCACTTCTGGGCTTCCTCGTCGGGAACGGTCAGCGTCACCCCGTCGGCCAGCAGGTAGGCGACCGGCAGTTCGACCAGGCGGTTGGCCAGCGGGTTGGTGCGCCACAGATAGACGGCCAGTTCCTGCATGCGCTCGCGCGTCATCGGCGACAGCTCGCGGCGCGAATCGCCGCTCAGGCGGCGCCAGCCCTCGTCCTCGTCGTCGATGGTGGTGCCGGCCGCCTCGACGAAACGTCTCTTCGTCTCCCCGGCCGCCGGCTGCGGCTCCGCACCGGCCGGCGCCCCAACGGCAAACGACAGCCAGTTTCCGAGCTTTAGCATCAAACCCATCGCCGCCTCCCTCCGTTCCATTCGGTGCCGCTCGGCCGCGCCAGCATCGGCCCCCTCTCGGCGCCCGGCCGCGCTTCGGGGCGGAAGGTGTCGGCGGTCTTTTCGACGGTGGATCCCGCCGGCGGCTGGGTGCCGTCGCCGATCGCCGCCGCCCACGCCAGGACGCCGGCGACGGCGGAATCCCCGTGCCGGTCCTTGCCGTCCGATCCCTTCACCTTTGCCGCCGACATCGCCGGCTTGCCGTCGCGCAGCACGACCAGGCGGTGGTCCTGGATGGTGTCTTCGGACTTGTTGACGCGGATCTGCTTGTTCTCGAATGCCCGGCGGTATCTGGGGAACCACTCTGCGTACCAGCCGGCCGACAGCATCACGAGTTCGACGAACGAAGGCCCGAGAAGCTGTAGCGCTTTCTCGGCGTGCTCCTGGCCATTGCCGCGGCTGTCGAACTTGGCGTTCTGGAGCAGCGGCAGGTTGGTCAGCAGGAACTCCGTGATCTGCCACTGGACGTCGAAGGGGATGTTGCGCAGCTCAAGCTGAAAGGCCTGGCGCCAAACGCCGGCACCCTCTTCCTGCAGGACGAAGTCCACGGACAGGTCGCCGGATCGGCCGAAGTCGCGCCCGAGCGCCGTGCGCCGGGCGGTGGGCATGGCGCGCACGATGGGCGCCAGGACTTCCTCGATCCAATCCTGTGTCTTGCGCTTTCGGTCCGCATCGAGAACGAACTCGGCCGGACGGGAATGACGGACGATCGGGATCGTATCGTCCTGGCAGGGCTCGATGATCAGGCGCGTGAAGTAGGCGCCGGAGCCGCGCTTCGGCACGCAGTCCAGTTCCTCGGCGGCGTCCTCGGCGTCCGGGTAGTCGGCCCGCACGCCTTCGCGGTATTCGCCCTCGGCCTCCTGGCTCCAGATCCAGTTCTTGATCAGGCAGACCCGGCGGTAGAAGCCCTCGCGCAGGGCGTCGTCGAAGGTGACGCGATGATGCGACCAGGGCAGCTTGCCGGCCAGAACGTCGCGCAGGAACTCGGCGAAGTCGTTGTCCTCGCCGTTGTGGGTCGAGACGATATCGACCCGGCCGCCCCACATGCGGAAGGCCAGCGCGCCCTTGATGACCTCGCGCAGGTTCTCGTGAAAGGCCGCCTCGTCGATCCTGGCGTGGCCCTGCTTGCCGCGCCAGTTGTAGGGGTTGGAGCTGTGCGCCTCGATGCGGAACCCGCTGGACAGCTTGACGACATAGCGCAGGATGTCGCGCCGCTCATCCTCGACGAGGACCGTGTCCCTCCAGACATCGATGGCGCCCATCGCCTGGCCGAAGGCCCGGGCGAAGAAGGCGCAGTCGCCGACATACTCGGCGGCCATCGCCTGGTTGTAGCCCATGTAGTGCTGGTTCATGCCGCCGGCATCCCTGGCCAGCGCGGCCTCGATCACCGACTCGGCCGCCAGGCATCCCCACGAGAAGCCGATGCGCCGCGATTTCTCTCCGATCCGAACGGGCGACGTGTCGGCGTGCCAGCGGGCCTGATAGGTCAACAGGACGTTGGGAACTTCGGAAGGCTTCAGGCGGTGTGAGGCCCGGTCTTCCTGCATCTCCTCGACCAGGTCGAGCGCGCGGGTCTTCTCGTCGCCTTCCAGCGGTGCCGACGAAAGAAGTACAGGCTCCTTTTCCCGGGCGGCGGCCTCATCCATCCTGGCCCTCCACGGGCACGCCGAGAATGCTGCCGCGGATGAAGGCCGCCTGCTCGGCGGTCAGCCCCTGGGACTTGGCCACCTTGTCCACCGTCTCCGCCGCCTTCTGCCGCTCCTCCTTCGCCACCTGCTCGCGGACCTTGGTCTCGAAGTCCTGGTCGAAGCGCAGCGCGCGGCCCAGCTCGGCCAGGCCCTTGCCGAGGAAGGCGACGTCCATCGCGCTCAAGCCCGCTTTGACATCCTGCATCTTCATCATCATGTCGAAGACCAGCGTCCGCGCCATCTCGACCAAAAGCCGGCCCTGCTTGCCCTGGGCCGCGGCGTCTCCCAGTTCCTTCGTCAGCGCCGTGGTGATCTCGCGGCTTTCGCGGAGACGCCGGGCGACCTTGTCGAGGTCCTGCTTGTAGCGGCCGACCGCCGAGCGCGACCGGGGGACTCCCTGCTCGTCGAGCCAGGCCACCACCTGGTCGATGGTCAGCGCGTCCTCGGCCAGCATGAAGTTGAGGCGGGCCAGGACGGCCTCGGGCAGGGTCTTGATCGTGGATTTGACGGGCATCGGACCCCCCTCAATCGTGGGGGCTGGGGCGTTTGACTCCCGGCACCGTGGCGCGGCCGGCCTCGACCTCGGCGCCGCGCTCGGTCAGGCGGGCGACGTGGATGATGGCGTTGACGACGTCGACCCGCACCAGGCCCTGCTCGGCCAGCCACGCGAAGTCCCCGCGGATCACGTCGCGGCTGGCGGTGTGGCCGATGGTCTCGAGCGCCGTCTGCATCACCGAATCGTTGACGGAATACCCGGGGTCGCCCGCCAGGATGTGCAGGATGGCGATGCGGCGGTTCTCGGTGACGACTTGGCGGTAGTCCATCTCACTTCCCTCCGCCGGTCAGGAGGTAGGTCTCCTGCCGGTCCGTGACGGTTTCCAGTCGCTCGACGATCTTCCCCAGCCCGTCGAGGCGGGCCGTCACGGCCTTCAGATCGCCGCCGAATCCGGAGATCGACAGGGCCAACTCGTGCAGGGCCTTGGAGGTCGGCGTCTCTTCGAGCCGCGCCTCGGCCCTCATGATGCGGTCGCGCAGTTCCTTGACCTCATCCTTGTCGGCCTGGCGCTGCTTGACCCGGTAGGCGAACCACGCCGACCCGATGGAGACGATCAGCATCAGGGCGCTGATCAGAAGCCGCGTGGTTTCGAAGTCCATGGTCCGGCCGCCTCAGTCGTCGCTCAGCAGCTGCTCGCCGAAAGCCGCCGTCATGGCGTTGAGCGCGTCCCATTCCGCCGGCGTCGGGTCTCGGTTCTCGGCCGCCATGCCCTTCACCAGGCCGGCGCCCCAGGTCATCGCCTGGCTGGCGCCCTTGACGCCGCTGATGACCGCCGGCAGCAGCTGCAGGACTTGGGAAGCGAAAGCGAGGGCGTTGATCATGGGGGTCACTCCAGCCCGTGGTTGTTGACGACGGCGACGAAGACATCGACGGCGGCCCGTGCCGCCGCCACCGCCAGCGCCACCTTCGATTCGGCGATGCCCGGCGTGCGCACCGCCGTCTGGGCGGCGGCCAGCGCCGCCGCGGCGTCCCGATAGGCGCTGCGCAGGATGTCGACAACGGCGGGGTCGGAGCAGCCGGCCAGTTGGCTCTGCCCTTCCAGGCAGCGCGGCTGGCTCTCGTAGGCGACGGCGACGGCCAGCGGCGCGTTGAAGTCGGCCTGGGCGGCGAACACCCGTTGCGCCGGCGTCTCGGCCTGCATCGAGGCGCAGGCGCCGAGCAGCAGGCCGACAGCGAGTAGGGCCACCATCGCCGCCGTGCCGCCGCCCGGCTTGGCGGTCAGCGCCGTCTTGGCGGTGATGCGGCCCCAAATGACGAGGGCGAGGCCGACCGCTTCGGCCCCCACATCGATGAGGGTTTGCAGGCTGGCGCCCAGCGCCTCGATCTCCGCCTCGGGCGGCGCCTCGACGCCGGCGATGCGCATGATCAGCGGGACGGTGGTCAGCAACCCGCCGATGATGGTCTTGGACCTAAGGACGAACTTCCCGTTCATGTCAGCTCTCCTGCTCGTGGATCTCTGTGGTGACCAGGTCGTCGCCCACCGCCTCGGCGACGGCCTCCATGTCGCGGTCGTGAAGGCGCAGGCACCCGTAGGTGGCCATCAGGTTGTCGTTGCCCCGGCCGCCGTGGGCGGCGAGATCGGTGCGCCCGTTGACCTTGGCCGCCAGCGCCTGTCCGGAGACGCCTTCGAGCAGGATGGCGTAGCGCCCGAAGGTACGGTGCGGCGGGTCGAAGCGGGTGACCAGGGCCGGCGCGTAGGTGCCGGTGGGGGTGTCGCCCCACGGCCGCGCCGGGTCGCGGGTCGGATTGAGGGCCTCGGCGGCCCGCTTGTTGTCGGCCTTGCCGCGACAGGGCATGTTGTCGAGCACCGGCTTGCCGTCGGGGCCGAACAGGTGGGCGGTCCCCGGCATCCAGCGGTTCCGAGGCAGGTTGACGAACAGCGTGAACATCACGTCCTCTCCCCCGGCGCCGGCGGATCGAGCCTTTCCCAGGACTCGCCGGCCGCCACCAGGCAGCTCGTGCCCTGGGCGTCGGTGACGATGAGGGTCCAGGTGTCGCCGCCCGGCGACGTCAGGACCTCGACCAGGCCGCCGGCGTTGGTGAGCCCGATGGCCACCGGCGCCTCGGCGAATTTCCCCTGGAGGTCGCCCAGCAGCTCGGCCCGCGCGGCGCACATCGTTTGCGATGCGGCCGGCATGGCCGCCGCGACCAGGATCAGGATGAGTGCGACGATGGGCATGGCTCGCTCCGTCTCGATGGAGCGAGCATGACGATGCCGGGGGCCCGCCGGCATCCCGGAAGTCTTCCGGTAGTCACGATTTGGGGAGGGACATCGGGAGGATGAGAGCGCGCGTGCGCGCTGTCAATCGTCCTTCGGGGGCGGGTCGAAGAGGCCTGGCTGGCCATCGTCGGTCAGGCTGTTTCGCACCAGGCGGACGTAGCGTTGGGTGGCGCCGACGCCGCGGGCGATCTCGCGGCTGGTGCCGGTCGCCTGGAGGATGCGGGCCTTCTTGAGATCGCGGAAGACGCCGCGCGGGATCTCGATGGTGGTGCCACCCATGGCGGCCGACAGGGCCTCCATGCGGTCGAGCCCGATGACGGCGACGAAGGGATGGTCGACGGCGGCCGTCTTCGGGATGTACCAATCCTCCTCGCCGCCGAAGGCCTCGGCCAGGGCCACGGCCGCAGCCGCCCCGATAATCTCGGCCAGGCGCCGCAACCCGACCGGCCAGGAGCGGACGTCGGTCATGGCTCGCTCCGCTTCATGGGCTCCCACCGCGAACAGGCCGGGTCCTTGGCGCGGATGTCGGTGGCGGCGCCCGACGTCCATTGGATCAGGCCGCACTTGAGGTACGTTTTCGCCAGCCGCCGGCGGACCAGGTGGTCGCACGTGCCGCAGGTTTCCCCCTCCGGCCCGGTGCCGGGAATGGCGGCGTGGCCCTTTCGCGGCGGCCTGGCCGGTCCCGGCGCCCAGCCCGGGAAGAGCCCGTGGGGGAGACGGTCAGACAAGGGGCGTCATTTCCAGCGCGGCGACGGCGACCAGCATGCCGACGGCGACTCCCAGGAAGAAGCTCAACCAACGATCCATGGCATCCTCGTTTTCAGGACACGGCCTTGCGGCCAATGTCAGTGAGATGGATACCGTCGTCGCTGACGCTGATCGCACCTTCGGTGACAAGATGGGCGCGAAGGCCAGGCCCAATCGGCTCCCAGTCATCGTCGAAAAACTCGGTGGGCAACGGGTCGCGTCCCGTGTTGATGATGTATCGGATATATTGTTTCAGACGCTCTTGCATGGTCTTCTCCTTGCCCCGCAGGGCTCCTCAGATCCACACGCTGCGGAAGCGGGCGTAGACCTCGCGCCCGCGGTCGGTGGCGACAAAGCTGTTGAAGGAGATGCCATTCTTGATCAGGCCCTTGCAGAGAAGGGCGCCGACGGTATCCCTGGCAAAGGCCGCCTCGTCCTGCGGGTTGCGCCCCCCCCCCCGAATCCGCCGGCCCGGTAGACCCGTTCGCCCAGCACGGCGCGGGCCAGGCAGCGCTTCTGGGCGGGGGTGATATGGATTTTCCTCATGGTGCTCACCTGTCCGGTTTGGGTGGGGGCGGCGGTCCAACGGGACGGCGTGTGTCGGGCGTCCTGTCGGCGCACGGCGGAAAGTCGCCGGCGTCCTGCAGGATGAAGTCGCGCCGCACCTCCTCGATGCACCGTTGGCGTCCCTTCGGCGCCAGCCACCTCAGCCACCAGGGGGCCTTGTGGATGCGGCACAGGCCCAGGCCGTCGAGGTGGATGCAATCGATCTGCCGATTAATCCTCATGGCTCCTCTCCTCCCGAAGCGGTGCCAAACCGACACCATGCAGCGCAGCTCGACGTCGTAGACCACGCGCATCCGCCGGCCGGCGGCCGACTTGACCGTCAGCAGATAGCGGGCGGCGCCGGGCCGTTCGTAGGCCGGCCTGGCCCGTTCCATCAGGGCCTCGTAGCGGACGATGTCGTCGGCGGTGATGACGATGCCGCGCTGGCTGGCGCGCTTCATCACGTGCATGTGGCAGGCCATGCGCAGGGACGCGGGGTTCATGGCTTTCTCCCGTAGGCGACGGCGCCGGTGGCCAGGAATCCCAGCACCCACAGCAGCGGCAGGACGACGACGACGGGGCCGCCGGCGTAAACGCTGATCGCGGCGACGGCGGCCCACACGGCGGCGATGGCGAGGGCGCGAGGATAGGTCACGGCGCCACCTCGGCGTCCGCCTTGGCCCGGCGCACCATCGCGCCCAGCGCCTCGATGGCGCGGTCCTTCTCGTCGTCCGACAGGTTGGCCGCCGAGATCGGGCCGGTCCGGAAAAACCGGGACAGCCAGTTCGACAGCGCGCCCGGGTCGGCGATCCGCACGGCCCCCAGCGCGGCCAGGCGCCGCCACTGCGCCTCCATCACCCGGGACCGTGGATCCCAGCCATCGACGATCAAGCCATCGGTGCGCACCTTGTAGGGGCTCCAATCGACGCCGGCGCGCACCGCCATCGCCTTCAGCGCCTCGATCGCCTTGAAGGCCGCTTTCCCGTCCAGCCATTGCAGCGCGTCGATGCCCTCGGCGCGGCCGCCGGTGACGCGCTTCACAAAGGCGACGAGAGCCCTCTCGGAGACGTCTGAGACCGCTCCGAGATGGTAGAGCGAGATCCACAGGGCGCGGATCTTGCGCTGGGTATCGCCGTCGGCCATCGGCCGGCCGCCGGCTCGCGCCGGCGCCTTGCGGATCGGCTTGAAGCCCAGCGTCTTGAAGTGCTCGACGAGGTCGACCAGCTGGGGGTTGCGCAGCCCGGTGCGGGAGCGCTTGCCGTAGCGGGCCTCCAGGATGTCGCGATAGGTTTCGTCGTCGAGGCCGAGGGCCTTCTTGGCGATCTCGATCTTGCCGTAGAGCGAGCGGCGGAAGGGGTCGATCTTGCGGGCGGTGGCGGGCATGGCTCAGAACATCCTTCCATCGGCGATAAGCAGACGGCCCTCCCCGGTGATCTCCCACCGGTTTCGTTTCCACCGGATGAGCCCCTTGCGTTCCATGAAGTCGCGTTCGCGGTAGTGCTCCTCCAAGGCTTCGCTGGAACAATCGGGCGGCGGCTGACCAGGCCCTAGATCCGCCAGGTCCATCAACCAACGACGTTCGACGGGACCGAGAACGATCTTGCGGGTGGCGGCGGTCATAACCGTCTCCCTGGCAACAGATAGCCCTTGACGATTTCCATGAGGCCGAGAGCGACGACACGGTCGGGCACGGCGGCGCGGTAACATGCGTCGCCGGCTTCTCCCTTCCGCCTAAACGCGATGACCATCGCGTCGATCTCCAACCCGCCGTCGATTTCCCGCAACAGGCTGATCAGGACATCGCGCGGCGACCACAATGCGGCGTCCCGGGCTTTTCCAGCGCGGACTTCGGCTATCGATTCCGGATGATCCTTGAAGCTTTCCGCCATCGGCATGACCTCCCCTAGTTCCTCGGCCGGTTGGCGGCATCCGCCTGGTCGGCGGCCGACAGCAGGGCGCTGATGAAAGACGGCTCGGCATCGGTGCCGCACAGCTGGCCGGCGATCCGGCGCGCCTCGTCGGCACTGAGATGTTGGCAGGCCCCGTCTACGGCCTCGTAGACGCCCCACCGGCTGGTGTCGGGGTCGAACTCCATGCCGATCTCGACGTGCACCAGGTCCTCGCTCATGGCGTGCCTCGTCCCTTCATGGTGTCCAGCTTTTCCCACAGGCGATCGGCGCGGCGTTGCAACCGGTCGGCCCTGGAATCCAGCTTCCGGCGGGTGGCGTCGGCAGCCTGATAGGCATCACGGGCACGCGACCATTTCCGCATTGCCTTGTCCGCGGCATTCAGGTTCCCGCCAGCCACCGCCTTCTTCCAAGCCCCCCAGGCCGCGTCCATGGCTTCCACCAAGGGTCTGCTATCGTCGTAGGTTGCCGTTTCCTTCCGCCGCGCCGCGATAGCGCGGCTGGACGCCACCTGCCACTGGGCCAACGTCACGACGTGCGACAGCCGTCGGCCGGCTGGAACAAGCTCGTTGTGCACGAGCTGCAGCAGCTCGTCGCGGTCGAGCGTGTCCAACTCGTCGCTCATGACATCCCCATCTCTTCGAGGAAGGTTTCGCGGCAGGAGGGGTTGATGCAGGGGATGCGATCGGCCATGGCCGTCACTCGCTTCCCTTTGCCCGCCGGGCGAATGACTTCTGTCCAGACGTCTCGAATGGCGTCGGTATGCCCCTAACGGCGTGCAGCAGGTCGACCGGATCGTCAACTAGGGCCGTGCCGAGCAGATACATAAGCTCGGGTTCGAACTTGTCGGGATGCAGGTAGAAGATCACCCGCTTGCCCTGGCCGCAGGCGTAGCCCGCTTCGAGGTGGGCCGAGCGTCCGCATGGCAGCACCATGACGCAGGTGTCGCACCAGTCGAGCGCATCCTTGTCGAGCGAGAAGCCGGCGGCGGCGACCGGATGGGAGGTCAGCAACTCGGCGAACCGGAGCGGCTTCCAGCCCAGCCAGTCGGGATCGATCTGAGACCAGGCAAACCCGGTGTTCCCGGGGGCCGGATTACGGAAGTCGTAGACTTGGTGGCCGGCGTGGCGCAGCAACTTCACGACGTCGGGCTGGATGGGATTGCGCCACGAGGACGCGACATAGATCTTGCTCACCTCTCACCTCCTCCGTTTTTCGGCCGGGCGGACACCTGGCGCGCCCGGTGTTCCAACTCCGCCACCGCCATGATCGACGGCTTGACCTCGGCCGGCGCGGCGTCGTAGCCGCGGCCGTATCGCCCGCCCAGCCGCGGCAGCATGGCGCGCGGGATCGGCTTCCAGTTGGACGGATCGGTGTTCTGCCTGTTGCCGTCGAGGCACTTGAGCGCCATGCCGACGGGCACCGGGCCGTTCTTCTTTTCCCACAGCCACCGATGCTTCAGGACGTAGCGCCGCTCGAAGCCGGTGTGGGGGTTCGTCTCCTCGATGGAGATCTCGACGTAGCCGTCCTTCGACACCCGCTCGTGGCCGGCATACCTGGTGTTGCGGGGGAGCTGCCCCTTCTTGAAGCGGGTGCGGGCGGAATTGGGGTTGTAGGGCATCGGCTGGCCCTTGTTGGCCGGCACGTGGCCTTTGGGGAACTGACCCGTCCTGCCGGTCGACCAGCCCTTGCGCGAACAGAGGGCCTTGAAGTTCTGCGGTGAGACGTCGGTCCGCCCGAACGTCTCTACGAAAAGCGCATGCAGCTCGCGGCGAATCATGGCCCGCCTCGCCTCGATGAAATCGAGTTCCGCCGTGCTGTAGGGGATAGGCCGGCCCCGGCCCTTCACTATCCGGGCCTCCTCGGCATAGAAGTCGTCCCAGGTCCAGGCAAAGCGCGTCATTTCTCGGGCTCCTTCGGCCCCCCGAGCATCGGCAGATGCTGGAAGAAGCGGTCGCCGTGATCGGCCACCAGCTTGCAGGCCGAGAGCTGCAGGTGGGCACCGCCGATGATCTGGTCGGCCACCTTCACCAAAGCGTCGGTGCGCTTGACCTCCTGTTCGATCTGCTCGCCCGACAGTTCCTCGTTGGAAAGGCGTTCGAGCTGCATGAACAGGTGGTCGTTGAGGTCGGTCAGTCGGTTTTTCATCGATCATTCTCCATGTCACGTTGATTGGGCGTCGTCTCGGCTACCCACCAGACGATGGCCTTGCGGCCGCTGGTGTTCGCTCGCCGGAAGCCGCTGTCTGAAATCAGTTGCATCCGCGCCAGCTCCGAGAACCGGGGGCGCGTGGTGAAGGGGGTCAGCTCCAGCTGGGCCGCCGCCTCGTCGGGCGTCAGCCCCAGGGCGCCGGCCTCGCGGATCGCCGCCAGCACCCGCTCGCGCAGGCGGGTGGCGCCGTCGGCGATGCTCTCGGCCGCCGCGATCGAGGTGTCCGCCGGCCGCGCGCCCGGGACGTCGGGATAGACGTCGAACAGATCGGGCTGGCGGGCGGCGGCGGGCATCATCTCACCTCGGGGACCGGGTCGGGCTTGGGCGGCGCCGCCGCGGCGAGGACATCGCCGGCCAGCTTCCCGGCCTTGTCCGGGCTGAGCGCCATGACGTTCTCGCCGTTGACGGCCAGCCACCACCAGCCGTCGGCGTCGCGCAGCCAGGTCACCTCGGCAGGCTCCAGGCGCCGCCGGACGATCGGCACCTGGACAGTGACCTCGGTGAACTCCTTCGGCGTGTAGGGGGCGGTGACCATGGCCTCACACCCGCCCGTTGTCGTATTGCGCGAGCGCCAGGAAGGCCTGGCCGGACGTCGTCATCTCGACCGGGCCTTCCGGCGGCAGCACGACGTCGGCCGCCGGAATCAGGGCATGCTTGGCGTTGGGCCGGCGCGGCCGGAGCCACCCCTTGTCGGTGAGGATGGCGACCAGACGGGCGATGCTATCCAACGACCTGTAGTCAAGTTCGTCGCGGAGTTCCCGGAACGTGGGCGCGCGGCGGAGGTCGGCCCAATACTCGGCGATGACGCCCAGGCAGGCGCTCTGGATAGGGGACAGGGGAACGAGCTTCCTCATTCCTCGCACTCCTCTTCCCCGGCGCCCAGCAGCGCGTCGACCAGCTTGTCGATCTCGCTGTCGGTCGGCTGGGCGATGGCGACGTCGCCGGCGTCTGTCACGGTGACGCCGATGCGCTTGAGGTCGGCGGCCGGCAGGTGGTTGAGGGCCGCCTTGATGGGCCTCTCACTCACCTTCACGAGCTGCCTGAAGCGGTCCGGGAAATGCTTGCGGATGAGGGCGACGACGGCGCCGGCGTCGGCGATCGTGATCCTGCCCTTGGCCTTGGCGTAGCCGCAGCGGATGCCATGGAAGATGTGCGTCTTCGGCTTCGCGAACAGGGAGCGGCTCTCCTCGATGGCGACCACCAGGGCCGCCTTGCGGGCGGCGGCCTGGTTGATCAGTTCGCGGATGGCGGGCAGGCGCCGGCGCTTGGCGGCGGCGATCTCCTCCTCCAGCCCCCGCACGTTCTCCTCCAGCTCGCGGCGCGCCTCGCTGAAGCCGCGCGCCAGGCTTTCGATTTCCGAAAGGGTTTTCATCGGTTCCTCCAGGTGTTGGGATTGACGGCCCGGACGACGGCGAAGATGGCCTCGACGGCCAGGCCGATGGCGTAGAACAGGCGGTTGCGGGCGCGGATCGCGCGGTGGCGTCTCATGCCACGATCCCCTCGGCCAGCGGCGAGACGTGCCGGTTCTCGTGGCGGCAGCGGTCGCAGAGGGCGGGATACCGGCTGACGATCGGCTGGCGGCACTTGAGGCAGGCGCGGGCGCGCGGCGACGTTTTCGCCCCCGCCCGCAGCGCCGCGATCTCGGCGTCCTGGGCCGCGATCCTCGCGGTCAGGCGGGAGATGCAGGCGGCGAGCTTGGTGATCTCTGCGTCGCGCTCCGCCAGCGGACCGTCGAGCCGGGGCACCTCAAAATCCTTGAGGCTGGCCGCCTCCCCGGTCGACAAGCCCAACACCTGCTCGCGCGCCCGGGCGACATTGGCCGCCAGATCCGGATCGCTGGACACGAGATCGCCGATCCGCGCGATCGCGTGCATCACCGTGGTGTGGTCGCGGCCGCCGAAGGCGCGGCCGATCTCCGGCAGCGAGCGGGGGGTCAACTCGCGGGCCAGGAACATCGCGACCTGGCGCGGCCGGGTGACCGCCAGGGCACGCCGGGCGGTGGTCATTTCCATGACCGGCACGCCGAAGACGTGCGCGGTCGACTGCTGGATGGCGACGATGGTGATATGGCTCATGATCCACCTCCCGCGGGCAGGCCGAGGGTGACGCCGGCGCGGTCCAGCTTGCGGGCCAGGCGGACGACGTTGGCCGGCGTGTTGGCGTCGTTGAGCTGGGCGGGCAGCGGCAGGGCGAGATCCTCCATAGCCTCGACGCGGTCGGCGTCGAGGTCGAAGTCATCGAGCGCGGTCACCAGCATGGCCAGGGTCAGATGCCCGGTTTCGAGGGCACGGCGCAGGGTGGCGGCGCGGTTGCGGATGTCCTGGCTCAGCATCGTACGGCCCTCCTGTAGGCTTGGTTCTGGGAGCGCATCGAGGAGGAGACGATCCTGTGCGCCTCCTCCTCGCTGACCCCGAACGTGTGCTTGTTGAACGCCCTGGCGATGGCCTCGGCGTCGGCGATCGACAGCGTGACCCGCTCCGGCGGCCGGTCGCGCGGCGGCCATTCGTACGTCGGCACCGGCCAGTATTTCGGCTCTCCGCGCGTCACGAAGCAGAGGTTCTGTTCGTCGGCATGGAGGCACACGTCGCCACGGCGCATCCACCATTCGTCCGGGATGTAGAAGGCCACCTCGCGGCCGTCCGTCCTGGTTCCGATCATCGGCATGGCCGCCTCCTATTCCGTCACCGTCGAGGAGGTGCCGAGGCGCTCGAACGCGGCCTTGATGTGCTTGATGGCGCGCGTCTCGCCGGCGCCGGCCGCCAACATCGAGGCCAGCTTCATCACCTTGGTCATGACGCGCAGCGCCCCGGGCTTGCGGGCGACCGATTTCAGGAACCGGATCTCCTCGGCGTCCTCGACGCCCCACGCCTTGATCAGCGCGCACATGTCCGCCGCCTTCGGGCGCGGCTGCGTCTTCCTCATGTCGATCCGCGAGAACAGCTGGGCGAAGCCGGCGCTGCGGCCCTCGCCCTCCAGCCGGTTGTAGACGGTCTCGTTGCCGACCAGCGCGATGCCGACGCCGTAGAGGTCGTAGAGCGAGCGCAGCTGGTCGAGCGCCTTGGAGTCGAGGTGCTGGGCCTCGTCGACGATCAGCAGCCCCTGGGCGCCGTCCATCTTGCGGCCGATGGCGCGCGACAGCCTGGTCATCACCCGTTCGGTCAGGCCCAGCTTCTCGGCGATCGCCGACAGCATGGGATAGACCGTGCTCGAGCACGGCTCCATGGTGACGATCCAGACGTTGGGATTGGTGGCGGCGTACTGCCGGCAGGTCTCGGTTTTGCCGACGCCGGCACCGCAGGCGACCACGACGATTCCCGGCAGCGTCTGGGCGTACCCCAGCATGTCGAGGATCTCAGCCGAGGTCGGCGTCATCTGGAAGCCGGGCGCCTCGGGGATGCGGGCGGCCTGGCGCTTCTTCTCGACGCGCGCGCCGAGCCAGATCTGCACCTCGCCGGCGACCTTGTCGTTGTTGCCCTGGTATGTGCCGGCCAGCCAGCCGGTGAAGGTGCCGTAGGCGACGCCCGATTCGCGGGCGATGTCGGTCTGCTTCAGCCCCTCGGCCTCCATGATGGCCCGCACCTTGGCGCGGATCTCGGCCATCTCCTCGGCGGTGAAGGTGGTTTCTTCCTTGATCTTCAGCATGTATGATGACTCCTTGCTTTCGGGGTTAAGAGGGCGCGTCCGCTGGCAGGCGGCGCGCCCTCAGTCTTCCCGGCCGCCCTTCACGACCTGGAGGCCGGCGTGGAAAGTGTCGGCAAACCACTTCTCGTTCTGCTGGATGGCGGCCGGGTCCGGCGCCGCTACGGCGACGGCGGCGTTGCCCGCGAACATCCGCACCGTCTTGGTCTCGGGGGCCGGGGTCTCGTCGATCTCGGGCATCAGGGCCGCCACCATGTCGGGGGTCCACTTGCGCTCGATGGCGGCCATCGCCTTGGTGGCCTTGAGCCACGCCTTGCGGTCGCGGTTGTGTTCGCGGCCCTGGTCGACCGAGAGATACCCCACCGCCTCCCAGCACTCGGCGAAGCCCAGGTAGGCGCCGTCGAGCCGATAGGCGTGGACGCCGGCGTGCAGATCGTCGGGGTCGAAGCGGGCCACCACCTTCTGGCCGATCCGCTCGTGCAGGAACTCGCCCCAAAAGCGGTTGCCCAGCAGGTGGATGGAGCCGTCGGGTGTGCGGGCGGTCACCGGCTCGGCCGCCAGCATGGCCATGCGCAGCTGCTCGTCGGTGGCCTTGGTGATGACGGACTGGGCGTAGGAGCGGGCGAAGGCGTCGTCGAAACTCATGGTGCCGCCGCAGACCCGGGTGCGCCGGCCGGGCCGCGCGTTGTACTGGCGCACGCCCTCGGCGAAGACGGCCATGAACTCGTCGAACCCGACGGCGCGGCTGCCGTAGTTCGCCGGCTTCGTGGTCGGGCTCGACCCGGTGTAGGCGCCGGCGAAGGCGGGATGCGTCGAGATGGCCTGGCAGAACTCCTTGAAGGCCCGTTCGATCGGCTTGCTCTGCCCCGAATAGGGCCGGCACCAATGGACCTCGACGCCGAGGCTGGTCAGCACGCCGTCCATCTCGCCGGCCGTGACCTTGAAGCGGTAGCGGGTCGGCTGGCCGCCGGTGATCAACTTGGCGGCGAACTCCCGGCCGTTGTCGAGGAAGGCGAGGCTCATGACGCCGTAGGCGCGGAAAACGTCGTAGAAGGCCAGCCGCGTGCCGGTGGCGGTGGGGTTGAGGTCGACGCGCCAGGCCAGGATCTTGTTCGAATAGAGGTCCTGGACGGCGATGATCGAGGGCCTGTCCACCGTGCCGTCGGGGAACCTGACCATGACGTCGATGGTGTGGTTGTCGGCGTTGACGGCTTCCAGCGCGTGGAAGCAGGTGCGGTCGCGCTCCTGCCAGGGGAACATGCGGCGGGCCGCCTCCTCGCCGTCGCGCAGCAGCGTGACGATCGCCGCCGGGATCTCGCGCTCGATGCGCCGGCGCAGCGTGCGCGCCGCCGGGATCTGCCAGCCGTTCGCGGCGGCGGCCTGGCGCAGGTCCTCGTAGCAGTTCTCGAAGGGGCGCTTCTCGGGGCGCAGGTAGTCGGCCTTGATGAACTCCCAGGCCTCGGGCGAGAGGCCGGCAACGGACGTCCGCCCCTGGTGGCGCGGACACAGGTGGGGCAGCCAGTCGGCCTCCTCGATCCCGGCCACCAGGTTGAACCACGCGTAGAGCGTGCTGGCGCCGATGGCCCGCTGGTGGGCCACCGTGGCCACCGCCAGGTTCACCTGCACGCCGCCCTTCTGCAGGATCTTGACGGCGCGGATCGCCGCCGCCCGCTCGCCGGCCACGGCCTTCCTCTTCTCCGGCTGCCGGGCAAACCAGTCCCACAGCTCGGAGCGGCCGGCCGGCGCGGCGGGCGCGCTCTCCGCCCCCAGCTCCCTGACCAGGGCCATCTGCGCGCGGGTCGGCAGCAGCGTGGAGTGGTATTCCCAGCCGCCGCCGCGTCCCTCGCGCCTGCGGGCCAGCGGCTCGCCGGCCATGTTGAGGCGGGCGCGCCAGCCATCCCTCTCGGCCATCAGGCGGATTCCCCGCTCGGTGTCGGGCATGCCCGGCAGCTTCATCGCCGCCAGATGGGCCGGCGCGAACCATTGGTCGTTCAAGGTTTTCCCCCCTTGCGTGCGATGCGATGGGCCGCGTCCAGCTCCCTCGCGATCTCTTCCTTCTTGATGGCCAGTTGCCCGACCTCGACCCACGGCAGGAAGCGGTCCTCGATGACGGAATGGCCGAACGGCTCGGCGGCCAGCTGCAGGGCGCGGACGTCGCCGGTGACATGGACCAGGGCCAGCAGCCGCAGGAACGGGATCGTGTGTTCCCGGCGGGCTTCCGAGGCGTAGGCGTCGAGCATGTTGCGGGTGACGTTCTCGCCGAGCCAGGCGCCCATCTCGGCCGCCACCTCGTCGCGGTCCCGGCCGCTGTCCCTCAGGGTGGCGGAGACGGCGTGGGCGACGCGGGCGCGCAGCGTCGAGGCCCTGACCGTCTGTTCCTCGTACCGCTTGACCAGCGTCGGCGGCTGCCAGTCCAGCAGGTCCATCGTCTGCCGGTCGTCGCGCGACTTGACCATCACGCGGTCTCCCCGCCGCCGTGCTGGCGGGCGCGCTCGGCGAGCAGGGCCGCGATCTCCTCGGCCTGCGGATCGGGCAGCGCCAGCACCCAGCTGCGGCGCATGCCCTTCGGCATCCTCATCCAGCGGTCGAGCAGGCCGTTGAGCTTCTTGACCTCGGCGTCGAGCCGCGTGCGCCCCTCGATCCGATCGATGGCCTCGGCCACCGAGCGGGCGGGCTGGTCGGGATCGAGGACGAGGGCGAGGATCTTCGCCTGCCGGCTGGGGGACTGGTGGGACAGAAGGTCGAGGTCGGCCCGGCTGTCCTCGATCGGGCTGCCGGGGATGCCCTCCCGCGACGCCGGCGTGAGCCGGCCATACATCGAGGTCAGGCGGGTGACGGTGTCCTTGTGCAGCCCGACCTTCTGGCCGGTCTCCTCGCTGAAGGGCAGGAAATTAAACGACACGATGTCGTTTAATTCCGCCTTGCCCCTGCGGCCGCCCTTGCCGCCCCGCTTGGTCTCGGGGTGGATCTCGATGTAGATGGCCTTGCGCTCGGCCAGGAAGGCGGCGCGCGAGAAGGTGCTGAGGTTGTGGTGCAGCAGCTGGGCGTCGATCTCCAGGAGGCGCCGCTCGCGGGGCTCCATCTCCTTCACCACGGCCCACACGCTCTTCGATCCCGCGCGGGTGAGGGCGGCCAGCCGGTGGCGGCCATCGATCAGATCATGCAGCCCTTCCCCGTCGGCCGTACCGACGTCGATCGGTTTCTCCTGGCCGTGGACCGGCTCCCTGTCCTTCGCCCGTTCCAGGATCGACGCCTCAAGGACGTCGACCCAGGCTTCGTTGACCGGCCGCAGGCGGTTGCCGATGCGGATCTTCGCGATGGAGATGAGGACGGTCTTCATGATCTGGCGCTCGAAAGAAAAAGGGCGGCCGGCTCATGGGGGGGAAGAGCGCCGGCCGCCAGGTGAAGGGGGGCTTCGGGGGATGATGGGGAAATCGCGGGCCGGGTGTTCATGCCGCCACCCGCTTTTGACAGTGACCGGCCTGGGCCGGTCGGATATTCTTGGTGCCGGTTTTTGAGGGAATGCGGTCGCCGCGTTCGTCGAACCACAGGGGCCAAAGCTCGTTGAGGGATTTGCCCAGGTAGTTCGCGATGACGCGGTTCCCCGAAGGCTGGGGACGGTAAAGCGCGGCGCGTGTCGTCGAGTCCGAAAGATCGTGCCGGCGGGCCAGTTCGGCCAGCGTGACGCCGGTCTTGCGGACCATGGCTTTGACGTCCTCGGCGTGGGTGTTCTGGACCTTCATTCTCTCTGACCTGGTACCCGGCCCTGCAGGCCGGCTTTATTCGGACGCGCGGTATCACGTACGTGATGGATTATGGACCATAAAATTGGTCCGAGACAAGCCAGAAAGTTGTTCCGAGTTCAGTTTGTTGGTTCTGCCGTCGGATTTTTTATTTTTTCTTTCTGGATCAAATAGTTATGCCTAAGTCGGAAGCCACGTTCGAAGTCGGAAGCCGAGTTCCGAGTTTCAGGTCGGAAGTCGGAAGCCGACTCAGGGAGGTAGAAAAGTCGTTCAAAAACCGAGCGACGGTGGCGGCCGTTTGCGGCGTCTCAAAGTCGACCTTTCAGAATTGGGTCGAGGGGAGGGCCGATCCGTCCTTCGAGGGCCTGTCCAGGCTATCGGCCGAGACCGGCATTTCCCTGGACTGGCTGGCCACCGGCAGGGGCGAGATGCGCGCCGCGGCCAGGCGCGAGGCGGTGTTGCTGGGCGGCCTGGCGGACGGCGACCAGGCGGCGTTTGAATCGGATGCCGGATTCGTGCTGGTGCCGCGCTACAACGTCGAGGCCTCGGCCGGGCCGGGCGCCCTCAACGGCCACGAGCATGTGGTGGATCACATGGCTTTCCGCGCGGATTTCGTGCGCCGCGTGCTCCGGGCCGATCCCGATCACCTGGCCCTCATCATGGCGGTCGGCGATTCGATGGAGCCGTCGATCCGCGCCGGCGACCTCTTGTTGATCGACCGTTCCGTCGACCGCATCATGGACGACGCGATCTACATCCTCGGCATGGGCGACGAGCTGGTGGTCAAGCGCGTGCAGCGATTCTTCGATGGCGGCCTCGTCGTCAAGAGCGACAACATCGCCTACCGCGAGCAGACTATTACGCCGGAGGCCGCCCCGAACCTGCGCGTCGCCGGGCGCGTCAGGTGGATCGGCAGACTGATTTGAGAGCCCTCTCAGAGACCTTTGAGGCGCCGCCCCGTGACTCCAGATTCAAGTGTCAAAAAGGTCGGGTACGATGCCCACTCCAGAAACGAAGGCGCGAGGCGCGATTTTTTTGGAGCGCCCACGGAGGCCGCGGATTCACTGGCGATCCCACCATATCCCGCCCCGTCCCGCCCAATCCCGCCTGACTCCAGCATCAAGTGTCAACGCACACTTCCCTCCCCCCTTTGTGGGGGAGGGTTGGGAGGGGGGCCTTCAGGCCCATCTCACGTCGAGGTGTGGTCGTCGGCCGGGGGCGTGCGCGTCGGCTCGTCGGGCTTGGGCGCGTCGGGGTTCTTGCGCCGCAGGATGATGTCGCCGTTGTCCAGCACCTTGGGCGGCTCGAACTGGGGGATCGATTGGATCAGGCCGTTGAGCGCCTTGAGCATCTTTTCGGCCCCGTCGCGCAACGCCTTCTCGGCCTGCTCGGCGCGATTGGAGAGCGGCGTGTCCTCGGCGGCACGCGCGGGCGACAGGCCGAGTCCGGCGCAGAGGGCGGCGACGCAGAGAAGGGAAATGATCTTGATCATGATGGCATTTCCTAGCCGATAATTATGGCCTTTCGGTGGCGGAACCTGTAGCAAAGGAAGGCCGTTCCATCAACTGCCGCCGAACCCCCGGAGCCCTTCCATGCAGCGCATCGCCGTCGAACCCCGCGCCGACTGGCAAAGCCAGGCCGAGGCCCAGGGCTTCGTCTTCCACACCATGTACGGGGCCCCCTATTGGGACGAAACGCGGGCCTATTCCTTCACCATGGCCGAGATCGAGGCCGAGATCGAAGATCCCACGGCGGCGCTGGAAGGGATGTCCTACGCCGTGGTCGAGCGCGCGGTCAACGAGCCCGGCCTGCTGGATCGCCTGCGCATCCCGGCCGAGTTCCACGATTTGGTGAGGGCGAGCTGGCGGCGCGGCGACAAGAACCTTTACGGCCGCTTCGATTTCGCCTATGGGGCCGGCGGCCCGGCCAAGCTTCTGGAATACAACGCCGACACCCCCACCGCGCTGTTCGAAAGCGCCGTCTTCCAGTGGATCTGGCTGGAACAGATGATGGAACGGGGCGCCCTGCCCAAGGGGGCCGACCAGTTCAATTCCCTGCACGAGCGCCTCATCGAGGCCTTCAAGCGCTTCGGGATTGCGCCCAACGTGCTGCATCTGGCCGCCATCACGTCGAGCGCCGAGGACCGCGGCACGGTGGAATATCTTGCCGACTGCGCGATCCAGGCCGGGCTCAAGACGGTGCTCATCGACATGGCCGCCATCGGGGTGGACGCCTCCGGCCACTTCACCGACCTCGACGACGCCGTCATCACGCACCTGTTCAAGCTCTATCCGTGGGAGTTCATGGTGACGGAACCCTTCGGCCGCCACCTGCTGGCCGACCGCACCGCCGTCATCGAGCCGGCCTGGAAGATGGTGCTTTCGAACAAGGGGCTGCTTCCCTTGCTGTGGGAGATGTTCCCCGGCCACCCCAACCTGCTGCCGGCCTGGTTCGCCGATCAGCCGGGCGAGCCGTGGCAGGACCTGGAGGCCGTGGTGCGAAAGCCGCTGTTCTCGCGGGAAGGCGCCAACGTCGAAATCCGCAAGGGGGCCGCCATCGTCGCCGCCACCGACGGCGAGTACGGGGCGGAAGGCTTTGTCGTGCAGGCCCATACCCCGCTGCTGAAGGTGGGCGACGACTACGCGGTCCTCGGCGCGTGGGTGGTGGCCGGCCAGCCGGCCGGCCTCGGCATCCGCGAGGACGCCTCGCCGATCACCAAGGATTTGTCGCGTTTCGTTCCCCATTTCATTGCGCCGTAGCGCCGTCCATGGCACTCTCCGGCAGAAGCCAAAGGAAATCCCCGCATGAGAAGATCGCGTTTCGTCAAGCTGCTCTCCATGGGCACCGCCGCCATTGCGCTCACCGCCTGCGAAGATCCGGCCAACACCGCGGTCTTTGAGACGGTGCAGCAGTGCATCGACAGCGGCATGTACGATTCCAATACCTGTCGCTCCCAGTTCGACCAGGCCCAGAAGACCCACGTCGCCGCCGCGCCGGTCTTCACCAGCGCCGAGGAATGCCAGGCCCAGTTCGGCCCCGGCAAGTGCGAGGCGGCGCCGGCCGGGACGCAGCAATCCCAGGCCACAGGCTCGGGTTCGGGTTCGCTCTTCATGCCGCTCATGATGGGCTACATGATGGGCAGCATGTCGCGCGGCGGCGTCGGCGTGCCGCCGCAGCCGCTCTATCGCGGCTGGGAAAACGGCCGCTCGGGGGCCTTCCGGGCCGCCGATTCGACGGTGGTTTCCAACACCACCGGGCGCACCTCCGTCAACGCCGCCGCCTTGCGTAGCCCGACAATGGCGCGCGGCGGCTTTGGCGCCCGGGCCGTCGCCGGCAGCTGATCCAGGGCGGGATCGACCGTGCCGACCCGGCCCGATGACGCCAAGCGGCGGGTCCTCAAGGAGGTTTTCGGTTTCGACGCCTTCCGGCCCGGCCAGGAGGCCGTGGTCGATTCCCTGCTGGCGGGCCGCGACGTGCTGGCCGTCATGCCGACCGGCTCGGGCAAGTCGCTGTGCTTCCAGGTCCCGGCCCTCGTCGCGGGCGGGCTTGCGGTCGTGGTCTCGCCGCTCGTCGCCCTCATGCACGACCAGGTCTCGGCGCTGAAGCTGGCCGGCGTCACCGCCGACACCATCAATTCCTCGAAGGACCGGGCGGCCAACGTCGAGGCCTGGCGGCGCGCCGCCGCCGGCGAGACGCGGCTCTTGTACATGGCGCCCGAGCGGCTGATGACGGAGCGCATGCTGGCGGCGCTCGCCCGCCTGCCGGTCTCCCTCATCGCCGTCGACGAGGCCCATTGCATCTCGCAGTGGGGCCCCGCCTTCCGCCCGGAGTACGAGGCGCTCTCGCGCCTGCGCGGCCTGTTCCCCGGCGTCCCCATGGTGGCCTTGACCGCCACCGCCGACGAGGTGACGCGCGAAGACATCGCGGCGAAGCTGTTCTCCGGCAAGGTCGAGTCCGTGGTGCTCGGCTTCGATCGCCCCAACATCCGCCTGGCCGTCGAGATGAAGCGCGAAGGCAAGCGCCAGCTCCTCGATTTCATGGCCCGCCACGCCGGGGAAAGCGGCATCGTCTATTGCCTGTCGCGCAAGAAGACCGAGGAAACGGCGGCCTTCCTGTGCGAATCCGGCATTCCGGCGCTGCCCTATCACGCCGGCATGGACAAGGGCGCCAGGGACGCCAACCAGAACCGCTTCATGACGGAACCCGGCCTCGTCATGGTGGCGACCATCGCTTTCGGCATGGGCATCGACAAGGCCGACGTGCGCTTCGTCTTCCACGCCGACCTGCCGGGCAGCGTCGAGGCCTATTACCAGGAAATCGGCCGCGCCGGCCGCGACGGCCGGCCCGCCGAGGCGCACATGCTCTATGGGCTGGACGACATCCGCATGCGGCGCACCTTCATCGAGGAGGAGAACGCAGGCGACGATCGCCGCCGGCGCGAGCACAAGCGGCTCGACGCGCTGATCGGCTATTGCGAAAGCCCGGCCTGCCGGCGCCAGGTGCTGCTCGCCTATTTCGGGGAAACCGCCCCGCCCTGCGGCCATTGCGACGTCTGCCAGGACCCCATCGAGCGCGTCGACGGCACGGCCGAGGGCCAGTTGGTGCTGGCGGCGGTGGCCGCCACCGGCCAGCGTTACGGCGCGGCGCACATCGTCGACGTGCTGCGCGGCACCGCCACCGAGAAGGCGACGATGGCCGGCCACCACAATCTTTCCCTGTTCGGGGCCGGCGCCGAGCGGGCGCGGGCCGACTGGCAGTCGTTGATCCGCCAGCTGGTGGCGGCCGGGTTTCTGGGCCTCGACATCGCCGGCTACGGGGGCTTGAGGGTGGCCGAGCGCGGCCGGGCGCTGATGGCCGGCGACGAGGCCTTCCAATACCGCCCCGACACCCTGCGCCGCGCGACCAAGGCCGAGCGCAAGAAGCCTTCCAAGCGCGAAAGCGCCGCCGGCCTGACGGCGTCCCAGTCGGCCCTGTTCGCCGCCCTGAAGGACCTTCGCCTGCGCCTGGCCCGCGAGCGCGGGGTGCCCGCCTATGCCATCTTCCCCGACCGCTCGCTGATCGAGATGGCGCAACTCACCCCCCGCACGCCCGATCAGTTCGCCGCCATCGCCGGCGTCGGCGCCGCCAAGCTCCGCGACTTCGCCGAGGTGTTCCTGGAAGCGGTCGCCGCCCATGGGACGGCGGAGTAGGGGAAGCCGCCCGCCGATGCCGTGCGGCGCCTCCGCGGACCCGAAATGACGATTTTCCGGTTTTGGCCGTTTGCGGCAAGCCCTTGAAACCAAAAGGAAAACGTCGCGCGCACCGAAAAAAACATCGTCATTTCTCGTCATTTTCCCCTTTTGTGGTTTCGTTTCAGGGCCTTAGGGGGTTTCGACGGACCCCGAAAGCGGTCCCTTGAGTCGCGACGAGGCGAACGCGGCCCAAAGGGCGAAGCGCGGCGCCGCCGGTTCGGGGGCCGGGGCTGAAAATTGAAACGATGACTATATACCTATTTAGGGAAATTGTCAATATGCGACCGGCCAGGATCGCCGGCACCGTCAGTGGGAGGCGGCTTCCGCCGGCAGGAAACGGGCCACGATGTCGCGGGCCAGCCGGACCGGTTTGCGGGTCACCGCATCCAGGCAGCACCAGCAACTGTTGACTTCGGCCAGCACGTCGTCGCCGTGGCGGATCATCGTCTTGTAGAAGGCGCGCGCGCCCTGCAGCTTTTCCAGCACGACCTTGACGATGACATGGTCGTTGAGAAACGCCGGGTGCCGATAGCGGATCTCGTGCTTCAGGGCCACCCACAGATGCCCGGCCACCGCCTCCTTGGGCGCGATGCGGTTCCAATGGCGAAGAACCGCCACCTGCACCCACGTCAGATAGACGGCATTGTTGACGTGGCCCATTTCGTCGATGTCGGCGGCGGCGACATCGAGATTGTATTCGTAGGTCTGCGGGGCGTGCTGGGACATGGCTTGTACCTCGACCGGCGTGCCGGTATTATTGTCACCTATGACAATAAGCATTCCCGAGGGGTTTGTTAAGCCCACCCGTCAACGCCGCGCCCCGCAAGAGATGCGGGCCCAGGCCATCCGGGCGGCCCGCCACCTTCTGCGCGACTCGGGGCCGCAGGCGATCACGCTGAAGGCGGTGGCGGTCAGGGCCGGCGTGACGCACGGCAACGTCACCTACCATTTCGGAACGGTCGATGCGCTCCATATGGCGTTGATCGCCACCATCACCGAGGATCTGGCGGCCGCCACGGCCACCGCGGTGGCCCACCTGAGGCGCGGCGAGATCGGCGCGCGCGACGTGGTCGACGTCGTCTTCGATGCGTTTGCCGCCGACGGCGCCGGCCGGCTCGTCGCCTGGCTGGCGGCGACCGGCGCCGGCCATCGCCTGGCACCCCTTTATGCCGCCGTCGCCGATCTGGTCGGCGGCCTGGCCGAAGGCGATGCGGGTTTAAGGGCGGGCGGCGCCACAGCCATCGGCCGGATGGTGTCGGCCGTCGTCGTCCCGGCGCTGGGCGACGCGCTGATCGGCGGCGGTCTTCAGGCGGCGCTGGGTCACGAGCCGAACGCCATGCGCCAAGTCACCGCGGATGCCCTGGAAAACCTGAGAAGGAAATGATTGCGCGAGGCAAGTGGCGCCGTCGCCCAATAACCCTCCTCAGGCCTCGCCACAGTCCGCGGCTGTCATTCCGCCAATAGCGAATTTTTCAACAGCGCGGCCAGCGGAAGACGATAGACACGAGGACAATAGGGCCTTAGTTTGATTAAACGTTTAATCAGATTTGCCTCCCGGGGAGCAATTGGCTCATCCACGTCCTGGACCGAACCTCAACGAGATCGCGGCCGAACTCGGCGTTTCGGCGGCGACGGTGTCGAACGCGCTGTCCGGCAAAGGGCGCGTCTCGGCGGAACTGATCGAGCGTATCCGCGCGAAGGCCAGCGAAGTCGGCTATGTACCGAGCCAGGCGGGCCGCGCGCTTCGGACGGGGCGAACGGGCGTGCTGGGTCTTGTGCTCCCCGACATTTCCAATCCCCTTTTTCCGCAAATCGCCCAGGCCATCGAATACGCGGCGAGCACGCTTGGCTATGGCGTGCTGATCGCCGATTCGCGGGGCGAGACCGCGATGCAGACCGAAGCGGTCAATCGGCTGATCGAACAGGATGTCGACGGCATCGTGATCGTGCCCCGGCGCGGCACGCGCATTGCCGATATCGGTTGTCCGGTCGCCGTGATCGACAGCCCATCGACGCCCGGCAACACCGTCGCCGCCGATCACTGGCAGGGCGGGCAGGCCATCGTCGAGCATCTGGCGGGGCTGGGACACAAGAACCTGCTGCTGATCGGCAACAATCCCGCCTCCAATGTGCAGAATGACCGTATCGGCGGAATGAAGTCTCGAATACCATCGGACGGAAAGGCCGAGGTTCTGTGGATCGAGCGGCGGGAGCGGGAATGGGGCAAGGGGTGTCCTCTGGGTTTGGCGGGTAAGGTCGCGGAAGGCTTTACCGCCTTTGCCGCGGTCTCCGACCTGCATGCCTTGCGGGCGCTCACCGAATTGCATCGAGCCGGCATCGGCGTGCCCGAAGAGGCAAGCGTTACCGGCTTCGACGATCTGCTGTGGGCGTCGGTGGTGACGCCCGGACTGACGACGGTCCGCATGGACATGCCGCGCATCGCCGAGATCGCCATCGGCGCGCTGGCGTGCGCGATCGAAGCCGACGGCCCTGGAATTTCCCGCCCCGCGACCGGCACCGTGGCGGCGGCGGAGACGACAAAAGTGCCCATGCAATTGGTGGTTCGGCAAACAACCGCTCCGGCGGCCGGCCCGACCCCCGAAACGCCAACCCAAATTCCAGGAGGAAAATGCCTATGCTGACCAAGACCCTGCTGGCGTCGGCCGGCGCCCTGATGCTGACGATGGGCATCGCCCATGCCGAGGACAAGACGCTCACCATTTCCGTCTATGCCTTCGCGCAGGACGAATTCAAGGAGATCGTCTACGATCCGTTCGAAGCCAAGTGCGGCTGCAAGCTGGTGGTCGAAACCGGCAACAGCGTCGAGCGCCTGGCCAAGATGGAGGCTAACAAGGCCAATCCGGTCATCGACATGGCGGTGGTATCGATGGCCGATGCGCTTGCGGCCGCGCGTGCCGGCCTGATCGACAAGATCGACACCGCCAAGCTCTCCAACTTCGGCAAGCTCTACGACGTCGCCAAGGACCCGAACGGCGACGGCATGAGCGTCGGCTATACCTTCTACTCGACCTCGATCGTCTATCGCACCGACAAGATGAAGATCGAGTCCTGGGCCGACCTTCTCAAGGATGACATCGTCTCCCATATCGCCTTCCCGAACGTCACCACCAACCAGGGCCCGCCGGTGCTCTATATGCTGGGCCAGGCGCTCGGTACCAACACGCCGGACCTCAAGGGCGCGATCCGGGCGGTGGGCGCCAAGGCGGACAAGATCGTCACTTTCTACGTCAAGTCCTCGCAGCTGGTTCAGCTGATGAAGCAGGAAGAGATCTGGGCGGCGCCGATCGGCCGGTTCTCGTGGTCGCCGTTCACCAAGCTCGGCCTGCCGCTCGCCTGGGCGACGCCCAAGGAAGGCCAGACCGGCGGAATGAACGTGATGGTCCTCGCCAAGGGGGCGAAGCAGCGGGACCTGGCGCTGGAATTCATGAACTTCTGGCTGTCGACCGAAATCCAGACCAAGCTTGCCGAAAAGCTGGTCGACAGTCCGGTCAATGCCGAGGTCAAGGTTTCCGACGACGTCGCCAACAACATCACCTATGGCGAGGAAATGGCCAAGGGTCTGAAGCTCATTCCGTCCGACGTCGCGCTCGACAACCGCGAAGCGTGGCTTTCGGAATGGAACGCCAAGGTGGCGCAGTAGAAAAGGCAGCGGCGCCGCGCCCCTGATAAGCCCGTCATGGCCGGGCGTGTGCCGTCGGGAAAGAAGAAAGACGTGGATGCCCGGGTCAAGCCCGGGCATGACGAGAATGAAGAGCCGTCATGGCCGGACTAGTTCCGGCCATCCACGACTTCAAGAAGCGTAGGTTCATGCAAGAACCGTCCGAGGACTGAGGGCGAAGACAGATGTTCCACAACCGGGCCGAGGCGCTGGCGCTGGCCCTGCCGGCCGCGATTTTCGCCGCGGTGGTCTTTCTCGTGCCGGTCGGCATATTGCTGTCCGAAGGCTTCCGGTCGGCCGACGGCTGGACGCTTTCGGCCTTTTCGGATTTCTTCAGCCTGCCGATCAACCGCACGGTTTTCCTGCGCACGCTCAAGCTCGGCGCCGTCGTGACCATCATCGCGGCGGTGATCGGCTATGCCGCCGCCTATGCGATCGTCAGCCTGCCCGCGGCAAGCAAGGGGCGGATGATCGGGCTGGTGGCGCTGCCGCTGATGATCTCGCCGGTGGCGCGCACCTATGCCTGGATCGTCATCCTGGGGCGCACCGGCATCGTCAACCAGGCGTTGACGGCGGTGGGCTTAAGCGACGCGCCGGTCCGTATTCTCTTCACCGAGACCGCCGTCTTCATCGGCCTGTTGCAGCTCTTCCTGCCGCTGATGATCATCTCGCTGGTGAGCGCGCTGGAAAACCTGCCGCGCGACATGGTCCCGGCCGCCCGCGTGCTGGGCGCCAACTGGTTCCAGGTATTCTGGAAAATCATCCTGCCGCTGACCAAGGAGGGCCTGGTGATCGGCGGCACGCTGGTCTTCACCGGCTCGATGACCGCCTATATCACGCCGGCCATTCTCGGCGGTTCCAAGGTGCTGATGCTGGAAACGCTGCTTTACCAGCGCGTCACCGTCGCCAGCGATTTCGTCTCGGCGAGCGTCATCGCCTTCATCCTGATCGTCATGAGCTTTTCCACCAACCTGCTGTTGAAGCGCCTGGCGACGGCAAGGAGCCGCAAATGACCCAGCGTCTCTTCGCGCCGCTGACCCTCGGCCTCGTGCTGTTCTTCCTGATCGGCCCGTTCGTGATCATCGTGGCGGCCTCGTTCTCGGCCGGCGACACGCTGGCCTTTCCTCCGCAGGGTTTTTCGCTGAAATGGATCGCCAAGGTCTTCACCGTCCAGAGCTTTCGCGAAGGCTTCGCGATGTCGATGTTCCTGGCGATCGGCGGCACGCTGGCGGCGCTCGTGCTTGGGGTTCCGGCATCGTACGCCATGTCGCGCTACAAGCTGCCGTTCGCCGAGACCGTCCGCATGATGGTCTCGGCGCCGATCATCGTGCCCGGCATCATCGTCGGTCTCGCCCTGCTTCGCTATTTCGTCGTGCCGTTCCAGATGAAGATCACACTGGCGTTGTTTCTCGCCCACACGGCGCTGGTGCTGCCCTATGCGGTGCGCGTGGTCTCGGCCAGCCTCAACAACCTGCGCTCCGAGATCGAGGAGGCTGCGGTGCTGCTGGGCTCGTCGCGCCTTGGGGCCTTCTTCCGGGTGGTGCTGCCGAACATCCGCGGCGGCATTCTGTCGGCCTTCATCCTCGGCTTCGTCACCAGCTTCAACCAGGTTCCGGTCTCGCTGTTCCTGTCCGGCCCAGGGGTCAGAACCCTGCCGATCGACATGCTCGGTTACATGGAGATCGTGTTCGATCCGTCCATCGCGGCGCTTTCCTCGCTGCTTGCCTTTCTGTCCGTCGGCATCGTCTTCGCCGCCGAGCGTTTTCTGGGGTTCTCCCGCTATGTCTGATCAAGCCTTTCTGACCCTCGACAAGCTGACGTTGACCTATGGCAAGACGGTCGCGGTCAAGGACCTCGATCTTAACATCCGCAAGGGCGAGCTGCTGGCCCTGCTGGGGCCGTCCGGTTGCGGCAAGACCACGACCATGCGGGCGATCGCCGGCCTGCTGAGGCCGGCCGGCGGCCGCATCCGTCTCGACGGGGTCGATATAACCCGCGTTGCGGCCAACAAGCGCGCCGTCGGGATGGTTTTCCAGTCCTACGCCCTGTTCCCGCATCTGTCGGTGTTCGAGAACGTCGCCTTCGGCCTCAAGCTCAAGGGCATGGGCGGTGCGGAGCTTGTGGCCAAGGTCGAGGCCGGGCTGAAATCGGTCGACCTTTCGAGCTTCGCCAGCCGCAAGCCGCCGGAACTTTCCGGCGGCCAGCAGCAGCGCGTGGCGCTGGTCCGCTCCATGGTGATGGAACCCAAACTGCTGCTGCTCGACGAACCGCTGTCCAACCTCGACGCACGGCTGCGGCTCGAAATGCGCACCGAGCTGCAGCGGGTTCAGAAGCAAAGCGGCGTGACGATGATCTTCGTCACCCACGATCAGGTCGAGGCGCTGGCGCTGGCCGACCGGATCGTGGTGATGAAGGACGGCGCGATCGAGCAGATCGGCACGCCGGAGGAGATCTATAACCATCCGGTCTCGCGCTTCGTCGCCGATTTCGTCGGCTTCGAGAACATTTTCGAGATCCGCGACGGCAAGTTCGTCAGCGATCACGGCGAGATCCCGGTACCATCCCAGTTGCCGGCAACGGCGGGACTGGCCTGGCGACCCCGCATGCTGCGCTTGGGCTCGGGCCCCTTCCGAGGCACCGTGCGCGGCGTTTCATTCGCCGGCGGCACGCGCGAATACGTCCTCGATACGCCGTTCGGCAGCCTGAAGGCCGAGGTCGACGCGACCCTGCCCAGCCATCCGCTCGGCGCCGAGGTCGCCTTCGACCTTCCGGTCGGCAACGCCGCGCACCTCAAGCGCTTCGGGTGACCCATGGGGATCTGGATCGACACCGACATGGGCTTCGACGACATCGCCGCGATCCTGACGGTCGGGCATGCCGGCGTTGCCATCGACGGCGTGTCGCTGGTCTTCGGCAATGTTCCGCTGGAGCAGGTGCGCCGCAACGCGGCGGCGGCAAGGCGGGCGTTCGGCTGGCGCTTTCCCATTTCCATCGGCCGCGAGACGTCGGTGCTGGGGCAAATCGAGACGGCTGAGAGGATCCTCGGTCCCACCGGCATTCCGACCCTTGGCCGCGGCCTTCCCGCCGGCGATCCGGAACCGGGCGGGGACGCCTTCCACGCGCTCGTCCACTGGCTCGAATCGGCCGCCGGGCCGCGCCGCATCCTGGCGCTGGGGCCGCTGACGAATATCGCGGCGCTCGTGCTGGCGCGTCCCGACCTCGCCCGCCGGATCGACGATCTGACCTGGATGGGCGGCGGCGCCGGCGCCGGCAACCATACCGCGTCGGCCGAGTTCAACGCCTATGCCGACCCCGAGGCGGTCGCCATCGTTCTCGCCCACGGCCTGCCGTTGCGCATGGTCGATCTCGATTTTGCCCGCAAGATCCTTTGCCGGCCGGAAGACGCCGAACGCCTGCGGACGCTCGGCGGGGGCAACGCCGACCTGCTGGCCGACCTGTTCGGCGGCTTCATCGCCATCGCCATCAGCCGCGGCCGCCCCGCCATGGCCTTCTACGATCCCGCGGCGGCGGCGGCCTTCGTCCGCCCCGACCTGGTGACCTTCCGGCCGGTCGCCATCGCGATGGAGCTTGCCGGTACGCTGACCCGCGGCCGCACCGTGGTCGAGACGCGGTCGAGCCATGCCGCCTTCAACGCGGACCTTGCCGTCGAGGCCGAGCAGGACCGGCTGAAAGCCGTCATCCTGGATGCGCTTGCGGCGGCGGCGGCGCGATGAAGACGGCGACCGGGAAGCCGCCGGAACACCCCATGCCCGAGATCTTCTAGCCGGCGGCCAGTTCCCGCTCGACGAGGGCCGACCAGAAGGCCACCCCGTAGGGGATCGCGGCATCGTTGAAGTCGTAGGCGGTATTGTGATGGAGCGCACCTTCGACGGCCGGACCATTGCCGAGCCAGACGTAACAGCCCGGCGCCTGCTGCCCGAAAAACGCGAAATCGTCGCCGGCCGTGGAGGGCGGGAAGGCGCTCAGGACCTTGTCTCCGAAGACGCTTGCGGCGGCGTCGCGCGCCCGGCGCGTGGCGGCGGCGTCGTTGATCGTCGGCGGGATGCGGCGTTCGAACCGGTAGTCGGCGCCGATCCCGAACATTTCCGCCGTTCCCCGCGCCAGGCGGCCGATCTCTTCTTCCAGCTGGTCGCGCACGGCGGCCGAATAGGCGCGCGCCGTGCCGCCGATGGCGGCGAAATCGGGAATGACGTTGAGCGCCTCCGGATTGCCCGCCGCCACCGAACAGGCGCTGACGACGGCCGGCTGCAAAGGATCGACCACCCTGCCGACGATCGTCTGCAGGGCGGCAAGGAACGTGGCCATGGCGGTGATCGGATCGCGCCCGAGATGCGGCTTGGCGCCATGCGTGCCCGTGCCGCGAAAGGTGACGCGCCAGCTGTCGGACGAGGCGAGCTGGGGGCCCTCGACGACCGCCATCTCGTCGATGGCGAGCCCCGGCATGTTGTGGAGTCCGTAAACCGCATCGCAGGGGAAAAGGCCGAACAGGCCGTCTTCCATCATCCTGCGCGCCCCGCCGCGCCCCTCCTCGGCCGGCTGGAAGATGAAATGCACGGTGCCGGAAAACGTCCGCGTCCGGGCAAGATGGCGCGCCGCCCCCAGCAGCATCACCGTATGCCCGTCGTGGCCGCAGGCATGCATCCTGCCCGGCACGGTGGACGTGTAGGGCCGCTCTGCCGTTTCCGGCATGGCCAGCGCATCCATATCGGCGCGCAGGCCGATGGAACGCGTGCCGTTGCCGACCCGAAGGGTGCCGACGACGCCGGTCCCGGCAAGGCCGCGATGCACGCTTATCCCCACCTCCTCGAGATGCCGGGCGACGAGTTCGCTGGTCCTGACCTCCTCGAATCCGAGTTCCGGATGGGCGTGCAGATCGCGGCGCAGCGCCGTGAGAAAGGGCAAATCGTCGGAAACCCGGTCGGGGACGTTCATCGGTTTGGCCGCACCTTTCATGACACTCGAGGACGCCGGGGGCGCGTTTATCGCAACAGACCCCGACATACCCGAAAAATCCTATAAAATGAACTGCCTTGGCCGACAACCCGAGAAAAGGACCGGACCCGAATGCAACCCCATGACTTCTGGCAGGAAATCCATTCGCCCGAGACCTTCGGGCCCGTCGACAGCCATACCGGCTTTTTCCCTGTCGAACTCGATGACGGCCGCCAGATCAAGCTTCCCATCCGGCCGCTCCCGGATGGCGAACACGCGCTGGCCTCGCTGATCATCAATCAGGCCAGCTTTGCCGTGCAGGACGCCCTTGCCAAGGTGCTCGCGGCAAAGCTCAAGGCCTTCCGGCCCGAGATCGTCGTCGGTCTGCCGACGCTCGGCCTGACGCTGGCCAGCGCGGTGGCCCGCGAGCTCGGCCACAGCCGGTTCGTCCCCCTCGGGACATCGCGGAAATTCTGGTACCAGGAGGAGATTTCGGTCTCCCTTTCCTCGATCACCACCCCCGATCAGCGCAAGCGGCTTTATGTCGATCCCCGCATGCTGCCGCTTCTCGACGGCCGGCGGGTGGTGCTGGTCGACGACGTGATCTCCAGCGGCTCATCGATGCTTGCCGGCCTCCAACTGCTGTCGACCTGCGGGATCGATCCGGTCGTTCTCGGCGTCGCGATGGTCCAGACGCAACGCTGGCGCAGCCATCTCGAGAACGTGGTTCCCGCCAGTTCCGCCAAGGTCGTCGGCGTTTTCAATACGCCCATGCTGACAAGGACCCCCGAGGGCGACTGGATCGAAATGGATTAGCCGGCCCTCGCCTATCGTTCCTCCGGCGGTTTCAGATGCCGGAACTGCACGAGCAGCAGCAGGTCGTAGAGGATCTTCAGCCCGCCGCACAGGAACAGCGGCCAGGCCTGCAACGACGCCGCGAACAGCGCGGCGGCCAGCGCCGGGCTGGCGGCGGCGGCGAGGCTGCGCGGCACCGCCGTGAAGCTGGCGGCGGCCGGGCGCTCGGCCTCGGTGACGACGGCCATCACGTAGGACGAGCGCGTCGGCACGTCCATCTGCGACAGCGCGGCGCGGGCCAGCAGCAGGGCCAGCGCGACCGCAAGGCTGGGCGCGACGGCGGCCCCGATCAGGCACAGGCTGGACGGGATGTGCGTGAACACCATGGTGTTGATGAGCCCGATGCGCCGGGAGAGCCACGCCGCCACCGGAAACGAGAAGGCCGAGAGAACGCCGGCCCAGAAGAAAAACAGTCCGGCCGCCGTGAGCGACAGATCGAAGCGCTGAAACAGCCACAGCGCCAGCAGCGACTGCACGACGAAGCCGCCGGCGAAGGCGTCGAGGCTGAACAGCGCGGCCAGCTTCACGACGATGGCGCGCGACGGCCCCAGCGGCGCCGGGCGGGGCCCGTGGGGCGCCGGCGGCCGGGGCGGGATGCGGGCGTAGAGCAGACTGCCGGCCAGCCCCAGGGCCGCGTACAGCACGAACATCGCCTTGATGGCGGCGAGCCGGCCGATGCCCAACGTGGCGGCATGGTCGGGGGCGGCGGCGGCGAGCGCGCCCAACGCGGCGGCCAGGGCGCCGATCAGGCTGTAGCGGGCGAAGGTCTTGGTGCGGTCCCGCTCGGCGACGTCGCGGGCCAGCACCGCGTGCTCGAGGGGCACGAAGACGCTGACGCTGCCCGCCGAGGGATTGACGGTGCCGGCGAAGGCCACCACCAGCAGCAGGGCGAAATCGTCGATGACGGCGAAGGCGACGCCGCTGGCGATCATCAGGCCCGCCGCCGCCAGCAGCAGGCGGCGATGGTCGTGGCGGCCGCCGACGAGCCCGATGGCCAGCGTCAGCAGCGCCGAGCCGAGCAGGGCCGTCGTGGCGATGACGCCGACCTCGAAGGCCGACAGCCCGAGGGCCAACAGATAGACCGGCAACAGGACGGCCACGAAGCCGTCGCCGAAATCGCGCAGCGCCCGCCCCCACAACAGCAGGGCGGTGGTCGAACCGGGCCCGATCGGGCTGAACGCACCCATGCTACCTCCGCGCCGGCTCTCGGCAGGGAATTGGTAGCAGAGCTTGGACGCGCGCATCTTGGAAAAGCGGGGAGTCTGCCGCTGTCCCCACCCCGATAATCTACCCGATGCCGCTTCCCCACCGCAACTCTGGCGCGGCCAAAGCCGCTCTACCGGCCCGGGGCCCCGCCCTCCAGAAACCGCGCCGGCATGTCGTCCTTGAAGGGGAACATCGCGAAGTAGGGCCGGGCCTCGGTGAGCACGCGGGCGAAGGAGGGGCGCGCCAGCAGCCGCTCGAAATAGGCGGCAAGAAGGGCGTGGCCGGCGGGGAAGGGGGCGACGATGCCGGCGTAGAAGAGCGCCGGTGCCGCCGCGCAGTCGGCGAGGCTGAAATCCTCGCCCACCGCCCAGGTTCTTTCCGCCATGCGCTTCTCGATCATCCCGTAGGCGGTGGCGAGCGTCGCCCGGGCGGCGGCGATGCCCGTCGGGTCGCGCGCCTCTTCCGGCCGCAGGCGGTCGCCGACGACGGCCTGCATGGGAGCGTGGACGTAGGCATCGAAAAAGCGGTCCCACAGCCGGGTTTCCAGTCGCGCGTCTTCGTCCGCCGGCAGCAGGGGGCGCGGGCCGGGGTAGTGGCGATCCAGGTACTCGATGATGATGGTGGTCTCGGGCACCGTCGCGTCCCGGGCCTCGTCGCGCAGCACCGGGATCTTGCCGACCGGCCACAGGTCGAGGAAGTGGGCCCTGGCGCCTCCGTCCATGAGGTCGACGACATGGGCGGTGAAGGGCGTTTGCGCCTCATAGAGCGCGATCAGCACCTTGTGGCAGAAGGACGCCAGCGGATGATAGTGGAGCGTGAGCGACATGAAACCCATCCTCGCTTGTCGGCGCGATGGCGCGCCCAAAGGCAATACCTGATGCGCGCGGGGCGGCGGGACAAGGGATCCCCTACTCGGCGGCCTTGCCTGCCAACTCGCGAGGGGGTTCGCCCGCCCGCCGGCTCCGCCACCATTTCTCCAGGCCGATGATGGGCAGGATGGCGGCGCCGACCGCGACGCTGGCCAGGATCTCGTCGAGGCCGAGGGGAGCCGAGGAGAAGATGGCGTTCATGAACGGCGCGTAGATGAACACCGCCTGCAGGGCGAGGACGGCGGCGATGCCGACGAACACGAACGTGTTGCTGAAGACGCCGATCCTGAAGACCGAGCCGCCGAGCGAGCGGCAGTTGATCAGGTAGAAGATCTGGAACATGACGACGGTGGTGACGGCCAGCGTCTGCGCCTTGGCCAGCGCTTCTGTGCCGCCTTCCGCCGCGGCGCCGAAGTGATAGAGGAAGAGCCCGACCGCGCCGGCGCTCATCAGCACCGCGACGATGGCGGTGCGCATGAGGACGAAGCGGCTCAGCACCGGCGCCTTCGGGTCGCGGGGCGGCCGGTTCATGACGTTGGGTTCCTTGGCCTCGAAGGCCAGTGGCAGGGCCAACGCCACCGCCGCCACCAAGTTGACCCACAGGAGCTGTGCCGGCCCCATGGGCAGAAGCAGCTCGCGCGCCGCCTGGCCGGCGCCGGGGGCGACGACGTCGAAGGGAAAGAACGCCACCGCCCATATCAGGATCAGCGCGAGGCCCAGGTTGGTCGGCAGCACGAAGGCCAGGGACTTGATGAGGTTGTCATAGAAGCGCCGCCCTTCCTCGACCGCCGCGGCGATGGAGGCGAAGTTGTCGTCGGCAAGCACGATGGCGGCCGATTCCTTCGACACGCTGGTCCCGGTGATGCCCATGGCGACCCCGATGTTGGCCTGCTTCAGGGCCGGGGCGTCGTTGACGCCGTCCCCCGTCATGGCGACGATCTGACCCCGCTTCTGGAGGGCGGAAACCAGCTTCAGCTTGTGCTCGGGCGCCACCCGCGCGAAGACGTTGCAGGCCACCGCCGCGTCCTCGATCTGGCGGTCGGACATTTCGGCGAGCTCCACCCCGGCGATGGCCGCCGGCACGCCTGGGTCATGGCCGAGGATGCCAAGCTCGCCGGCGATGGCCTGCGCCGTCGCCTTGTGATCGCCGGTGATCATCTTGACCGTGATGCCGGCCCGATGGCAGCGGCCGATGGCCTCGATGGCCTCGGGGCGCGGCGGGTCGATCATGCCTTGCAGGCCGAGGAAGGCAAAGCCGTTCTCGAGATCGGCCATGGCGATGGCGCCGAGCCCGGGGGCCGGGCGGGCGGCGAAGGCGAGAACCCGCATCCCCCTGGCCGCCATGGCGTCGACTTGGCGGGCGACGGCGGCGGCATCGAGGGGGCCGCCATCCGCGGCGGCGGCGCAACGCCCGAGGATCGCTTCCGGCGCGCCCTTGAGGAAGATGCGCCCGCCGTCTCCGGCGTTGAGCGTCGCCATGAACTGGTTCTCGGACTCGAAGGGAAGGGCGTCCAGGCGCGCCGAGCTGGCGCGCAGGGCGTCGATGTCGTGGCCCAGCTTGGCGGCCGCGGTCAGCAGCGCCCCCTCGGTCGGGTCGCCGGAAATCCGCCACTGCCCGTCTGCCCGGGCCAGCGAGGAGTCGTTGCAGAGCGCGCCGGCCCGCAGCAGGTCCGCGATGCCCTCCGGCGGTTCGGCGACCGGCGCTCCGTCGCGCGCGAGCCCGCCCGTCGGCTCGTAGCCGACGCCGGTTACCGCGAAGGCGCCCAGCGCCGGCGTCCAGAGCGCCTGCACCGTCATCTCGTTGCGGGTCAGCGTGCCGGTCTTGTCCGAGCAGATGACGGTGGTGGAGCCCAGCGTCTCGACGGCCGGCAGCTTGCGCACGATGGCCCGGCGGGCGGCCATGCGCTGCACGCCGATGGCCAGCGCGATGGTGACGATCGCCGGCAGCCCTTCGGGAATGGCGCCCACCGCCAGCGCCACGGCGAAGATGACGGTTTCGCGCAGCGCGGTCAGCCAGTCGACCCCGGTTTCGATGACCGCCCGCCAGGTCCCGATCGCCAGCATCGCCAGGGCGATGGCGACGATGGCCAGCGTGATGATCCTGCCGATGCCGGCCAGCGCCCGGGTCAGCGGCGTCTCGAGGTCGGTGGTTTCCTTGAGCAGGGTGGAGATGCGGCCAAGCTCGGTCCTGGCTCCCGTTTCGACCACCACGGCGGTTCCGGTGCCATAGGTAACCAGCGTGCCGCCGAAAACCATGCAGGTGCGATCGCCGATGCCGGCCGCGGCCGGCGCCGGCGCCAGCTGCTTTTGCGTCGGTACCGATTCCCCGGTGAGCGCCGCCTCCTCGACCTGCAGGCTGCGCAGTTGCGTCAGGCGCATGTCCGCCGGCACTTTGTCGCCGCTGGCCAGCATGACGACGTCGCCCGGCACCAGGTCGGCGGCCGGGATGGTGCTCTTGCGCCCCTCCCGCAGCACGGTGGCGGTTTCCGGCACCATCTGCGACAGCGCCTCGATGGCCTTGCCGGCCTTGAATTCCTGGATGAAGCCGATCAGCGTGTTGAGCACGACGACGGCCAGGATGACCAAGCCGTTCTTGGTGCCGTCGGTGGGATCGACGGCCATGGCCACCGCCGCCGAGGCGATCAGCACCCAGATCAGCGGGTTGTTGATCTGCCGCCACAGCAGGTCCAGCGCGCTGTCGCCCTTGCCGCGGGGGATGAGGTTGGGGCCGTGGGTCGTAAGGCGCTGCCGGGCCTCCTCCTCGGAAAGCCCCTCGGGCCTGCTTGCCGTTCGCGCCATCGCGTCTTCGGCGGTTGCGGCGTGCCACGGGCGGGAAGCGGAGGGGTCTGCGGTCGGCGAATCGGTGTTCATGCAATAACCATATAAGGGCACCAACCATATAAGGGCACCGGGACGGTCTGTCGAATGACCGACCATCCCGGTGGTTAGGCGAGGCCTAGGGGGATCTCCCAGGAAATCGCAGGTATCTCTTTTTGTTTCACCGCAATGAGGGTCGTTGGGGGGATGCGGCGGGGATCACTCTGCGCTTGCCCGGAAACCGAAAAAAGCAGATTATTTGGCCGCATAAGTTCGAAAAAACCTGCGAATGGCGATGGCCGGCCGTTTGAACTACAAGCAGCTCAACTACTTCTGGCGCGTCGCCAAATCCGGCAGCGTGGCGCGGGCGGCCGAACACCTGCGCCTGGCGCCGCAGACGATCAGCGGCCAGATCGCCACCCTCGAGGAAGCCTTAGGCACCGAGCTTTTCCGCCGCAGCGGCCGGAGGCTGGAACTGACCTCGGCCGGGGAACTGGCGCTCACCTACGCCGAGGATATCTTCCAGATCGGCGGTGAGTTGGAGGAAGTGCTGCGCAACCGGCCGGGCAAGGGCGACGTGCTGTTCCGCGTCGGGGTGGCCGACGTCGTGCCCAAGTCGATCGCCTACCGCCTGCTGGCCCCGGCGCTGGCCCTTCCCGTGCGGGTGCGCGTGGTCTGCCGCGAAGACAAGCTGGAACGGCTGTTCGGCGAACTGGCCATCCACAAGCTCGACTTGGTCATCGCCGACCGGCCGCTTCCCGCCGGCCTGGGGGTCAAAGGCTACAACCACGCGCTGGGGCGCGCCTCCATCGCCTTTTTCGGCGCGCCCGCGCTGGCCGCGCGGTACCGCGAAGGCTTTCCGCAATCCCTGCACGGCGCGCCCCTGCTGATGCCCGGCGACGGCGCGGCGATGCGCGGCGCCATCGTGCGCTGGTTCAGCGAGCACCGGATCGTGCCCCGCGTGGTCGGCGAGTTCGACGACGCCGCCCTGATGGAGGCGTTCGGCAAGGCCGGCGCCGGCATCTTTCCGGCCCCGGCCATCCTGGCCGACGAGATCCGCGCCCAGTTCGACGCCGGCATCATCGGCCTCGCCGAGAACGTGGCGGCGAAGTACTGCGCCATCTCGATCGAGCGGAAGCTGACCCATCCGGCGGTGGTGGCGGTCAGCGAGGCGGCGCGCAAGCACCTGTTCGTCGAGGACGCCGTGCCCGCCCCGCGATAGGGCAGGACCTTCCGGCGCCGATCCGCGCCAACGATTCGAGAAGGGGAACGCTCCTCCGACCTGTCATTGGCCGTGGGCCGGTCCGGCACGGGCCTCGTTCCAGGGGTATTCCAGGGTCAGGGCGACGAAGGCGGCGGTCGGCCGGTCGTAGCGCGACGCGATGCGCGCGAGCTCGCGATCCAGCGTCCGTGAAACGGCCCCGGATGGCGGCGCCGGCAGCATGGCGTCCACCGCGGCCACGCCCGCGGACGTGTCGGGGTAGATGACGAGCCCGCGCCGGGTCTTCACCCCCTCATCGCCCGTGCCCGCCGTCGTCAGCCGGGTCATTTCCGTGCGGAAATAGGTGTCGACCGTCAGCCCCAGCGCGATTTCGTCGACATCGCGCTCGACGGGAAGGCCAAGGGTTTCGTGCCGCCAGAGGGACATCTTGTTGCGCAGAAACGTCTTTTTGTGTTCGCGCGTCAATTGGAACGCCCGCGTCGCGTGGCGCGCGTCCCAGGTGGCCACGCCCAGGGTCTTCGCCACTTTTTCCGCGGCCGCGCGGCCGCCGATCGCCTCGACCAGCGTGATCGCCACGGGGATCGACGCCGATACGCCCGTCGAGGTCAGAATGCCGCGATCCACCACATAACGCCGATCCGGCACCCATTGCAGGGTCGGGTGGGCCTCGCGAAGCCCTTGGACCTCGCTCCAGTGGGCGGTCGCCCGCCGGCCATCCAGCAATCCCGCGGCGGCGAGAGTCAGGGTGCCGTTGCAGATGGACACGATCTTGGCGCCCTTGGCGTGCTGGGCCTTGATCCAGTTCACGACCCGGGCGTCGTCGCGAGGCTGGACGGCGGGAACCACGACGTAGTCGGCGCCTTCCGGATAGCGCTCTTCGAAGGCCCGCAGGGTGGCCTGCGCTTCGACCCGAAGATTGAAGCTGGGGTAGAGCTTGACCGGGCCGGCCTCGGGCGCCACCACGGTCACATCCGCGACGTCGGCTTCGCCGAGGATGCCGTACGCCACCAGAAAGTCCGACACCTCGGTCGCGTCGTTGAGCGTGAGCAGGGCGATGGCGGGCCTGGCGCGCTTTGGCGGTTTCAGCGCGGCGAGCGTCTGGGCATGCTCGCCGGCCGGTATGGCGATGGGCGCCACGGAGGGCGCCGGCTCATCCCCCGCGGCGAGAAGGAAGGGGACGGCGCCGACAGCCACCAGCAATGCGCCGCCGAGACCCAGATACCAGACCCGCTTTCGCATGGTGGCCTCCTTGCTCCGCCCTCAGCGGCCCCCGCTCAGTTGCTCGGCCCAGCTCTTCGCGCCGCTCTTCCCGTCGAGGAAGGGCAGCACCGTGCGGGCCAGCGTGGCAACGACGATAGTGCGTTGCATTCGCATAAGGCGATGGCCTTTCCTGTTGTCAAGAGACCCGCGGGGGCTTCCCCTGAAGGAACTTCCTTCCACCGCTTCCCGCCTTTCCCGTCCCCGCCATCCGGCGGAACCCTTGCCCCGGTCCGGGCGTTACAGGGGACCAACCACCGGTCGAGGATCGAGGCCCATGATTGACGAGAAGGGGGATTGCCCATGCGCCGGGTGAAGGCGACGTCGATGATCGCGGTCCTGGCGGGGCTGCCGTACGCGGCGGCGGCGGAGGACGGGTTTCTTTCGGAAATCAAGCTGGGCGCCCTGGCCCACGACGTGCCGGTTCTGGCGTCGCGGGACGAGCGCGGAATCGACCTCAACGTCGAGGCGCTGTTCACGTCGCCCGCCTTCCTGGCCTCGCTCGGCGCGCCGAGGCCGCACGTCGGGGCCTCGATCAACCCGGGCGGCGACACCAGCCAGGCCTATGCCGGCCTGACCTGGGAGTGGCAGCCGTTCGAGGTGCCGCTGTGGGGCGCCTTCTCGCTGGGCGGCGCGGTGCACGACGGCGAGCGCAGGAATGTCCGCGAAGACCGCAAGGCGCTGGGCTCGCGCGTGCTGTTCCGCCTGGGGGCCGAGGTCGGCTACGACGTCAGCGAAAGCGTTCGCGTCTCGCTGCTGTGGGACCACATCTCCAACGCCGGCTTCGCCGAGGAGAACGAGGGGCTGAACAACATAGGCGTCCGGCTGGGGTATCGCTTCTGAGGCGGCGCCTAGGGGCAAACGCGCGACAGGAAAGCGCGGATGAGGACGGCGACCTCGGCCAGGTTGGTTTCCAGCAGCCAGTGGCCGCCGTCGAGCAGGTGAAGCTCGGCATCCGGCAGGTCGCGGAGGTAGGCGCGTGCGGCGTCGGCCGGCATATAGCCGTCCTGCGGCCCCCACGCGATCAGCGTCGGCGGCCGGTGTTCCCGGAGATAGGCCTGATAGCGCGCAAACCATGCGAGGTTGTCCTTGAGGCCGGCGATGACGTCGATCGCGATGTCGCGCCGCCGCGGCGTCATCAGCGACCAGTGCAGCTTCCACAGGTCGGGCGCGATGCGCTCGGCCAGCTCCGGACGGACATCGTTCAGGAACTCGTCGCGAAAGCCTTCCTCGCTCACCGCCTCGCCCAGCTTGGCCCGGCCTTCCGGCGTCGGGTTGCGGAAATAATCCGTCAGCGGCGCGTACTTGGGGCCAAGCCGGTCTTCGTAGATGTCGCCGTTCTGGACGATCAGGGCGGCGATGCGCCAGGGCTGAGCGATGGCCAGCCTGAGGCCGATCTGCGAGCCGAAATCGTGGAGATAGAGGGCGAAGCGCTCGATCCCCAACCGGTCCATGAACCGGCCGAGAAACGCGGCATAGCCGTCGAAGTCATAGGCGAAACCGTCCGGCGCGCCGCTGTAGCCGCATCCGGGAAAGTCCGGCGCCAGCAGCCGCCAGCGGTCGGCCAGGAGGGGCATGAGGTGGCGGAACTCATAGGATGAGCACGGATAGCCGTGGGGAAGCAGGACGGCCGGCCGGTCTTGCCCGCCGGCGTCGCGATAGAAGGCGGTGACGCCGTCCACCTCGATGAACCGATGCCTGACCGGGGCGGTGGGCTCCATGGCCGGGTCTCCTCGTCGTTGCACCGTGACATGCGGGCAACATCCTCGGGCGGCAATCGTTCCCTTCTTCCGCGATGAAGCGCCGGCTTGTTCGCCGTCCCCACTCGGCGGCGTGCGGGGCCGGTTCGGCGGCGGCCAGCGCGCGGGTGCGGCCGCGGTTTCGGACATGGATAAGGAAACTATTTTTCTATATGCGTCATTGATAGTTATTTCGTGCTAGTCATCTATGAATTTTGGCAAATTTATTCTTTATATCAGCAAATATAGGCATTTATTTGCAATCCATTTCCACGCCGCTGCTGCTATCTTGCGGGCAATGAACAAGTTTCGCGGGAGAGCGGACGTGACACCTCTGACCATCGCCGGACATCCATCATCGGCCATTGCGGCGCCCGGAACCGCGACGGAGAGCCTTCATGCCTGACGGGCAGCCGACCGTTGGCGGTTTCCTGGCCGATCTCCTGCAAAGCGAGATCGGGCCGGCCATGGGGTGCACGGAGATCGGCGCCGCGGCCCTGGCGGCGGCCAAGGCCGCCGAGGTCCTGGGCGCGGTTCCCGAGGCCCTGCGCCTCACCGTCAGCCCGAACGTCTACAAGAACGGCGTCACCGTCGGCATCCCCGGCACCCGTCTCAAGGGCTTGGCCCATGCGGGCGCGCTGGGCGCCCTGATCCGGCGAAGCGAGCTCGGCCTCAACGTCCTGGACGGCGTCACCGACGCCGTGGCGGCGGAGGCCGAAGCCCTGGTGCGCGACGGCAGGGTGTCGGCGGATTACGATCCCGACGCGCCCGATCCCGTCTTCCTCAGGGCCGTGGCCGTCACCCGCGGCCACAGCGCCAGCGTGACGATCCGCCAGCGCCATTCCCGGATCGTCGAAATCCGCCGCGACGGCGTGCCGATGGCTGCCGACGCGGCGCCGGCGGGATGCGGTGACGACGAGGCTTCGCTGGCGCGGCTGGCCACCATCCCGGTCCGCGATCTCATCCGCGACGTCCTGGCCATGGATGCCTCCTCCTTAGGATTCCTGGTGGAGGCCGCCCGCACCAACCGCGACGCCGCGCTCACGGATTTCAAGGACGGCCTGTCGACCTTGGGGCCGGCGCTGCGGCGCTTCTCCGGGGACCTGGCGAATCACAGCGCCACCATCGGCAAGGTCCAGACGATGACGGCGGCGGCGTCCGAGGCGCGGATGCGCGGCCTGCCGGTGCCGGTCTATGCGCTGTCGGGCAGCGGCAACCACGGCATCACCGGCCTGCTCAGCGTTTACGTGGTGGCCGAGGAATTGGGTGCCGACGAGGAGCACCTGTGCCGGGCCCTGGCGCTGGCCGCGCTGCTGGCCGTCTACGTCAAGGCGCAGACCGGCCGCCTGACCTCCTATTGCGGCTGCGCCATCGCGCCGGCGACCGGGGTCGCCGCCGCCACCGTCTATCTCATGAACGGTTCCGTCGAGGCCATGGTCCACGCCATGCAGTCGGTGATCGGCACCTTCTCCGGCATGCTGTGCGACGGCGCCAAGCTGTCCTGCGCCTACAAGGTCAGCACGGTGGCCGCCGCGGCGGTGCAGTTCGCCCATCTCGCGCTCAGCGACGCCTTCGTGCCCGCCGGGGACGGCATCGTCGGGATGGAGATCGAGGACACCATCCGCAACTTAGGCGTCCTCAACGACCCGGGGATGAAGGAGACCGACCGCGTCGTCCTCAGCCTGCTGAGGAGGCCCGGCACGCCCCGGCCCTAGCCCCAGCCGGGACATTCCATGGCGGGCGGCGGGCCAGTCTGGTAAATGACGGAGACGAACATCGTCGCGCGACGGAAAACGGATGCCGAGGTGATCGGAACAAGCGCAGGACCGGCCGCCGCGGCGACATGTAAAAAACATAAAAACGGTCGAGGAAACAGCTCATGAACAGGACAATCGAAATCGGCAGCGCAAAAGCTGCCCCCGGCTCCGTCGGCAAGGGATACCTGAAGCTCGGGTCCATGGCCCTGATCCCCGAGGTGACAACCCCGGTGTTGATCATCAATGGGCGCCAGGACGGGCCGGTGCTGTGGCTTAACGGCGCCGTTCACGGCCAGGAGATCAACGCCTTCGCCGCCATGCGCAACATCTCCCGCGCCCTGTCGCCGGACGACCTGGCCGGCGCGATCGTCATGGTGCCGTTCTGCAACCCGCTGGCCACCCAGCTCCGGCGCCGGGGCAATCCGTTCGACGGTCTGGATCTCGACCAGCAGTTCCCCGGCCGGCCGGACGGTTCCTACTCGGAACGCACCGCCGACATCCTGCTGAACCTTATCAAGGCAAATGCCGACTATATGATCAGCTTCCACGCGGTGTTCCATGGCGGCCGGCCGCCGAACTACACGGTCTACAAGACCCTGCCGGAATTCAGCGGCGAGTTCCGCAAAAAGCTGGAAGGCTTCGTGCTGGCGTTCGGCGCCCACGCCAATTGCCATGTCGATCTTGGCGCCATGTCGGGCGAGCTGCCCGGCGGGTTCGCCAATTCCATCTGCGCCGCCTCGTCGCGGGCGGGCATTCCGGGTTTCATGGCCGAGATCGGCGGCGATTCGGTGTTCATGGACGACGCCATCGACGGCGCCGAGAAGGGAACCTACAACATCCTGCGGCACCTGGGGATGATCGAGGGGGCGCCGGCGCGACCCGGCAGGCAGATCGTCATCACGAAGCGGCGCTTTTTCTTCGCCGATCACGCCGGCTTCCTGCGCTCGAAGCTGCAGGGCGGCGAGATGTTGAAGAAAGGACAGGAGGTTTGCCGCATCGTCGACCTGTTCGACGATCTCGACGTCATCCATTCCCCGGAAGACGCCTACGTGATCCTTATCCGCCAGGAGCCGGTGCTGCATTTCGGCGACCCGTTCGCCTTGCTGGGCCTGGAATGGCACGACGCCTGACCTTCGCGGGGGCAATGGTCCGGGAATTGCAGTTGAGGCGGCATTCCCCGCGGATTTGATTTCCACCTGACGTGACGCGCGTAAAAAAAACAGTGGTCAATAATGAATGGGAGAAAACTAGCCATGAAGCGATTGTTGATCGGCCTGCTTGGCGCCGCAGCCCTCGGTCTGGTTCCGATGGCCGAAGCCCAGGCCCAAACCCAAGCCCCGCAGGTCCTGCGGCTCAGCTCGTCGTTCGCCCCGCAGGGCTATATCGCCGACGCCATGAACTTCTTCGCGGCGGAGGTCCACAAGCGCAGCCAGGGACGGCTCAAGATCGAGATCTACTTCAACAGCTCCCTGGGATTCAAAAACACCGTGACGCTCAGCTCCATGAAGAAGGGGCTGGTCGACCTGAGCGAATGGATGGGCGGCAATGTCGACGGCGAGCTGCCCATGGCCGGCGTCCTCAACCTGCCGTTCCTGCATCCCGATTACGACAAGGGGATCAAATGGCAGATCGAGCGGCTGACGCCGGAACTCAACAAGGAAACCAACAAGCGGTGGGACGTGACGATCCTGGCCGCCGTCGGGTTGCCGGCCCCCACCGAGTTCTTCAGCAACAAGCCGTTCAAGACTCTCAAGGATCTGCAGGACGTCAAGATCCGCAGTTGGGGCGGCATGCTGGGTGACTCGCTCTATTACATCGGGGCCAAGCCCTACACCATCACGACCTCGGAACTGTACACCGCGCTCCAGCGCGGCATGGTCAACGCCTCGATCACCAGCGTGATCAGCGCCACCGAAACGCGGTTCTGGGAAGTGCTGAAGTACGTGAACCACATCACCATGAGCACCAACCAGAACACGCTGGGCATCCGCAACGAGGTTCTGAAGAAGCTTTCCCCCGATCTTCAGGCGGCGGTGATCGACTCGGGCAAGGCGCTGACGCAATGGGGCCTCGACAACTACAAGCCCAACGCCGCCAAGCTGCTCAAGGTGCTGACCGACAACGGCATGCAGGAAGTCTGGCCGGAGCCCGGCGAAGTCGAGAAGATGCGCGACAAGTGCAAGCCGCTCTATGACAAGTTCATCGCGGAGCTGTCGCCGGAATCCCTTCCCTTGCTGAAGGACCTGGGCATCTACTAGAGCCGTATTGGCGTACGGGGCGGACGATGGAACCGCCGCTCCGTACGCCACCCTCCTTCGGGCCGCTGTGCAATCAGAGGGAAGCACTTTCTTCGTCACTCCCGCGTTCGCGAAGCGGGCCGGAACGGCCAACGCGGGAGTCCAGGATTGCCGGTTGGTCTGGATTCCCGCTTGCGCGGGAATGACGAGGAGGAGGATGGTGATTCATTTGATGGCATACCGTTTTAGCCTGCCATCCTCATTCGCGTACGGGGCAAGACGTCGATCCATGAGCAAGCTTATCTCCAAGATCTCCACCTATGCCGCCCATGTCGCCATCGGCGCCAATAGCCTGATCCTCGTTTTCGTCCTTACCGAAATCGTCGCCAGGGCCGCTTTCGGGACCTCGCTTCTGATTACCGTCGAAATGACGTCGTGGCTGTTGCTGGCGTCGTCCTTCCTGGGCACGGCGTGGACCTTGAAGGAAAACGGGCACGTCAAGATCGATATTCTCACCGAATGTGCTCCCGCGCGGGTGAAGGCCGCAGTCGCGCTGCTGGTCCATGTCGCGGCGACGGTCCTCTTCGTGCTCTTCGCCTACTACGTCTGGCAGGACCTGGTGGAGAAGTACGTCACCAAGGCGACGGGGGAAACGATCTTCAGGTTCCCCCTGTGGTGGGCCTATTGCCCCTTCTTCGCCGGCGCGGTGACCTTTGCGCTTCAGTTCGTCGCCCTGACGCTGGATCGGGCCCGGGAAGCGGCGGCCGTCTTTGCCGGCGATCGGCCGGCGGAAGAGGGAAGCGCCGTCCTCGGATGGACGCTGGCGGCGCTTGGCCTGCTTTTCGCGGGCATCGTGCTGGCCGCCCTGTTCGTTCCCTCCTTCGCCACCGCGTCCCCGGTGATTCTTCTGCTGGCAGTCCTCGGCATTCTTTTCGCGCTCATCCTGAGCGGCATGTGGATTTTCATGGCCCTCGGCCTGACCGGCTGCCTGGCGCTGTCGCTCTTCACCACCTATCCCGCCACGGCGTTGGTGACCCAGACGGTCTTTTTCGCGTCGTCCGATTTCGTTCTGGTCTGCCTGCCGCTGTTCGTGTTCATGGGCGAGCTGCTGTTCTGCTCGGGAGCCAGCAACAAGCTCTATGAAGCCGTCGCCCCGTGGGTCGAAAAGGTCCCCGGGGGCCTGCTGCACTCCAACATCCTGTCCTGCACGCTGTTCGCCGCCGTATCGGGCTCAAGCGCGGTGACGACCGCGACCATCGGTTCCGTCGCCGTGCCCGCCCTGAAAAGGATGGGGTACGACGAAGGCCTCACGCTCGGCTCGCTCGCCGGCGCCGGCACGCTGGGGCTGCTTATCCCGCCCAGCATCGTCCTGATCATCTACGGGGCCATCACGACTGAGTCGATCGGCCAGTTGTTCGTCGCCGGGCTGATCCCGGGGCTGCTGCTGTCGTTCATGTTCATGGGATATATCGCCCTGCGCGCGGTGCGCGACCCGTCCGTGGCCCCCCGGCCGGACCGCATGCACACCTGGGCCGAGCGTTTCAGGCTGTCGGTCGGCATGCTGCCCGTCGTTTCTGTCATCGGCCTGGTGTTCGGCCTGATCTACGGCGGCGTGGCGACGCCGACCGAGGCCAGCGCCGTCGGCGCCGCCGCGGCGATCGCCATCACGGTCATCAACGGCCGGATGACCTTCGAGAATTTCATGAACGCATCCTACGCGACGATCCGCACGACCAGCATGATCATTTTGGTCATGGCCTTTGCCGGCGTGCTGTCGACTTCCATCGCCTACCTCAGGATTCCCCAGGAACTCGCCGAAATCCTGGCGGCGGCGAACCTGTCCAAATACCTGGTTCTCGCCATCCTGTGCCTGATCTACCTGGTCCTGGGCTTCCTGTTCGACGGCGCGTCGATGATGGTTCTGACGCTCCCCATCGTCTATCCGCTGATCATCAAGATGGGCTTCGACGGCATCTGGTTCGGCATCATCCTGACGATCCTGATCGAGATCGCCCAGATCACGCCGCCGGTCGGCTTCAATCTTTATGTCCTGCAATCGATATCCGGCCAGAAAATTTCCCTGATCGTCCGCAGCGCCATGCCGTTTTTCTTCGTCATGTGCGCGGCGCTGCTGATCCTGATCGTCTTCCCGGACCTGGTGACGATGCTGCCCAGGGGCATGACGGCGCTTCCCTGATCGCGGACTGGAGGCCGCCTCACTCGGCGGCGTGCGGGGCCGGTTCGGCGGCGGCCAGCGCGCGGGCGTGGGCGCGGTCGCGGGCCATCAGGGTATAGGCGGTCGGCACCACGAAGAGGGTCAGCACGGTGCCCAGCGACATGCCCCCGACGATCACCCAGCCGATCTCCTGGCGGCTTTGGGCGCCGGCGCCGGCCGCGAAGGCCAGCGGGATGGCGCCCGAGATCATGGCGCCCGCCGTCATCAGGATGGGGCGCAGGCGCAGCGCGGCGGCCTCGACCACCGCTTCCCCGATCGGCCGGCCCTCGTCCTGCAGGCGGTTGGCGAACTGCACGATCAGGATGCCGTGCTTGCTGATCAGTCCGATCAGGGTGATCAGCCCGATCTGGCTGTAGATGTTGAGCGTGCCCCCGGAAAGGTTGAGCGCCAGCATGGCCCCGGTCATCGACAGCGGAATGGTGAAGAGGATGATCAGCGGGTCGACGAAGCTTTCGAAATTGGCGGCCAGCACCAGGAAGATGAAGGCCAGCGCCAGCACGAAGATGAAGTAGAGGCTGGCCCCCGAGTCCTTGAATTCGCGCGACGCCCCCGCATAGTCGTAGCGGGCGGCCTCCGGCAGGACCCGTTCGGCGGTCGCCTCGAGGAAGTCCAGCGCCTCGCCCACCGCGTATCCCGGCGCCAGGTTGGCGCTGATGGTGGCCGAGCGGAACTGGTTGAAGCGGTTCAGCTCCTTGGGCGCCACCGTTTCGGTCGCGCGCACGATGTTGGACAGCTGGACCATGGTGCCGGCACGGCCGCGCACGTAGATGTCGTCGAGGTCGCCCGGCGTGCGCCGGTCGTCCGGCGCCACCTGGACGATGACCTCGTACTGCTCGCCGGCGCGGTTGAAGCGCGTCACCTTGCGCCCGGCCAGCAGGGTTTCCAGCGTCTGGCCGACGGTGCGCACGCCGACGCCCAGGTCGGCGACCCGGTCGCGGTCGATGTCCACCGTGATCTGCGGCTTGTTCAGCACCAGGTCGCTTTCGATGTTGATCAGCCCCGGATAGGCGTTGGCCTCCTTGAGCACCAGGTTCACGTACTCTTCGAGCTTGGCGTACTCGTCGGCGGTCTGGATGACGAATTCGACCGGCCGGGCGCGCGGGCTCTGGCCGAAGGAGCCGGGATTGTTGACCGAGGCGCGCACGCCGGCGATGCGCAACAGCTTGGGCTGCAATTCGGCGGCGATCTCCATCTGCGTGCGGTCGCGCTCGTTCCATGGCTTGAGGCTGGAGAAGGACAACAGCTCGGTCACCTCGTTGCCGCCGGTGATGACGAAATAGGCCCTGACCTCGGGGATGTCGCTGAGCAGCGCCTGCAGCTCCTTGCCGTAGCGGTCGGTGAAGTCGATGGTCGATCCCTCGGGCGCCAGGCCGCGGGTGAACAGCACGCCGCGGTCCTCGATCGGCGCCAGCTCGGATTTCAGGTTGGCGAACAGCCAATACCCCGCGCCCCCCGTAACCACCACCAGCAGCAGGATCAGCGGCCGCACGCGAAGGCTGGCCACCAGCGCCCCGCGATAGCCGCGGCTGAGCGCATCCAGCCCCCGTTCCAGCAGGTTGTAGAACCAGCCGTGCCGCTCGTGGGCGCGCAGCATCTTCGAGCACATCATCGGGCTCAGCGTCAGCGCCACCGCGCCCGAGACCAGCACGGCGCCGGCCAGCGTGAGGGCGAACTCGGTGAACAGCTTGCCGGTGCGTCCGGGCGAGAAGACGACCGGGGCATAGACGGCAGCCAGCGTCAGCGTCATCGCCACCACCGCGCTCGAAAGCTCGCCGATGCCGACGATGGCGGCCCGCATCGGGGGCACGCCGTCCTCAATGTGGCGGTGGATGTTTTCCAGCACGACGATGGCGTCGTCGACCACCAGTCCGATGGCCAGCACCATGGCCAGGAGCGTCAGCGTGTTGACCGAGAAGCCCAGGAAGTACATCAGCGCGCACGAGCCGATGAGCGACACCGGGATGGTCACCAGCGGGATGAGGGTGGCGCGCACGGTGCGCAGGAACAGGAAGATGACGATGACGACCAGCACCACCGCTTCGGCGATGGTCGTATAGACTTCCTTGATCGATTCCTCGATGAAGATCGAGCGGTCGTAGCTGACCTGGACGTACATGCCTTCCGGCACGTCCTTGACCAGTTGCGGCAGCACGTCCCTCAGGGCCAGCGAGACGTCGAGCGGGTTGGCGGTGGCCTGCTTGACGATGCCCAGGATGATGGCGGTCTGGCCCTTGAAGGTGCTGGTGCGCCGCTCGTCCTCCGGCCCCAGCTCGACCCGGGCGAGGTCGCCGATCTGCACCGAGAAGCCGTTGACGTCCTTGACCACGATGCGGCGGAACTGCTCGGGCGTGGTCAGCCCGGTGCGCGACAGCACGGTGAATTCGCGGTCCACGCTCTCGATGCGCCCGGAAGGTACCTCGACGTTCTGGTCGCGCAGCGCGCTCTCGACGTCCTGCACCGTGAGCTCGTAGGCGGCCAGCCGAATGCGGTCGATCCAGATGCGCATGGCGTAGCGCCGCTCGCCGAAAATGCGCACCTCCGAAACGCCCGGCAGGTTCTGAAGGCGGTCGCGCATGTAGCGGTCGGCATAGTCGGAAATCTCGACCGGCTTATGGCGGTCGCTGGTCAGCGCGATGTTGATGATGGCCTGGGCGTCGGCCTCGACCTTGGCGATGACCGGCTCGTCGACCTCGTCGGGCAGCCGGCCGCGCACCCGCCCGACGCGGTCGCGCACGTCGCTGGCGGCGACGTCGGGGTCGATGCCCAGCCGGAAGCGCACGGTGATGCGGCTTTCCTCGGCGCGGCTGATCGACGTGATGGTCTCGATGCCCTCGATACCGGCGATCGAGGCTTCGAGAACCTGCGTCACCTGGGATTCGATGATCTCGGCGCTGGCGCCGTCGTAATCGGTGCGCACGGTGACCACCGGCTCGTCGATGTTGGGGTATTCGCGCACGGTCAGCTTGGCGTAGGAAACCAGGCCGCACAGCACGATGAGCAGGCTCATCACCGTCGAGAAGACCGGCCGGCGGATGAAGAAGTCGAACTTCATCTCAGACGTCCGGTTTTCTCGCCGCCACGATCTCGACCAGGGCGCCGGCGCCCAGCCGCTGGTGGCCGGCGGTCACCACGGTATCCTCGCCGCTGAGCCCGTTGCGCACCTCGACGACGCCCGGGCGCCGCTGGCCGAGGGTCACTTCGGCGCGCTCGGCGCGGTTGTCGACGATGCGATAGACGAAGGTCTTGCCGGCCTCGGCAAAGACGGCCGATTCCGGCACCAGCACGGCGCCGGGGCGCCGCTCGACGATGATCTGGAGGCGCACGAACAGGCCGGGCGACAGGCGCCGGTCCGGGTTCGGCACCCGCGCCCGCAGGCGGATGGCCCGCCCGTTGACGTCGACCGTGGGGTCGATGGCGTAAATCGTGCCCTCGAACGCCGCTCCCGGCAGGGCGTCGGCGGCAATCACGATGGTCTGGCCGGGGCGCAGGCTGGCGACGCGCAACTCGGGCACCCGGAAATCGACCTTCAGCGGATCGACGTCGGCGATCTCGACGATCGGGGTCCCCGGCGTCAGGTAGGCGCCGACGCTGACCGAACGCAGCCCCATGACGCCCGACAGCGGCGCCGTGATGGTCGCCTTTTCGAGGCGGGCCTCGGCCAGCGCCAGGTCGGCCTGGGCGGCCTGGAACGCCGCCACCGCCTCGTCGCGGGCGCGCAGCGTGCCGGTGCCCTGCTGGGCCAGCGTCGAGGCACGGTCGTTATTGGCCTTGGCCAGCGCGACGTCGGAGCGGGCCTTGTCGAGCTCGGCGCGCAGGATCACCGGGTCGATCTCGACCAGCACGTCGCCGGCCTTGACCCGGTCGCCCTCGTTGAAGCGGATGCGCGACAGCCGGCCGGCGATTTCGGGCGCGATCACCACCGATTCGTTGGGGCGCAGCGTGCCCACCGCGCGAATATCCTCGACGACGGTCGAAACGGCAACCCGCTCAACCTCGACGACGATGGGCCGCTCCACCCGTGGCGTGGTGGCGGCGTTGGCCGACTGGCCGCTGCGGCCGGAGGGCAGGAAGTCGGGAAAATATTGCTGCGCACCGACCCCGATCACCACGGTGGCCGTCGCCAGGATCAACCAGAAAGTACGGCGCCTCATCGTATTCTTGTCCCCTCCCCGCGGGGTTTGGACGGCTGGGCAGGGCCATCGCACGGCCGCGACAGGCCGGGTCCGTTTCAAGCCGCATCGTACAATATAGCGATGCGGCAGGAAAACAACGACTCCCCCGATGCCTTGGAACCAAGCGTCCCTTCCCAGGTTCTCCGCGGGCGGGCTGGGGCCGACCCGAAGGCGGCGGCCATGGAGGGGCGGGATGGCGAATCAGCAGGGGCAGGACGAGGGGCGGGAGCGGGGCCGCGGGCGCGAAAGCGAGCGGCCGGACGCCATCCCCACGCCGGGCTGGCGCGACATCGGGCTTCGCGCCTGGGAGCAGATCGGCCGTGACAATGTCGGGCTGGTTGCCGCCGGAGTCGCCTTCTATGGCTTGCTTGGCGTTTTTCCCGCCATCGCCGCGCTGGTGTCCGTTTACGGCCTCCTCTCCGATCCCGTCGAGGTGCGGCGGCAATTCGAGGCGGCCGCGGCCGTCATGCCGGCCGAGGTCCAGGCGATCCTGGGCGAGCAGATGGGCAAGGTCGCCGGCAGCGGCACCGGGGCCTTGAGCGTGGCCGCCGCCGGCAGTCTGGTGCTGGCCCTGTGGAGTGCGTCCAAGGGCGCCAAGGCCTTCATGACCGCCATGAACATTGCCTATGGCGAGGAGGAGCGCCGGGGCATCCTCAAGGTCAACCTGGTCGCGCTCGCGCTCACCGCCTTCGTGGTGCTGCTGGGGGTCGTTGCCGTGATGGCCGTCGTCGTCATGCCGGTGGCGCTGGGCCTGCTCGATCTTGGCGGCGCCACCCGCTGGCTGGTGCCGCTCTCGACCTGGGCGGTGATCGTGCTGGTCTTCGTCGTCACGCTGGCCATGCTCTATCGTTTCGCGCCGTCGCGTCAGAACGCCAAGTGGCGGTGGGTGACGCCCGGCAGCCTTGCCGCCGTGGCGCTGTGGCTGGCGGCCTCGGTCGCCTTTTCGCTCTATGTGCGCAACTTCGGCAGCTACAACGAAACCTATGGGTCGCTGGGCGCCGTGGTCGGCATGATGATGTGGTTCTGGCTCAGCGCCTTCATCGTCATCATGGGGGCCGAACTCAACGCCGAGACCGAGCGCCAAACCCGGCGCGACACCACGACGGGAAAGCCGAAGCCAATGGGCCAGCGGGGCGCCTACGCCGCCGACACCGTGGGCGAGAAGCCGTAAGGACGACTTGCCGCGGCGCCCGCGGCTGCCGATATGGCGGGCAGGCTCAGGACCGGGAAAAGGGAGACCGCCATCATGAACGCCGACGATCTGCGCGCGCTGCAGGCGCCGCTCAAGGACGCCTACAGGGCCGATCCGGCCAAGGCGGTGATCACGCTCAGGGCCAAAGGCGCGCTGGACGGCGAGGGCATCGCCTGCAAGGTGGATACCGGCCGTGCCATGGTCGAGGCCGGACTGCATCCCGCCACCGGGGGCAGCGGGGCCGAGGCCTGTTCCGGCGACATGCTGCTGGAGGCGCTCGTCGCCTGCGCCGGCGTCACGCTGAAGGCGGTGGCGACCGCGCTCGCCTTCGATCTCAAGGGCGGAACGGTAATGGCCGAAGGCGACCTCGACTTCGCCGGCACGCTGGGGGTTTCCAAGCAGTCGCCGGTCGGCTTCAAGGCCATCCGGCTGACGTTTTCGCTCGACACCGCCGAGCCGCCGGATCGCGTCGCCACGCTGACCAAACTGACCGAGCGCTACTGCGTGGTCTTCCAGACGCTGGCCGCCCCGCCGCCGCTGACGCTCGACATCACCGCGCCGCCATCGGCGCCCCTTCCATCCGCCAGGGCTTGAGGCCGGTCATCGCCACGACGTAGCTCTTGGTCCCGGCGTCGTAGGCCACGCGATAGCCCCGCGGATACCAGCCGGGGTGGCTGTAGGCCTTGGGCGCCGGCACCGCCAACGTTACATCCGGCTTGGTTTCGAGAAAGGCCTTCGCCACCATCGGTTCGACGAAGACGGCCTCGCCCTTGTGATAGCCATAGATGAAGGTGGCGGTGAACGGCTTGCCCTTGAACTCCGGCCCCGCCGGATTGACGGCATGGATGCCCATCTTCTCGACGGCGGTATCCGGGGGCGCCACGTAGCCGGGCGGCAGCAGGTCGGCGGCCGGCGCCTTGGCCGCCTCGGCGGCGGCCTCGCCCTTGAAGGTGATGGCGTCGCGGGTGGAGCGGTCGATCATGTAGAAGTGGACGTCGAAATGGGGGGGCGTGTAGATGCCGGCCGGCGCGTGGCCGGTGGGGTTCCAATCCAGCGTCGCGTGGTCGTATCCGGTCTTCGGTCCCTTCGCCGGCATCGGCAGTTCGCTGATGAAGGAGTCATGGCCGCCGCTGTGTCCCGCGGGCAGCCCTTCCAGCGCCTTTTCCGAGATGACGACGGCGACCGAGGCCGGCTGGCCTTCCTTGCCCTCGACGACCATGGTGCGGGCCGTCCCTTGGCCGACCTTGACCGCCGGTCCCATGTGGATGGCCGCCGTCCCGGCGGCGTCCGCCGCGCCGGCGGCAAGACATAGTCCGATGGCGGCCGCGAGGCGGCCGGTTCCTGTCAGTGTCATGATCGAAGCGCTCCCATTATTGGGCCGGCCGGGGGCCGGCGAATGGAGCGCACATGGGAATCCCCCTTTTAGGGATCAAGGCGCGAAAAAGGGGTAGGAAGGGGCACCGTCTTCTCCTCCCTTCGTCATGCCCGGACTTGATCCGGGCATCCACGACTTCGGCGGTGCGGGAACGAAAGACGTGGATGGCCGCAACAAGTGCGGCCATGACGATTTTAAAGCGTATTCAGCGCATCAGCAGCAGGGCGATCATCAGGCCGCCGAAGACGATGCGGTACCACGCGAACGGCGCGAAGCCGTGGCGGCCGACGAAGGCGACGAAGGCTTTGACCACGATCAGCGCGGCGAAGAAGGCGGCGACGAATCCCACCGCGATCACGGCACCGCCGTCAAACGACGTCGTCTCCCAGTTCTTGTAGAGCGAATAGACGGTGGCGCCCAGCATGGTGGGAATGGCCAGGAAGAACGAGAACTCGGCGGCGGCCCGGCGCTCGACGCCCAGCACCAGGGCGCCCATGATGGTGGCCCCGGCGCGCGAAACGCCCGGGATCATCGAAACCAGCTGGCAGAGCCCGATGGCCAGCGCCAGGCGGGGCGTGAAGTCCTCGACCTCGGAAACCCTAACCCGCTTGGCCATGCGCTCGATGACGAGGATGGCGACGCCGCCGACGACCAGGGCGACGGCCGCCACCATCGGGGCGCCCAGCATCTGCTGGAAATACTTGTAGAGCAGGGCCCCGGCCACCATCGAGGGCAGGAAAGCCAGGATCACGTTGCGCACGAAGGCGCGGGCCCGGGGGTCGGTCGGGATGCCGACGGTGGCGCCCCACAGCCGGCGCCAGTAGACCAGGCAGACCGCCAGGATGGCGCCCAGCTGGATGACGATCTCGAAGGTCTTGCCGGGGGGGCCTTCGAATCCCAGCATGTCGCCCACCAGCATCAGGTGCGCGGTCGAGGAAACGGGGAGGAATTCGGTCAGGCCCTCGACGACGCCGAGGAGAAGGGCTTCGAGAAAAGTCTGCATGGGGCTCCTGGGACAAGGGGTCGCGCCCGGATGATGCCGGCCCGGCGCCGCCGGCGCAACCCCCGGGGTGATCTCCTTGCCCTCTTTAAGGTCGTCATGGCCGTGCTTGTCACGGCCATCCACGACTCCGGGCCGACGGGAAGAAGAAAGACGTGGATCCCCGGAACAAGTCCGGGGATGACGACTTTTTCACATTTTCTTCCGCCCGGCTATCCCGCCAGCACGATCCACAGCAGCACGATCAGGCTGGTCAGGGCGCCGTTGAGCCCCATGGCGATGCCGGCAAAGGTGCCGGCCAATTCGCTGACCTGAAAGGCCCGGGCGGTGCCGATGCCGTGCGAGGCGACGCCGGCGGCGAAACCGCGCGCCGCGAAGTCGGTGATGCCGAGCCCGTTCATCAGGGGCGTCACCACCACGGCGCCGATGATGCCGGTGAGGATCACCAGCACGGCGGCGAGCGACGCGATGCCGCCCAGGTTGCGGGCCAGTTCCATGGCGATCGGTGCCGTCGCCGATTTCGGGGCCAACGAGGCCAGCACCGCGGGCGGCGCCCCCAAGGCCCAGGCGATGGCGACCGCGCTCACCGCCGCTGTCACCGAACCGGCGAGCAGCGCCGCGGCCATCGGCAGCAGCGATTTCTTGACGGTGCCGATGTTGCGATAGAGCGGCACGGCCAAGGCCACCGTGGCCGGGCCGAGCAGGAAGTGGACGAACTGGGCGCCGTCGAAATAGGCGCCATAGGGGGTTTTGGTGACGACCAGGAGTCCGACCAGCAGGGTGGCGGCGATGATCACCGGGTTGGCCAGCGGGTTGCGCCGGAAGTGCACCGACACCCGCTCGGCGCCGACATAGGCGATCAGCGTCACGGTCAGCCACAGCAGCGGCGATTCGGAAAGATAGACCCAGATTTCGGTGACCTCAGGCCGCATTTTCGCCTCCCGTGCCGGTACGCCTTGCCACCCACACGAAGACGATGACGGTGACGATCAGGGTGGCGACCGTGGAAAGGATCAGCGCGACGATGAGGGCCAGGCCGAAATCGGCGATGACGTTGCCATACTGCACGATGCCCACCGCCGCCGGCACGAACAGCAGCGAGAGGTTACGGAGGATGCCGTTGGAAGCGGCGCCGACAGCGGGATCGATGCGGGCGCGGATGACCAGCCAGCAAAACAGGATGGCCATGCCGGCGACCGGGCCGGGAAAGGCGAAATGCGGCAGCGCGACGCCCAGCGAGCGGACCAGCGTTTCGCCGGCCAGCTGGCAGACCAGGAACAGCGTCACCGCCGCCATGAAGCCCTGCGGGGTGACGGCGGGTTCGGTCTCTGCTCTCGGACGGCCCGCGCCGTCGATGGTTTGCATGGCGTTTTCCTTCCCTTGCTGCCGGCGGCAGACAGCCTATCCGCAAGCGGCCCGGCGCGGAAGCGGGCAAAGGCAGTTTCGCCGCTTGCCAAAAGCATTGGCGCGCGGCAATGGTTGGCGGCGATTTTTGTGCGTGCCCCTGGCGCCAACCGGAAAGCCCATCCTTGACCGAGCTTCTGCAGACCCTGGTCGACTTCCTGAGCGCCCATCCGGAGCTGGCGGGCGTCGTCGCCTTCCTGATCGCCATGGGCGAGGCGCTCTTGATCGTCGGCCTGTTCGTGCCGAGCACGGTGCCGCTGGTGGCGGTGGGCACGCTGGTCGGGCTGGGCAAGCTGTCGTTCTGGCCGATGCTGGCGTGGATCGGCGCCGGGGCCGTCCTGGGCGACCAGGTTTCCTATTGGATCGGCTACATCTGGCGCGACCGCCTGAAACGTTCGTGGCCGCTGGCCCGCTATCCGGCCCTGGTGGCGCGCGGCGAGGATTTCTTCCGCAAATACGGCGGCATGAGCATCTGTTTCGGGCGCTTCGTGCCGGGGGTCAAGGCGGTCATTCCCGGTATCGCCGGCATGGCCGGCATGACGCCGCTGCGCTTCACCGTCATCAACGTCCTTTCCGGCATTGCCTGGGCGCTCGCCCATCTCATACCGGGCATCACCACCGGGGCCTTGCTGGGGCTGCTTGGCGAGGTCAGCGGCCGGCTCGCCGTCGTCATCGGCGGGCTGCTGCTCATCGTTTTCCTGGCGGTGGCGGCGGGGCGCTGGCTGGTTCAGATCTTCCTGCCCTTGTTCGCCGGCCGCCATGCCGCCGTTGTCGCCTGGTGTCGCCGCCGGCCGGGCCGGCTGGCGCAATGGACGGCCCACACCTTCGATCCATCCCATCCGCGCTCGACGGGCATGATGGCCTCCGCGCTGCTGCTGCTCATTGCCGTGCCGGCCTTTTTGTATGTCGCCGGCGAAACGGAAACCGACGCGCCGCTGGCGCTCGCCGACCAGTCGCTGCTGAACCTGTTCGCCGGGCTGCGCACCGCCTGGGTGGATCAGGCCATGGTCTTCGTCACCATGCTGGGCGACGGCGTGGTCATGGTCGCCTGCACCCTGGTCGTTACCGTCTACCTGCTGTGGCGGCGGGCCTGGGGGCCGGCGGTGGGGCTGCTGATCGCGGTCGCCGGCACCGCCCTCTTCGTCACCCTCTTCAAGCTGGTGTTCCAGCACAGCCGTCCGGTCGAACTGCTCTACGCCGGCGCCGATCGCTTCAGCTTTCCCAGCGGTCACGCCGCCATCAACACCGTTCTCATCGGCGTCGTCACCGTGCTCGCCGCCCACGACCGGCCGCGCTGGATCCAGGCCTTGGCGGTTTCATTCTCCGCCGCCTATGTCACGCTGATGGCCTTCTCCCGGGTCTATCTGGGGGCCCACTGGATGTCCGACGTCCTGGCCGGGCTGCTGTTCGGCGCGGCGATGGCGGCCGTTTTCGCCTTCGTTTTCGGCGCCGAGTACACCGAGAAGATCGGCCGCCGCTGGCTGGCCGCCCTGTTCGTCGTCACCCTGGCCGGGGTGGGCGGCGGTCATGTCTTTGTCAATTACCACACCAGCCTCGCCCACTATGCGCCGCGTCCGGCGGCGGTCGTGCTGGCCGAGGCGGAATGGCGGACCCGCGACTGGCGGCGCCTGCCGGCGCGCCGCATCGAGCTGGCCGGCGGCAGCGAGGAGCCTTTGGTCCTGCAATGGGTCGGCCCGCCCGCCCGCCTGGCCCGCGAGCTGGTGGCCGACGGCTGGCAGATGCCGCCATCCTGGAGCATCGCCTCGGCCTCGGGCTTCGTCTACGGTCGAACCCCGGCGGCCTATCTTCCGGCCCTGGCGCGCCTGCACAAGGGACGCGCCCCGGTCCTCACCATGATCCGCACCGACCCGTCCCGTCCCGAGGCGGCGCGCCAGGTGCTGCGCCTGTGGCCGACGATGTTCCGCGTCGAGGCCGGAGGGCGCCTTGCGCGGCTCTATGTCGGGGCCGTCCTGACCGAACGGGTGGTCCGCCCGTTCGGCCAACTGTCGCTGATCCGCCGGGAGGGGGAAAGCGTTCCCGGCGCCGAAGAGTTGCTGGCGGGGCTGCCCGGCGCCATTCTCGTCCGGCGCGGGCGCGCCCATGGCGCCACGGTGCTGGCCGGGGGCACGACCGGGCCGGCGAGCATGGCGAAAACCCCGCCCCCGCACGACTGAGCGCACCGCCCGTCCGGCGGTATCGATGTCATAATGGCGCCATCTTTTGGCGATGGAATGATCGCCTCGATGGAGACGGCGGACGTCCGCCGGGGCTCGCAAGAGGTGGATCATGATGAAATTCGTTCTTGCCGGTGCCGCCGTTCTCGGGTTCGCGCTGGTCGCGGCGGCCCCCGCGCCCGCCCAGGCCGACGGCTGGGGCCACCACCATCGTCATTATCGTCACTGGGACGACGGGCCGCGCTATCGCTCCGGGGTGAGCTTCTATTTCGGCCCGCCCTACGTCTACCATCGGCCGCCGCCCGTGGTGGTCTACCGCTACGCGCCGCCGCCCGTGGTGGTCTACCGCGAGCCGGCGCCGCAGATCGTCTACGCGCCGCCGCCGCAGGTCGCCTATGTGTCGCCGCCGGTTTCCGCGGTGCCGGCCTCGCCCGTCTACACCGATGCCGCCGGCCGCACCTGCCGCGAGTACCAGACGACGGTGAGCGTCGGCGGCGCCGCCCAGCCCGGCTACGGCACCGCCTGCCTGCAGGCCGACGGCTCCTGGCGGATCGTGCGCTGAGGCCAGCCTAGCCGGCCGCCGTCAACGCCCTGTCCAGGTCGGCGATGATGTCCTCGGCCGATTCGAGGCCGATCGAGAGGCGGATGACGTCCGGTCCCGCCCCGGCGGCGACGCGCTGTTCGTCGGTCAACTGGCGGTGCGTGGTGCTGGCCGGATGGAGGATCAGCGAGCGGGTGTCGCCGATGTTGGCCAGATGGCTGAACAGCTCCACCGTCTCGACCACCTTGACGCCCGCCGCGAAGCCGCCCTTGACGCCGAAGGTGAAGACGCTGCCCGGCCCCTTGGGCAGGTACTTGTCGGCCAGCCCGCGGTAGGGCGAGGCGGGGAGCCCGGCATAGGACACCCACGCCACCTGCGGGTGCCCGTCCAGGAATTCGGCGACGCGCCTGGCGTTCTCGACATGGCGCTCCATGCGCAGCGCCAGGGTCTCGATGCCGGTGATCGTCAAAAACGCGTTCATCGGCGCCATCGTCGGGCCGAAGTCGCGCAAGGCCACGGCGCGGGCCTTGGTGGTGAAGGCAAAGTCGCCGAAGGTCTCGTAGAAGGTGAGGCCGTGATAGGCCGGCTCGGGCTGGGCCAGCGACGGGAACTTGTCGTTCTGCGCCCAGTCGAAGCGTCCCGATTCGATGACCGCGCCGCCCAGCGCGTTGCCGTGCCCCGACAGGAACTTGGTGGTCGAATGGACGACGATGTCGGCCCCCCACTCGAAGGGCCGGCAGAGGTACGGCGTGGCCAGCGTGTTGTCGACGATCAGCGGGATGCCGGCCTCGTGCGCGATGGCCGCCACACCCTCGATGTCGACGATGACGCCGCCGGGGTTGGCCAGCACCTCCAGAAAGATGCCCTTGGTCCTGGGCGTGATGGCGCGGCGGAAGTTCTCGGGCTCGGCGGGGTCGACGAAATGGCAGGTCCAGCCCAGTTTCTTGAAGGACAGGCCGAACTGGGTGAGGGTCCCGCCGTAAAGATTGCGGCTGGCCACGAACTCGTCGCCCGGCTCCAGCAGGGTGAAGAAGGTCAGGAACTGCGCGGCGTGGCCCGAGGCGGCGCAGACGGCGGCCCGCCCGCCCTCCAGGCTGGCCAGGCGTTCCTCCAGCACGCTGACGGTCGGATTGTTCAGCCGCGAATAGATGAAGCCGAAGGTGTGCAGGTTGAACAGGCTGGCGGCGTGATCGACATCGTCGAACACATAGGCGGTGTTCTGGAAGATCGGCGTCACGCGCGCCCCGGTGGTGGGGTCGGGGCTGGCGCCGGCGTGGATCGCCCGCGTCTCGAAGCCGTGCAGGGGGGTCTTCCAGCCGGTGCCGGCGCCGGCCGGCCTGCGGGCGCCGCCCTCGCGGCCGGGGGCGTGGCGGGCGCGGGCCGAGACGATGCCGGAATTGACGCCGCCCCACGACAGTTCGCCGCCCAGGCGCCCGTATTCGATCTTGGGGCAGCGGTCCATGACGACGGTGAGCCCGGCGGCCTCGGCCTTCGCCGCCGCCGCGTCGTTGCGCACGGAAAGCTGCATCCACACCACGCGGATGCCCTTGGCGGGAGCAAGGGCGATGGCTTCATCGGTAATCGGCCCGGCGGCCTTCGAATTGCGGAAGATATCGACCATGTCGAAGGGCTCGGGAATGTCGGCCAGGCTGCCGTAGACCGCCTCGCCGTCGACCATCTGGCCGGCCAGCCCGGGGTTGACCGGGATGACCTTGAAACCCTTCTCGCGCAGATAGCGGGCGACGAAATAGCTGGGCCGGTTGGGGTGGGCCGAATAGCCGACCATGGCGATGGTCGAAACGCCGGCCAGCACCTCGCGGATGTGGGCGTCGGAGTAGGTGAGCGGGGCAGGGGTATCGGGCATGGCGGTCATCCGGTGATGCAATGGGCCGGCGCATCATGAATCCGCCCGGCCATCGGGGCAAGGGGGCCATAATGTGGCGACAGATGCTTTTTTCGTCATGCCCGCACTTGATGCGGGCATCCACGTCTTCACAAGCACCGAAAGAAAGGCGTGGATGGCCGGAACAAGTCCGGCCATGACGATTTAAAAGGGCACTATGCCTGTCACCGGAATTGGCCGTCGAGAAAGGTGGCCACCGCGGGGTCGCGCCTCAACGCGGCCAGGTCCTCGGCCGTCGGCAGCTGCGGCTTATCGCGTTTCGCGTTGACCATGCAGAGGAAGCCCATCGGCTCTCCGGCACTTGCCCGGAACTGGTGCCAGGCCATCGGCGGGATGGCCACCAGGTCGTGCGCCTTCACCGCGCGCACCTGGCCGCCGACCAGGCAGGTGCCGTGACCCCTCAGGATCATCACGCCGTGGGCGTGCTCGTGGCGCTCCAGCGTCGAATGGCCGCCGGCCGCCATCTCGAAATAGCGCAGCTCGCAGGCGAGTTCCGGCTCGGCGAACAGCACCTGGCGGGTGATCGCCTTGAAGGGAGCGGCGCCATTCTCCTTGTAGGCCAGCACGTCGACATCCTGCCAGCGGCAGCCGGCCAACGCTTCGCGAACGGCGGTCTTTGAATCCATGGGCGTCCCTATCCTAGGTGCCGGCGTGGCGGGCGACCCGGCGGGTGAAAGCGGTGGCCCCGGCGGCCAGCCCGTCGCCCGCCGCCAGCAGGTTGCCGCCGATCAGCAACATGGTGTCGTTTCCATAGAAATCGAGGATTTCGTCGACCCGGTCCAGCGTCATGCCGCCGGCCGGCACCGGCACGCAGGGCCTGACTCCCGGCCACGGCCGACGGGCGGCCCCGGCCAAATCCCGGCAGGTTTCCGGGGAATAGCCGAAGCGGCCGCCGTGGTTGGGAAAGACGGTGGCGTCGGCCCCCAAGAGGCGAAACAGCGTGCCCAGCAGGAAGGGGGGCGCGATGCCGGCCGCCCCGGCCATCGCCGGATGGGTCATGAAGGCGACCTCGGGAAATTCGCGGGTCAGCGCGTGGAAGGTGGACAGTCCAGCGATCATCGGCGTCACCAGCACGCCGTCCAGTCCCTCGTCCAAGGCCAGGCGGACTTGGGCGCGCATGCTCTCCAGGTGTCCCGACAGGCTGGGCAGATAGCGGGTCGGCCCGCCCACGGCGCGCACGGCGGCGGCCACCGCCGCCACCCGAAGGGGGTAGGGGCTATAGGCCTGGTCGGCCAGGCCGTGGTCGTCCTTGATGAAGTCGATGCCGCCCTCGGCCATGCGGGCGGCAAGCCGGGCCAAGCCCTCGGGCGCCAGGCCCTGGGGCTTCAAGGCCGAGCAGGTCATGGCCCGCGTGGCGGCACCGCAACGCGCCCTGAGGCCGGCCAGCCCGAGGTTCGGCCCGCCGAAGGCGGCGGTGACGTCGGGCGGAAGGATGGCATCTTCCAGCGCGACGTCGTCGTGGATCGAGGTGTTGCCGAACAGCATGTTGATCAACTGGCCGGGCTCCGGCCCGGTGGTGGCGACGGCCAAGCCGATCCGCACCCGGAAGGCGCCGTCGCCGATCTCCTCGATCCCCTCGACGGCGCCGACGATGTCGGCCAGCACGGCCTTGTCGGCGATGGCGGAGAGCGGCATCTCGACGCTCTGCTCGACGGCGATGGCCCGGGCCCGGGCCTCGATGTCCCGGGCGGTGCTGGCGACGCGATAGACGGCGGTGATGCGCGGCATGCTTTCTCCCAAGCGGGCTTGCCCGGTCGTTCGGCATCATATAGGCGGGGGCGGCCGGCAATCCACCCCGCGGGCGCTCCTGGCACGGCGGACTTTTTGAGACCGCTGTGGCGTTGATGTTTGCTTTTGCACGACGGCCTTCTTAAGTTTGAAAAATGCCTATGGATGGGCGTTGATTGATGATGCGCGTCGCAAACCGGCCGGCCGGCGGCTTGGCGCTTCCGGCGGCGAAGGAAATGTCAATCCGTCCGAACTCAGACAGGAGAGACGTATGGCGACGATTGCCATGACTGCCGAGAATTTCGAGAACACCATCCTGGAGAACGACATCGTTCTCATCGATTTCTGGGCGGACTGGTGCCAGCCCTGCCGGACCTTCGGGCCGGTTTTCGAAAAGGTTTCGGAAAAGCACCCCGACGTCATCTTCGCCAAGGTGGATACCGAGGCCGAGCAGGAGATCGCGGCGCAGTTCGGCATCCGCTCGATTCCGACGCTGGCCATCTTCCGCGAGAAGGTGCTGCTGTTCAATCAGGCCGGCGCGCTGCCGGAATCGACGCTGGAACAGGTGATCGCCCGGGTCAAGGACCTCGACATGGACGAGGTCAGGACCGCCATCGCTGAGGAGAACGCCAAGGCCGAAGAGGCCGGCGAGCCTTCCAACGAGCGGTGAGCACCCATTTTCCCTCTCCGCCTTCGGGGGAGAGGGAGGGGCCCGCGCCGCAGGCGCGGGAGGGAGAGGTGGTTCTCGACGCTTCTGGAAATCCCCACCTCACCCCGGCCCTCCGCCCCCAAGGGGCAGAGAGGGAATGCCGAGCGGTTGCTTTGGCGGTCTTCTCGCCTTACATTCCCGGCGCATTCTGACCTGCAAGGAAGTCCACGATGATCGTCTTCAGCCTGCGCTGCGCCAAGGGCCACGTATTCGACGAATGGTTCGCCTCGGGCGGCGAGTACGAGGCCAAGGCGAAAGCCGGAGAGCTTCGCTGCCCGCAATGCGGCAATGGCGACGTGGCCAAGGCCATCATGGCGCCCCGCGTCAGTTCCGGCAACGAAAAGGCCGCCCCGGCGGCGCCCTGCGCGACCTGCGGTCAGGAGGGCGGCTGCCCCTGGGCGGCCTGAGGTTCGGGCCTCTTCTTTCCCGTCAGCCGACCGCTTCGCGGACACTTTCGGTGGCGAACATCGCTTCCCTCACGGTTTCGCCCTTGTTCGACAGGTGCTCCTTGAGAAGGGAAGCCAGCAGCGGGCCGTTGCGGGCCTCCAGCGCCTTCAGGATCTTCTCGTGTTCCTCGACCGCGCGGGTCCAGCGGGCCCGGGACATGTTGGCGCGGAAACGGGCCGGGCTGACCCGTCCCGACAGGCTGCGGAAGATGTTGGACAGCGTCGGGTTGCGCGCCGCCGCCAGCATGGCCTCGTGGATGGCCTGGTTGAGGTGGAAATATTCCGGCAGCTCGCCCTTCTGGAAGTGCACCACCATCTGGTAGTGCAGCGCCCGGATCTCGGCCAGCTCGGCCTCGGTGATGCGCTGGCAGGCCAGTTCGCCGGCCAGGGCCTCCAGCGCCCCCATGACCGGGAACATCTCCTCGACGTCGCTGAGCGTGAACTCGGCCACCGTGGCGCCGCGGTTGGGCGTCAGCTCGACCAGCCCCTCGGAGGCCAGGACCTTCAGGGCCTCGCGCAGCGGCGTGCGGGAAATGGCGAAGCGCTCGCACAGCAGGCGCTCGTTGATGCGCGTGCCGGGGCGGAACTCGCCTTCGACGATGAGGTCGCGCAACCGGCTGACCACTTCGTCGTGCAGGGATCTGCGTGTGATGGGTTCGGGCATGGCGGTCGGCATTCTCTCCTTATCCATTCGGGATTTCCAGCGCGCTTTTGAGCACGCTCGCCACATGATGGGCGTCACGCCGGGTTCCGTCGTGGATCTGGTGTCGGCAGCTGGTACCGTCGGCGACGATGATCACGTCTTCGCCGGCCGCCCGCACGGCGGGCAGCAGGGCCTCCTCGGCCATCTTCATCGAAACGTCGTAGGTCGCGGCGTTATAGCCGAAGGCGCCGGCCATGCCGCAGCAGCTCGTCGACACGGTTTCGACCGTCAGGCCGGGAATGAGTTTCAGCGCCTTCTCGACCGTCGGCATCAGGGCGAAAGCCTTCTGGTGGCAGTGGCCGTGCAGCAGGGCCCGCCGCCCCTCCATGGATTTCAGCGGCAGGCGGAGCCTGCCGGCGGCGCTCTCGGCGGCCAGGAATTCCTCGAAGGTGACGGCCAAGGCGGCCAGGGCGTCGGTGTCGGGGCCGGGGATCATGGCCTTGAACTCGTCGCGCAGCGTCAACAGGCACGAAGGCTCCAAGCCGATCACCGGCATGCCCTTTCCGACGAAGGGCGTGAGCGAATCGATCATCCGCCGGGCTTCGGCCTTGGCCTCGTCGATCAGCCCGGCCGACAGGAAGGTGCGCCCGCAGCACAGCGGCCGGCCGCCGTCGGCGGGTTTCGCCACATGCACGCGATAGCCGCCGGCCACCAGAACGTCCAGCGCGTCCTTCAGGTTCCCCGGCTCGAAGTAGATGTTGAAGGTGTCGCCCAGCAGCACCACCGGGCGGCCGTCGGAGGGCCCGAAGGCGGTTTCCCGGGGCAGGAACGGGCTGCCCTGCCAGGCCGGCAGGGTGCGCTTGCGGCTGAAGCCCAGCGTCTTTTCGCCGAGCCAGGCGGCGCCCGGCAGCCGGTCGCGCAGGTTCATGAAAAAGGCCAGGCGCGAGGCCAGCCCGGCATAGCGCGGCAGGAAGGCGACCAGCCGTTCGCGCAGCTTGAGGCCGTGGCGTTTGGCGTACTGGTACAGGAACTCGATCTTCATGCGGGCCATGTCGACGCCGGTCGGGCATTCCCGCTTGCAGCCCTTGCAGCTGACGCAGAGCTGCATGGTCTCGTACATTTCGTCGGACGTCAGCGCCTCGGGGCCGAGCTGGCCGGTCAGGGCCAGGCGCAAGGTGTTGGCCCGGCCGCGCGTCAGGTGCTTCTCGTCGCGCGTCGCGCGGAACGACGGGCACATGACGTCGACGTCGAGCTTCCGGCAGGCGCCGTTGTTGTTGCACATCTCGGTGGCGCCGGCGAAACCGCCCCATTCCGACCAGTCCAGCCCGGTTTGGATGGGCAATTCGCCGTAGCCGGGCTTGAAGCGGAAAAGGGCGCGGTCGTCCATTTTCGGCGCCCGCACGATCTTGCCGGGATTGAACAGGTTGGAGGGATCGAAGGTGTCCTTGACCGTCTCGAAGGCCTTGACCATGCGCGGGCCGAACATCGCCTCGTGGAATTCCGAGCGCGAGATGCCGTCGCCGTGCTCGCCGGAATGCGAGCCCTTGTATTCGCGGACCAGCGCGAAGGCTTCTTCGGCAATGGCGCGCATGGCCTTGGCGCCCAGGTCCTGCTTCAAGTTGAGCACCGGGCGGACGTGCAGGCAGCCGACCGAGGCGTGGGCATACCAGGTGCCGCGCGTGCCGTGCTTCTCGAACACCCGGGTCAGGCGGTCGGTGTATTCCGCCAAGTCGGTCAGCGGCACCGCGCAGTCCTCGATGAACGAGATCGGTTTGCCGTCCCCCTTCATCGACATCATGATGTTCAGGCCGGCCTTGCGCACCGTCGAGATGGCATTCTGAAAGGCCGGATCGAGGGCTTCCACCACGGCATCCGGGAAGCCGAGATCGCCCATCAACTCGCAGAGTTGGCGCAGCTGACGCAGCGGCGCCTCGGCGTCGTCGGCGGCGAATTCGACCACCAGCACGGCGGCCGGGTCGCCCTTGACGAATTTCTCCACCGTCGGGCGGAACAGCGGGATGTCGCGGGCCAGCCCGATCATCGTGCGATCGATCAACTCCACCGCGTAGGGGTCGAGGGCGACGATGTGACGGGTCGACTCCATCGCCCGATAGAAGGTCGGGAAATGGCAGACCCCCACCACCTTGTGCCTGGGGAGGGGATGCAGCTTGAGCTTGAGCGCCGTCGAGCAGGCCAGCGTGCCTTCCGAGCCGACCAGCAGGCGCGCCGCGCGCGAGGCGAACGGCTTGTCGCCGGGGGTCAGCGCGTCGATGTTGTAGCCGCCGACGCGGCGCTGCACCTTGGGGAACCGGCGCTCGATTTCCTCGGCTTCGTCGTGGGCCAGGCGGCACAGCGGGGCCAGCACGTCGCGCAGGCCGGCCGGCACGCCGGGGGCGTCGAGGTCGGCCGGCAGGTCCTCGAAGTGCAGCTTGCGGCCGTCGGCCAACAGCGCGTCGATGGCCAGCACGTTGTCGGCCATCAGGCCGTAGCGCAGCGAATGGGCGCCCGAGCTGTTGTTGCCGGCCATGCCGCCGATGGTGGCCCGGCTGGAGGTCGAGGGATCGACCGCGAAATGCAGGCCGCCCTTCTTGAGCCGGGCGTTCAGGACATCCAGCACGATGCCCGGCTGGACGGTGACCGTGCGGCCTTCCGGCGAGAAGTCGAGGACGGCGTTGATGTGCTTGGTGAAGTCGACGAGCAGGGCCTGGCCGATGGCCTGGCCGTTTTGCGACGAGCCGCCGCCGCGGGGTACCACCGGCACGCCCTCGTCGGCGGCGATCTGGAGGACGGCAACGACGTCGGCCTCGGTCTTCGGCACGACGACGCCGACCGGCTCGATCTGGTAGATCGAGGCGTCGGTGCTGTAGCGGCCGCGCGAGAAGGCGTCGAACAGCACCTCGCCCTCGATCTCGCGGCGCAACCGCGCCGCCAGCGCGCTGTCTCCAACCCGATTCCTGTTGACGTTCGCTTTCATGGGCGGGGCCACATTAGCGCTGCCGGATCGCCCCAGGCAAACGTCTTGATGAAGAATTTTTTTGCATTCATTATTCGTACACGATTTTCGGGGCCAAGTCGATTCCGGAAATTTTTTGTTAACCCATTGTAACTTCATAATTTCAATTTCAAAACGAGATAAATCTTGAAAATCCTCGCTTGCCATCCCCAGGAAAGTATGCATTCATAATTCATGCTTGGGTCCAAGAAAGAGGGAATGGCGAACATGCCGCCGTATCGCCTCGGCCCTTGGCAACCCGACCGTCTTCATCCTTTGGGGGTTTAACGCATGCTCAACACCTACCAGGCCGGCCGCCACTTCCTGCAGATTCCGGGGCCGACGAACGTTCCGGATCGCATCCTGCACGCGATGGCGAAACCGACGATGGACCACCGTGGCCCGGAATTCGGCCGCATGGCGCGAGACATCCTCGAAGGTCTGAAGCCCATCTTCAAATGCGCCGGACCGGTGATCGTCTATCCGTCGTCGGGCACCGGGGCCTGGGAGGCGGCGCTGAGCAACACCCTGCAGCCGGGCGACAAGGTTCTGATGTTCGAAACCGGCCACTTCGCCACCCTGTGGCACGAGATGGCGACGCGCCTGGGCCTGGACGCGCAGTTCGTTCCCGGCGACTGGCGCCACGGCGTCGATCCCGAGGTCGTCGAGAAGACTCTCGCCGAGGATCGCGCCCACACCATCAAGGCGGTGTGCTGCGTCCACAATGAAACTTCCACCGGCGTGACGTCGCGCATCGGCGAGGTGCGCAAGGCGATGGATCGCGCCAAGCACCCGGCGCTCTTGTTCGTCGACACCATCTCGTCGCTGGCTTCGCTCGATTACCGGCATGACGAATGGGGCGTCGACGTCACCGTCGCCTGTTCGCAGAAGGGCCTGATGCTGCCCCCCGGCCTCGGCTTCAACGCCCTTTCCGAGAAGGCGATCAAAGTGGCGGAGAAGGGCGGTTTCCCGCGCTCCTACTGGCGCTGGGAGGCGATGCTGAACCCGAACAAGACCGGCTACTTCCCCTACACCCCGGCCACCAACCTGCTCTATGGCCTGCGCGAGGCCATCGCCATGCTGACGGAGGAGGGGATGGAGAACGTCTTCGCCCGCCACGCCCGGCACGGCGAGGCGACGCGGCGCGCGGTCAGGGCCTGGGGCCTGGAGATCCAGTGCCTGGACGAGCGCGAATACAGCGGCGTGCTGACCGCCGTGCGTCTGCCCGACGGGCATAACGCCGACGCTTTCCGCAAGGTGGTGCTCGAGAACTTCAACATGTCCCTGGGCAACGGCCTTAGCAAGCTGCAAGGCAAGGTCTTCCGCATCGGGCATCTGGGGGATTTCAACGATCTCTCGCTCTGCGGTACCCTGGCCGGTGTGGAAATGGGTCTCGGCCTGGCCGGCGTCCCCCACAACAAGGGCGGCATCCAGGCCGCCATGGACTATCTGCAGAAGGAATAGCTCGCCCTACGAAACGTCCTTGGGCCGCTGCCGTGCGGAAGAAAAAGGAACGCCCGCCTGGCCGCGGCCCCAATAAAAAAATCCATAACGCCTGAACCCACCGGTTCGAACCGATAACGCAAGGGAGAACTCTTTCATGAAGACCGAAAAAACCTTGAAGGCACTGACGATCCTGGGAGCCGCCGCGCTCTTGGGCGCGTTCACCTCGCAGGCCGTTGCCGCCGAACTCGAAATCAAGCTGGGCCACAACGGCAGCCCGGGCTCGCTGTTCGATGCCAGCGCGGTCGAGTTCGCCAAGATGGTCAACCCGAAACTGGCGGGCAAGGCCAAGGTCGTCGTCTACGGCTCCGAGCAGCTGGGTAAAGACGAGGAAATGCTGAAGAAGCTGCGCCTCGGTACCGCCCACCTCGCGCTGAATTCCACGATCATGGCGCAGATGGTCGATGTCATCGGCTTGTTCGAGCTGCCCTATCTGGTGCGCGACCGCGAGCACATGAAGCGCATCGAGAAGGAAGTTTTCTGGCCGATGATCGCGCCGATCGCCGAGAAGAAGAACTTCAAGATTCTGGCGGTGTGGGAAAACGGGTTCCGCCACATCACCAACAACAAGCAACCGATCGTCAAGCCGGCCGACCTCGCCGGCATCAAGCTGCGCACGCCGTCCTCGAAGTGGCGCGTCGCCATGTTCAAGGCCTATGGCGCCAACCCGTCGCCGCTGCCCTATGGCGAAGTGTTCGTGGCGCTGCAGACCGGCACCTTCGACGGCCAGGAAAACCCGTTCCCGCAAATCGTCGGCGGGCGGTTCCAGGACGTGCAGAAGTACCTGTCCTTGACCGGCCACGTCTACTCGCCGGCCTTCGTCGTCGCCGACGTCCAGCACTGGCCGAAGGTGCCCGCCGACGTCCGCAAGATCATCGAGGACACGGCGAAGGAGGCCCAGGCCTTCGTGTTCAAGACCTCGGCCAAGATGGACGAAGACTACCTCGTCGAAGTGAAGAAGGCCGGCATGCAGGTCAACGAGGCCGACAAGGACGCCTTCGTCGAGGCCAGCAAGTCGGTGTACGCGGACTTCGCCAAGGTCGTCCCCGGCGCCGACGAGATGATCGCGAAGTCTCTCGCGGTAGCCAAAGCCAAGTAAGAACGCTCTTGTTCCGGGAGGGGGGCGTGGCCTCGCGCCCCCCCGTCCCGCGCGAGCGAAGACAAACGGTCGGCAGGGAGTGACGCGCGTGACCGCATACAAGAGTTTCTACAAGTTCTACGGGCGATTGCTCGAGTACATCACCATCATCCTCATGGTGGGTCTTCTGACCGTGGTGGTGCTCGGCTTCACCTATCGTTGGTCCGGCAACTCGCTGTCCTGGTACGACGAGGTGGCCTCCGTCATGTTGTGCTGGCTGACCTACTACAGCGCCGCCCTGGGGGCGCTCAAGCGGGCGCACATCGGCATCCCCTCCATCATCGTCGCCGTCAAGCCGGTCATCCGGGTTCCCCTGGTGATATTCGGCGAGATTATCGTCATCGGCTTCTTCGTCGTGCTGGCCTGGATGGGCATCAGGGTGCTGGGCGCGCTCGAAGGCCAGACGCTGGTCAGCCTGCCCGGCATTTCCCTGCAGATCACCCAGTCCGTCATTCCGATCGGCGCCGTCCTCTTCGTGATCGCCGAACTCCTCAATCTGCCCGAGATCTGGAAAGAAGCGACCGGGCAGGTCGAGATGAAGATCCAGCACTAGGAGGACGCCCCATGACTATTTTCATAATGCTCGTCGCCATGATCCTCCTGTGCCTCTTCAACGTGCCGATCGCCGTCTCGTTGGCGGTCGTGGCATCGGTGACGATGTTCATCACCCAGGGTCCCGACATCCTGCCCAACATCGCGCTGGTGATGTTCGAGGGCGCCACCAACTTCCCGCTGATCGCCATTCCGCTGTTCATCTTCGCCGGCGCCATCATGAATGCCGGCGGCCTGTCGCGCCGCCTGATCGCCTTCGCCTCGGCCTGCCTGGGGTTCATCAAGGGCGGCTTGGCCATGGTGACCATCGCGGCTTCCATGTTCTTCGCCGAGATTTCGGGCTCGGCCGTGGCCGGCGTCGCGGCGCTGGGCACCATCCTGATCCCGGCCATGAAGAGCAAGGGCTATCCCGCCCCCTTCGCGGTGGCCGTCACGTCTTCGGCGGCGACGCTGGCCATCATTATCCCGCCCTCGATCCCGATGATCATCTACGCCGTCATGGCGCAGGTTTCGGTGGTGCAGGTGTTCATCACCGGTTTCGTGCCGGGGGTGATCGGCGGCGTCGGCATGATGATCATGTCCTATTGGTTCGCCCGCCGGAACAACTACCCGGTCGAGGAGGTCTTCAAGCTCGGCCGCGTGTGGCGGACGTTCAAGGATGCGTGGCTCGCGCTGACGCTGCCGCTCATCGTGCTGGGCGGCATCTTCGGCGGCTTCGTGACCGCCACCGAGGGCGCCGGGTTGGCGGTCCTCGCCTCGCTGGCGATCGGAGTTGTCTACCGCGAGCTGAGCTGGGGCCTGTTGCGCAAGGAACTGGTTTCCGGTGGCGTGCAGACCGCGGTGGTGCTGATGCTGGTCGCCGGATCGGCGCTGATCGGCGTCTTCCTCACCGAGGAGAAGATGCCGCAGTTGCTGGCCGCACAAATTCTCGAGATCACACAGAACAAGTATCTCGTCCTCCTGCTGCTCAACGTGTTCTTCCTGGTCATCGGCTTCTTCCTGCATTCGGCCGCCGCCATCATCCTGGTGGTCCCGATCGTCATGCCGCTGATCACCACGGTGGGCATCGATCCCGTGCACTTCGGCCTGATCGTCGCGCTGAACCTGGCGATCGGCCAGCAGACGCCGCCGGTGGCCAGCGTGCTCATCGCCGCCTGCTCGGTCGGCAAGGCCGACATCTGGGAAGTCACGAAGGTCAATGTCTGGTTCATCGGCCTTCTGACCATCCTGTTGTTGTTGCTGACCTATGTGCCGGGGCTTGCATTGCTGCCCGTCGAGATCTTCTATCGGTGAGAACTGAGGCCGCGCGTCCCGGACCTTCGGGTTCGGGGCGCGCGGTTCTTTTTCCGGAAACAGGCACCACGATGCCGGGAGATCGAATGATGACCCTCAAAGCCAAGCCGCTGACGCCGGACGCCTTCAAACCCTATGGCCAGGTCCTGATGGGCCCGGGTCAGGGCCCCGAGCGTTACGAATTCGCCGCCGCCGTCGACAACCGCCGCGGCGACAAGGCCAAGGCCAATTTCACCTTCATGCGCAGCAAGCTGGCCCAGGCGCCCGTGACCGTGCGCGCCATGGAGCGCCACATCCATTCCAACCAGATCTTCGTGCCGATGAACGGCACCGCCTATCTGGTGGCGGCGTGCCCGTCGACGGCCAAGGGCGATCCCGACATCGCCCGCATGGAGGTCTTCGTCGCCACCGGCGGCCAGGCCATCAACCTCGACACCAACGTTTGGCACGCCCCCAACACGCCGCTGGGGGCGCCTGGCGAGTTTGTCATGCTGCGCTTCGACGACGGCAGCCCGGCCGATACCGAGCTGCGCCCGCTGGACACCCCCATCGAGGTCGACGTGTCGGCCTGCCTGCCCTCCTTCGGCGGCGCCGGCGGTCGCACCGACAGCTACTGAACTCATTGGGCCGCCGGGGCGACGGCTCCGGCGCATCATGAAAAAGGGGCGACTCCGCTTTGCTGCGGCGCCGCCCCTTTCCGCTTCCGGCGCCACGCCGGAAGCGTCCCCCTCAGACGACGGTGAAGCGCTCCGTCGATTCGTTGTAGCGAACGAACGCGTACCACAGGCCGAGCAGCCCGGCGGTCAGCGCGTAGGTGCCGCCCCAGCCGCCCAGCAGGACCGGCAGGTATGCCTGTTCGCCAACCATGGTGGCCTCGACCAGATCCAGCGTCATTTCGGCGGTCAGGAGATCGAAGGGCTTGACCAGGGCGTTGAACAGCGACCCCGACCAGGCGAAGAAGAACACCGCCACCCACAGCTTCACCTGACCCTCGCCGGCCCGCCACAAGGCCCCCGACCCGCAGCCGCTGGCGAAGATCATGCCGAACCCGAACAGCCCGCCGCCGATCAGCGAGCCGATCCAGAAACGGGCCGGGTTGGCCAGGTAGGGATCGACGATTTCGCGCTGCAGCAGGATCGAGGCCAGCGGCAGGCCGACGGCCAAGCCGACCAGCAGGGCCTTGGTCATGGTGCCGTCGCCGGTCATGAAGGGCTCGCGGATGGCCCGGGCCACGCAGAACCGCGAGCGGTGCAGCGTGAAGCCCAGGGCGAAGCCGGCCAGCACGACGACGGCCCGGGTGGCCAGTTTCTCGTCGCCCGCCATCAGCCACGCGGCCGCCCAGGCAAGAATGACGAGGCCCATGAGGGCGCCGATCTTGCCGCCGTGCGTCTTGACCCAGGCGGTGTTGACGGGCTTCGGCGGCGTGGTTCCCCACTTGATGTTACCCAGCGTCCACATCAGGACCTTGAGGCCGACGATGGCGCCGATCATCAGGCCGATAAGATTGACCCAGGCGGAGGCCGCGAAGAACAGCGCCGGCGTGAAGAAGCCGCCGACGGTGCAGCCGCCGGCCAGGCTGGCGCCGACCCCCATGAAGGTGCCGCCCACCGCGCCCCACACGTAGTCGAGACGGCGCGCCCGGGCGATCTGGAAGTCGCCCGACATCATCGCCGCCGCGCAGGCTCCGAGGACGAGCGTGATGTTCATCAGCGAGATGCGGTGCATCAGCGGGTTTTCGAGGTGATCGCCGATGCCCAGCAGGCCGCCGAGGCCGATCAGGCTGTTGAACCAGTCCCCCCACAGCTTGAGGCCGCCGAAAACGCCCCAGAACTGGCCGTCCATCATCAGGCCCAAGGAAAGGGCGACCAACACGATGCTGCCGAGGTAGGGCGACCAGCGTTCGACGAACAGCGCCCGGAAATCCTCGCGAAATCCGTCGAGCCACACCGGGCTGGCGGTTTCGGCAATTTCGACGGCCAGATCATTCGATGGGGGGGTCAAGGTCGTATCCCTCGTTGTCTCGTGGTGGAACGTCCCGACATCACTGGCAACTGGCCGGGTTGTCGGAATCCTTGGCGCCGTAGACGACGAAGGCGGAAATCGCCGCCCTCAGTTCGGCTTCCGGCATCTTCAGGAACTTGGCGGCGGCCTTGTTGCTGTCCTTGATGCTTTCGCGATAGGCTTGGCTGGAGAAATGCGAAAGCTTGGGGTTCGATTTGCCGGAGGCGTCGTGCGCGTCGGCGGCGACGTAGGCGGTCCATTCCGCCTTTGTCTTCTCGCTGGGGGCGATGGAATGCCCGGCCTGCTCGCTGTGGCAGGCGGTGCAGACCATGCGGTAATAGACGCGCCCAAGGCGCCAGTCGCCATCGGCCGCCTGGGCGGCGCCCGCCGTTGCCGCCAGGCTTGCGGCCAGGGCGCCGAGCAGAATTCCCATTCTCGTCATTTTGACAACCTTTCTCGGTCGGTCGGTCGAGCGGCGCCGCGACCGGCTTCCACGGCGGGAAGCCGGTCGCGGCATCCGGTCATTTTGCCGCCGTCTTGATGTCGTACGATCCGTCGGCCCGATAGGTGACGGGAGCGTCGACGAAGTACATCTTGAGGTCCTGGCGATCCATCTTGACGATGTCGTAGGCCTCGCCGCTGCGCGCCCCGGTGGCGCAGACGAAGACGATCGGTTTGTCGGCGGGCAGGGTGGCCGCCTTGTCCATCATGTCGCCGACCGGGATGTTGATGGCGCCCTTCATGTGACCCTTGGCGAACTCGCTGGGGTCACGAACGTCGATCAGCGTGATGCTGCCGGGCGCCTGTTCCATGATCTTGGTGAACGAGGCGATGGTGATGGTGTCGCCCTTGGGGCCCGCCTCGATGGCGGCCTGGGCGGGCTTGGCGGCGGGAGCCGCCGTGGCGCCGGCCACCGGGCTGGCGCCGTAGGTCTGCTTCCACGCCGGATAGCCGGCCTGGAACAGCTTGACGTTGGTGTAGCCGAGCGCCTTGGCCTTCTCCGCCGACTTCGGGCTCAACGGGCACTTGTTGCCGCCGCAATAGAAGACCAGCGGCGTGTCCTTGGCGGCCGGCAGCTTGTCCTTCATCTTGTCGAAGAAGGTATCGGGAATGTTGATGGCGGTCGGCACCGCCCCCTCCCCGAAGACGCGGGTCGGGCGGGCGTCGACGATCACGGCCGGGGCCTTGCCGTCGATCAGTTCCTTGACGGCCACTTCGCTGATCGACATCAGTTTGCCGGCCTTCGCCCAAGCCGGGTCGCCTTCGGCGAACACCTTGATGTTGGTGTAACCCAGCTTTTCGGCCTTGAAGGCCGACTTGTGGCTGAGCGGGCAGTCGACGCCGCCGCAATAGAAGATCAGTAACTGGCCCTTGTCCTTGGGCAGCAGGGCGGCGGCCTTCTTGTCGAACTGGGTGTCGGGGATGTTGAGGGCGCCGGGGACGTGGCCATCGTTGTACTTGCGGGCCGGGCGCGAGTCGATGACGGTGACGTCGTCGCGCGTCGGGATGACGGCGTATTCGCTGAACGCCTTCAGGTCGATGATGGTCTTGTACCAGCCTTCCTTCGGGGCGACCGGGGCGTCGGCCGCCGGTGCCGCGGAGGCGCCCGCGAAGGCGAAAAAGACCGCCGCGATCGCCAGGCGAATGGGGAGTGCCGCTTTCATTGGGGGGTCCTCCTAGAGTGGGATGTCTGTCGCGCCATGGGCGCGGAGGCCTGCCTGAACCGGCGACAATCGGGGGCCGATTCGCTGAAACCATGACGCGCCGCCGGCAGGCGGGCCGGCCAGGAAATAGTCATTCCTCGGTCTTTCTCATTTGCCGGGCCGGGGGCCGACGAAGGCGGACGGCGCCGTGCATGAGTTGGCTCTTATTTAGAGGCCCATAATATTAGAATCATCTTTATAAGACAAGTAAAAACCATATGAATTTTATGGGTAATAGTTGACGCGCGCGCACGGATATGGCCCGCCGGCGGGCCACGCGACGGAGGAGGAAACCGACCGGCGGCGACCTTACAGCGGGCCGCCGTCGACCGGGATGACGCAGCCGGTGGAGAACCCAAGCCGGGTCACCGCGGCGACCACGGCGTCGCCCAGCGCCTCGGGCGTAATCGCCCTTTTCATCAGGCTGGCCTGGATGGCGGGTTCCACCCAGGCGGGATCGCGGCTGACGAAGCCGGTATCGACGAAGCCCGGCGCGATGGCGAAGACCCGCACCTTGGGCGCCAGCACGCGGGCGAGCGAGAGGGTCATGGTGTTGACCGCCGCCTTCGAGGAACTGTAGGCGATGTTGCTGCCCTTGCCGGTCGGCGCCGCGCTCGACGAGATGTTGACGACGACGCCGCCGTCGCCGGCTTCCAGCAGGCGGCGAAAGGCGCGCACGCAGGCGAAGGGGCCCCGCCAGTTGACGCGGAAGATCTCGTCGATCAACTCGTCGGTGAGGCCGTCGAGGTCGTCGTGCTTGACCAGCCTAGTGGTGCCGGCGTTATTGACGAGGAGGTCCAGACGCCCGTAGCGCCGTTCCACCTCGCCGGCCAGTCCGGCCAGGGCGGCGCTGTCGATCACGGAAACGGCGGCGCCCCAATGGCCGGCCCCGGGCAGGGCCCGGGCGGCGGCCTCGACCTTGGCGGCGCCGCGGCCGGTCAACACCACCTTCGCCCCGGCTTCCGCGAGCCGGCGGCAGATGCCGCCGCCGATGCCACCGGCGCCGCCGGTGACGAGCGCGACCTGATCGTGCATGGGGTGTTCGGCCATCTGTCCTCTCCTCTGTGAACGCGGCGCAGGGTCGACGATCTTAACGGCTTTCGGCGGCGGCCGGCACCCGGTATGGTCGAGGGACGGCCAAAAGGAGGGACCATGAGGCATTTCGGTCGATCGCTGCGGCTTGCCGCCTTGCTGCTAGCCGGCCTGGGGGTCGCGGCCGGACAAGCGGCGGCCGCCGACCTGGCGCCGCACCGCGCCTTCTACAAGGGCGCCCTGGAGGTGAAGAGGGGCGGCACCGGCGCCGTGGCCGCCAGCGGCAGCATGGCGACGTCGCTGGAGCGGACGTGCGACGGCTGGATCACCAGCGCGCAGAGCATCGTCGACGCCACCCTCGAAAACGGCCAGGTGGCGCGCCAGGACCTGCGCTTCGCCAGTTGGGAATCCCTGGATGGCGCCGCCTACCGCTTCACGTCGCGCCAACGCGTCGGCGAGGTCGAACTGGGCTTCAAGGGGGCGGCGCGGGCGGCCGGCCCGGCCGGCGGCGGCGAGGTCGAGTATACGCAACCGGCGAAGAAGACCATCGCCCTGCCGCCGGCAACGGTCTTTCCGACCCGCTATCTGGCCGCTCTCATCGAGCGGGCCGAGGCCGGCGCCCGCCACGAGGTGGGCACGGTGTTCGAGGGGGCCGGCGGCACAGGGCCGCAGCGGGTGGCCGCCTTCATCGGCCAGCGGCAACCGGCCGCCGCCGATGCCGCCGCCCGCCTGGGGCCGCTGGCGGCCAGGCCCGGCTGGCGCATGCAGATCGGCTTTTACGAACCCGACAGCCGCTCGCCGTCGCCCGACTACGAGATCGAAGTCCTGCAACTGGACAACGGCATCGTCACCGAGATGGTGATGACCATGGGTCCCCTCTCGGTCCGTTTCACGATGCTGAAGGTCGAAGCCGTTCCCGCTCCGCGCTGCCAGCCCTGAAAGAGGTGGCCGGGCGTTCGCTCACTCGGGGATGGACGGCGGATCGGGGTCGAAGTCCCAGCCTTTTTCGGGCTTGGGATAGCGGGCGATCAGCTTGTTGACCAGGTCCACGTGCTCGGCTTCCTCGTAGGCGAATTCCAGGCCCAGCTTGCGGACGTCCTCGTTGGCCGTGTTGTCGGCCACCGAGGTGTAATAGTTCTGCGCCTGGATCTCGGCGTTGCGGGCCAGATCGAGGGCCTGATACGGGGTCATCAGGTAGTGGGTCTTTTCCATCGAGGGCGTTTCCGGCGCGTGGGCGTCGCCCCACTGGAATTCCCACGGCGCGATCTTCGGCAGCGTCTTGCCTTGGGCGCGCTGGCGCATTTCGCCGGCATGCTTGGCGCTGGCGCGCGCCAGCTTGCGGAAAAGCTGGGCGACTTCCTGGTTGTTGTGGACCTCCATCGAGTCGGCGATTTCCTCGTAGCGCTCGGCGACCTCGGATTCGAGGGCGATGGCATGGGCGAGGAATTCCTCGATCGTCTCGATGGCGACGCTTTTTTCTCCGTCCGAACTGCTCACCTGACGTCTCCTAACCGATCGGGCGCGCGGGGCGTACTGGCCTTCATCGGCGCGCTTTGGTTGATCGGTTAGTTATACCAAATCGCCCCCCAAGTCGAGGCGCCAGACGCGCGATTACCCCTTGCGCGCCGTCGCCACCAGTTGGCGCAGCGTGCCGGCGTCGACGGCGCCGGGGACCAGGCGGCCGCCGACGACGAAGGCGGGAGTGCCATTGATGTTGAGCGACTGCGCCAATTCGCGGTTCTTGCCCAGGATGGCGGCAATTTCCGGGTCCCGCATGGCCGTTGCCAGGGTCTTGGACTCGATGCCGGTTTCGGCCGCAATCTCCAGGATGCGGGCTTCGTCCAAACTGCCGCGCGCCGTCATCAGGGCGGTGTGGAAGGCCATGTACTTGGCGGGGGTCGACCGCCACACCGCCAGTGCGGCCCTGGCCGCCACCACCGATTCCGGCCCGAGAATGGGCAGTTCCTTGATGACGTAGCGGATGCGGCCATCTGCCTTGAGCAGGTCGTGCACGGCGGGGAACACCTTTTTGCAGTACCCGCAGCGGTAATCGGTGAACTCGACCAGGGTGACGTCGCCGTCGGGGGCGCCGCCCACCGGCGAGGTCGGGTCGCGCTCCAACTGCTCGCGGCGCTGGGCCAGCGTGGCCTGCTGCTGTTTCTGCTGCTCCTCGGCCATCCTGGCCTCGTAGGCCTGCAAGGCCTCGATAAGGACCTCTGGGTTCTCCATCAGGTATTCGCGCACGACCTCGCGCACCGCGTCCTTCTGGGCCGGGGACAAAGGATCGGCGGCGCTGGCCAGGGAAACCGTTGCGGCAAGCAAAAGAGCGGCAAGGCCGGCGGAACGGGGAAACGTCATCGGCGGTTCTTCTTTCATCGTTTTGCCAAGGCGAAGGGGAATGATGCCCGAGGCGGGGTCCCGCGCACAAGGCGTTCCCGTCCCGCCTCACCGGAAGTTGACGGGCGCCGCCGTCAGCGCGACAGGACGATGCCGGAAATATGGGCGGCGGCCGGGGCGTCCCCGCCCACGGCGGCGACGCCGACGAACATGATCTTGGCCGCGGCCACATCGTCGCCCGGCCACGCCTGCCGGTAGACCTGGGCGAGGTCGACGGTCTCGAACCGCCAAACGCCGGCGTTCTCCTCGCCGCCGCGGACCGTGTAGTGGCGTGGCGCCCGCGGATCCTCGCGGGGCGGGGTCAGGTTGCCCCGCCGCAGCGCCGAGGTGTCCCAGCCGATGGTCAGCAGGCGGTCGTAGGGCGGCAAGTTCGAGCCCACCCACGCCATCGGCCGGCTGCCCCAGCTGTCGCTGGCGGGATCGCCGCCGTAAAAGCCGACGACGAGACGCACCGGATGTTCGGTACCGGCATGGGTTTCGATGGACCACGCCCAGCTCAGATAGGGCGCCACCACCAGGATGGCGTCGACGCGCCGCACCAGAAGCCCGGTCTGGCGGCCGCTGACGACGCGAAGCGAACGGATGCCGCCGGCCTCGGTGGTGGCGAATGCCGGTCCGCCGTCGCCGGGATCGACCCGCGACCATTCGCCCGAAACCGCGGCGGGCGAGAACCCGGGACCCGGCCCCAGGATGTCCAGCCGCCCGGAGGGGTCCACCGTGGCGCGGGGAACCGCGCAGGCGGCGATGCCAAGGACGATGCCGGCGGCCACGCCCGCCCGCGCACTCGCGACCATCCATCGGCGGCACGCCGACATCGCGGCCATGGCGGACCTATTTTTCTTCCTTGTCCGGTTTGCCGTCGCGATTGAGATCGGCGGTGGCCTGCAGGATATCCTGCGCCTGGACCATGGCCGGGGAATCGCCCTGCAAAAGCTTTTCGGCGCGCTTGGCGTATTCGCGGGCCTCGCGCAGGCTGCCGCGAAAATAGGCCTCCTCGGCCAGCGCCAGCGTGCTCAGCCCCTTGTCGCCCTTGCGGCCGTAGGCGATGGCCAGATTGCGCCAGATCCATGAAGAGTCGGGCTCGGCCTGCTGGGCGACGCGCAGGTTTTCGATGGCCGGGTCGAGCATCGCCGGATCGTTCATTTCGAGCTGGATGCGGGCGAGGTCGAGGCGCAGCAGCGGCGAGGCCGGCAGCAGTTTGATCGCCGCCTCGTAGGACGGGATCGCCTCGGCGGCGCGGCGGTTCTCGAACAGCATCTGGCCCTTCATCTCGCGGAAGTAGGGGTCGGACGGATTTTCGGCGATCAGGCCGTCGATCAGCGGCAGCGCCTTCTCCAGGTCGGGCACCTTGTAATAGGCGATGGCCCGCGCATAGCGGGCCGGCAGGCTGGTGTCGCTTTCCGGGAAGCGCTTCAGCGTGCGGGCGGGCGGTTCCAGGAAGGCCTGCAGCTTGGCCTGCATGCGCTCGTGCAGCCTCTTGTATTCGGAAGGCAGTGGGGCGGTGGGCCGCGCCGACTGCTTGATGTGGTTGTCGAGGGCCGAGATTCGCTCGCGGGTGATCGGGTGAGTCCTCAGATAGGGGTCCTGGAAGCGGGTGCTCAGCAATTCCTGATCGGCCAGCGTGCCCAGGAAATCGCGGAGGCCGGTCGCCGGCGTGCCGGTGGCGTCGAGGAAACGCATGGCGGCGGCGTCGGCCGCCGCTTCCTGGCTGCGGCTGTACTGGAAGAAGTTTTCCTGTCCCGCCCGGGCGCCTCCGGCGGCGACGGCGGCGCCAAGGTCGCCGCGCCCGCTGGCGATGCCCGCCGCCGCGCCCAGGACCATGGCCAGGATCTGCTGGGCCGAGCTCTTGCGCATGACGTCGTGGATGCGCGCCAGATCGCCGCCGGCGATGTGGCCGGCCTCGTGGGCGATGACCCCGATGAGCTGGCCGGCGTCGGCGCTCTGCATCAGAAGCCCGGTGTTGAGGAAAAGCTTCTGGCCGCCGGCGACGAAGGCGTTGAGGGTGGAATCGCTGACGATGTATACCTCGATCGCCGAAGGATCGAGGCCGGCCGCCTGGAACACTGGCGTCGAAAAAACCCGGATGGTATTTTCGATCTCGGTATCGCGGATGAACTTGAATTCGCGCGCCGCCGCCGCCGGCTCGACAACCGTGGCCGCGAACAGGACGGCAAGCACAAGAGAGGAAACGCGTTTGGACAAATCCGTCATCCCTTCCGTTGCAATAAAAGGTAGTGGGAGGAATCGCTGGCGTCAAATCGCCGTGGCTGGGTTGATTTTCCTTGCCGGCGGCTGCTCGTCCTCGGGGGAACCCCAGCAGGGGACCGTCGGCTTCGTCGAGGGCTTCCTGGGCGGCGTGGCGGCGGACGAACCCCGGGCCGCGACGATCGGGCGCGACGTGCTGTCGGCCGGCGGCACCGCCGCCGATGCCGCGACCGCCGTCTACTTCGCCCTGTCGGTGACGCTGCCGTCATCGGCCAGCCTGGGCGGCGGTGGCGTGTGCGTCGTCCATGACTGGCGGACCAAGAAGACCGAAACCCTCGATTTCCTGGCCCGGCCGCCCAAGGCCATTCCGGCCGGCGCCGCCCGGCCGATTGCCGTTCCCGGCAATCCGCGCGGCTTTTTTGCCCTGCATTCGCGTTTCGGCCGGCTGCGCTGGGAAAGCCTGGTCGGTTCCGCCGAGAACCTGGCCCGCTTCGGCACCCCGGTGTCGCGGGCCTTCGCCGTCGATCTGGCGCGGGTGGGCGACGCCCTGTTGGCCGACCCCGACCGGCGGCGCATCTTCGGCCAGGCGGGTGGCCAGCGGGTAGCCGGCGAGGGCGAGACCCTGGTCCAGTACGAACTGGCCTCGACGCTGGGCCTGCTCCGCCGGGCCGGACCCGGCGACTTCTACGACGGCCCGACGGCCCATCAATTGGTCGCCGCGGTCAAAGCGGTGGGGGGCTCGCTCGGCATCGACGACCTTCGCGCCTATCGGCCGGTCTGGCGCGAAACCGTTCGCGTTCCCTATGGCAACACCGTCGCCCATTTCAGCTCGCCGCCCGGCGCCGCCGGTGCGCTCGAGGCCGCGATGTGGCGGATGTTGGCCGATGGCGACCGCTTCGAGGACGCTTCGCCGGCGGTTCGCGACCACCTTCTCGCCGAAAGCGCGCTCCGCGCCTTCGCCGACCGCGGCCGCTGGCTCAACGAGGATGGGACGAGCGCCGTGCCGCCGGCCGAATTGGCGGCGCCGGCCCGGGTCGAGCCGCTGATGGCCTCCTATCGCGAGGACCGCCATACGCCGGCGGCCGAGATCGCCCCGCAGCCGGTCGAGCGGCTGGAAAACCCCAGCGCCACCAGTTTCGTGGTCGTCGACCGCGATTCCTCGGCGGTGGCCTGCACGCTCACCATGAACAACCTGTTCGGCACCGGCCGCTTCGCCGGCGGCACCGGCATCCTGCTGGCGGCGCTGCCGGGCCCGGCCGGCCGCGGCCCGACCTCGCTGGGACCGATGATGGTGATCAACGAGAACGTCAACGAGTTTATCTTCGCGGGGGCGGCGTCCGGCGGCGCCGCGGCGCCGACGTCCCTGATCAACGTGGCCGCCCGCGCGGTTCTGGGCCGACAGGGCCTGGTGCCGGCACTGGAGGCGAAGCGCATTCACCACCAGGGAGTCCCCGACACCACCTTCGTCGAGAGCGGAATGGCCGAGGGGGCCGCCGACGAGTTGCGGCGGCGCGGCCATCAGGTGACGGTCTCGCCGATCCTTGGGCGGGTCAATGCCGCCTATTGTCCCGACGGACTGCCCAGCCATCCCAACGCCTGCGCGATCGCCGCCGACCCGCCACCGCGCGGCTACGGGCTGGCCGCGACCGGCGGCTGATCCCGCGTCCCCGATCGAACCCGAGAAAAGAACAGGAACTGGACCGGACCATGGCCATGAAAGTGGCGAAGCGCGGGAACATCCCGCCCTTTATCGTGATGGACGTCATGCGCGCGGCCAACGAGCGCGAGGCGGCCGGCGGCGACGTCCTGCACCTGGAAGTCGGCCAGCCGGGCACCGGGGCGCCGGCGGCGGTCCTCGAGGCGGTGAGGGCGGCGCTCTCGGCCGATCGCATGGGCTATACGGACGCCTTCGGGCTGCCGGCCCTGCGGGCGGGCATCGCCGCCCATTACGCCGACCGTTATGGCGTCGCCGTCGATCCCGGCCGCGTGGTCGTCTGCACCGGTTCCTCGGGGGCGTTCGTGCTGGCCTTCCTTGCCGCCTTCGAGGCGGGGGACAGGGTGGCCCTGGCCAGCCCCGGCTATCCGGCCTACCGCAACATCCTGCGCGCGCTCGACGTCGAGGCCATCGAGGTGCCGGTCGGGCCGGAAACCAACTTCCAGCCGACCCCCGGCCTGCTCGAGAAGATCGAGGGGCGCCTGGATGGCCTGATCGTCGCCAGCCCCTCCAACCCGACCGGCACGATGATCGGCCGGGACGGCCTGAAGGCCATCGTGGATTACTGCGCCGGGCGTGGCGTGCGGCTGATCTCCGACGAGATCTACCATGGCATCACCTATGGCGAGCCGGCCGAGACGGCGCTGGCCTTTTCCGGCCAGGCCGTCGTCGTCAACAGCTTCTCCAAATACTATTCGATGACCGGCTGGCGCCTGGGTTGGATGGTGGTGCCCGGCGAACTGCTGCGCCCCGTCGAATGCCTGGCCCAGAACCTGTTCATCTCGCCGCCGACGGTGTCGCAATACGCCGCCCTGGCGGCGCTGGGCTGCCGGGCCGAGCTGGACGGGCATGTGGCGCGCTACGCCAGCAACCGCGAACTGCTGCTGCGCGAACTGCCGAAGGCCGGCTTCGCGCGCATGGCGTCGGCCGACGGGGCCTTCTATCTGTATGCCGATGTCGCCCACCTGACCAACGACAGCAGCGCCTTCTGCGCGCGCATGCTGGCCGAAACCGGGGTGGCGGCGACGCCGGGCATCGACTTCGACCCCGACCGGGGGAACCGCTACGTGCGGTTCTCCTTCGCCGGACGCACCGAAGACATGGCCGAAGCCGCCCGCCGCCTTATCGCCTGGCGGACCTGAGCCGGCTAGGGGCGCCGCCACCAGCCGCGGCGCGGCTTGATGGAGGCGCGAACCTCCGGCGAGTCGACGTCGATGACCTCGGTCTTGGCGTCCTGCGTTTCCCGTTCCTTGGTGTCTTCCTTCGGGCCTTCGCCGGGCTTTTCCGCCGTCATGACGGCGTCGGCAACTTCGGTCGCCACCGCCACCAGCTCGCGGACCGCCGGAACCCTCTCGGCCTCCGGCGCTTCGGTCGCCACCATCGGGAAAGAGGGTTCCGCGGCCGGTTCGACGGGCGCATCGGCCGACTCGACCGGCGGCGGAACGTCCTCGGTTTCCTTCGGCTTGCGCACCCGGCGGCGCCGTTTCGGCTTCGCTTCGGCGTCGACGGGGGCAGCTTCGCCTTCCGCCGGGGTTTCGTGGATCTCCACCGGCACCACGGCGTCGGGTTCGGCGAAGGCCGGGGCGGCCGGGACCTGCAGCGTCACGGCGTCGGTTTCGACAAAGGCGGGGGCCGTCGAGTCCTGCGGCGTCTCCGCCTCGGGACCCGTGGCTTCGAAGGTGCCACCCGTCTCTCCCCTGTCCTCGGGCCGCAAGCCGCGGCGCCGGCGTCCGCCGCGCTTGCCGCGCCGCCGCCGCTTCGAGGTTCTCTCCTGCTCTTCCTCCGCCGTTTCCGGCCGGGTGGGGGCGCCCGTCTCGCGGACGGCGCCTTCGTCTTCCTCGTCGGCAGCCGCGCCATCGTCGAAGGTGGCCGGAGCCGGCCGCGGGCCGCCGATCACGGCCTCGGCCTCGTCGCCCCGCTTGTGGCGGCGCGACCGCCGCCGCCGCCGCTTTTTGCCGGGCTCCTCGCCCGCCATCGCGGCGGCTTCGCGCTCTTCGTGTTCCTCGTGTTCCTCGCGCTCCTCGCCCTCGTCGGGCTCGTCGTGTTCCGCCGCGGCGACCGGCCGCTCGCCCACCACCGGGGCGCGTTCGTCGGGCCCACGCACCTTGGTCCGCTCGATGCGGAAGTCCGGCGGCACCAGCGTGTCGTCGGCGGCCAACATCACCTTGAACTCGTAGCGGCGCTCGATGGCGCTCAGCATCTCGCGCTTGTGGTTCAGCAGATAAAGCGCGACCTCGGAGGGCACCTGGAAGATGGCTTCCAGTGACCGCTTGCGGATGCCTTCCTCCTCGATGGCGCGCAACAGGTGGAGCGCGGTCGAATCGGTGGAGCGGCGAACGCCGGCGCCGCCGCAGTGGGTGCACACCTCGAAGCTGGTCTCGATGACGCTGGGCCTAAGCCGCTGGCGCGACAGTTCCATCAGGCCGAAGGCGCTGATCCGGCCCAACTGGATGCGGGCGCGATCGACGCGCATGGCTTCCTTCAGGCGACGCTCGACCTGGGCCCGATTGCGCCCGACCTCCATGTCGATGAAGTCGATGACGATGAGCCCGGCCAGGTCGCGCAGGCGCAATTGGCGGGCGATCTCGTCGCAGGCCTCGATGTTGGTGCGCAGCGCCGTTTCCTCGATATTGCGCTCGCGCGTCGAGCGGCCCGAGTTGACGTCGATGGAAACCAGCGCTTCGGTGGGGTTGATGACGATATAGCCGCCCGACTTCAGGCGCACGGTCGGGGTGTGCAGGGAATCCTGCTGGCTTTCCACCTGATAGCGGTGGAACAGCGGCATGCCCTGGTCTTCGTACTTCTTCACCCGTTTCAGATGGCTGGGGATGATCAGCTTCATGAAGTTGCGGGCGGTCTTGTAGCCTTCCTCGCCCTCGACGATGATCTCGTCGATTTCGCGGCTGTACAGATCGCGGATGGCCCGCTTGATGAGGTTCGCTTCCTCGTAGACCAGGACCGGGGCGATGGATTCCAGCGTGATCCGCCGGACATTGTCCCACAGGCGCATCAGGTAGTCGTAGTCGCGGCGGATTTCCGCCTTGCTGCGCTCGGCCCCGGCGGTGCGCACGATCACGCCCATGCCCTCCGGGATGGCGAGGTCGGACAGCATCGACTTCAGCCGCTTGCGGTCGGTGCCGGTGGGGATCTTGCGCGAAATGCCGCCGCCGCGCGCCGTGTTCGGCATCAGCACGCAGTAGCGGCCGGCCAGCGACATGTAGGTGGTGACGGCGGCGCCCTTGTTGCCGCGTTCCTCCTTGACGACCTGCACCAGCATGATCTGGCGGCGCTTGATCACCTCCTGGATCTTGTAGTTCCGCCGGGAGGTGGGCCGCCGAATCTCGACTTCTTCGACGTCGTCGCCGCCGACCACCTCGAGGTCGCCGTGATGGGCGACCGTCGGCTCGGCGTCGGCGTCGGCGTGGGCGTCCGGGTCGGCCAGGCGCCGGGCCTCGAAGGCCCGTTCGTCGGCGTCATGCTCGGCGACCAGGGCTTCGCGGTCGGCGACCGGGATCTGATAGTAGTCCGGATGGATTTCGTTGAAAGCCAGGAAACCGTGACGGTTGCCGCCGTATTCGACAAACGCCGCCTGCAACGAGGGTTCGACCCTCGTGACTTTGGCGAGATAGATGTTTCCTTTTAACTGCTTCCGGGAGGCGACCTCTACATCAATGTCTTCGAGACGGCTTCCATCCAGCACCGCAACCCGGGTCTCCTCCGGATGCAGCGCATCGATCAGCATTTTCTTGGGGGCCATTAAAGATATTTCTCCGCTTCCCCGCGGATCTCTCGGAATGCATGTTCCAGGATTCGCGGGCGCAACTGTGGACATTGCCGGCGGCGCCTGCGATCACTCCCGGCACTGGCCGCGGGAGCGGCATCACTATGGGATTTGGTCGCGCTGCTCTATCCGGCATAAAAACCTCAACTCGATTGGACCACGCCGCTCGTCCCCGAGATGGGGCGACTAGACCGCGGCATTTCCAAGACCCGTTCGACCGGTGGTCACGCAAAGACGATCTTCGAGCGACACCCCGCCGAACATAGGGACTTGATTAACATAACGGCACCAGGGGGGTTCGACAATCATCTTATTAACGATTTTGGGGAGCAATATTAAGAATTGGTTCATCTTCGCGGGGTAAAACCGTAAACGATGAGGGCAATGACCGATACCCGGTAGATATGGGGGCGACGTAATCGGCATTCGCAAGATGTGGCGTTTTGGCATTGGACCTTGGCTGGCCTTGCTTGTGCTGCCGTTCTGCCTGCTGGCGGGCGGCGTGCCGGTGGCCACGTCTGCCGATTCGCGTCCCACCGTCACCGATGTCAGGGTCGGCCAGCATGGCGCGATGACGCGCGTCGTGCTTGATTTCGACCGCGGGGCCAAGGCCGAACTGTTCACGCTTCCCGATCCCTATCGCCTTGTCGTCGACCTGCCCGAGGTCGGCTGGCGGCTGCCGGCCCAGCCGCTGCCCTCGGCCGCCGGCCTGTTCGGCAAGATCCGCTATGGCCTGTTCAAGCCGGGCACCACGCGGGTGGTGGTCGAACTTGCCGCCCCCGCCGACATCGCCGCCGCGCGCTATCTCACCGGCGGCGCCGAAGCGCCATTCCGCCTGGTCATCGACCTGCGCGCCGGCACCCCCGAAGGATTTATGAAGACGGTCCGCGCCGGCCGGCGGGAAGTCCTGCCGGAGGCCGCGGTGGCCGAAGCCGATCCGTTGCCCATGGCCGTGACGGTTGCGGCGCCGTCCGCGAAGGTGGCCGCCGCCGTTCCCTTCGCGCCATCCCCGCGCCGGCCGGAAAAGGCCCGGCCGAAGCCGCTGATCGTGCTCGATCCCGGCCACGGCGGCGCCGATCCCGGCGCCATCAGCCCCAGCGGCACCTACGAAAAGCACATTACCCTGTCGGCCGCCCGCGAGTTCCGCCAGATGCTGGAAAAGACCGGCCGCTACCGGGTCCTGCTGGCGCGCGAACGCGACACCCTGATCCCGTTGCGCGACCGGGTCACCTTCGCGCGCGAGGCGGGGGCCGATCTTTTCATCTCGCTGCACGCCGATTCCATCCAGACGCCGGCCATCCGGGGCCTGTCGGTCTATACGCTGTCGGAAAAGGCCTCCGACCGCGAGGCGGCCGAGCTGGCCGATAGCGAAAACAAGGCCGATCTCATCGCCGGCGTCGACCTCAGCAAGGAAACGCCGGAGGTCAGCAACATCCTGATCGATCTCGCCCAGCGCGAGACGATGAACGAATCGGCCCGCTTCGCCGCCTTCCTGGTCGGCGAACTCGGGCAGCAGACCGAGCTTCTGCGCAACACCCACCGTTTCGCCGGCTTCCGGGTCCTCAAGGGGCCGGACGTTCCCTCGGTCCTGCTGGAAATGGGGTTCCTTTCCAACCGCGAGGACGAGCGGGCCCTGCTCGCGAAAGCCTATCGGGCGAAGCTGGGCGCGGCGATGGTGCGGGCGGTCGACAGGTTCTTCCTCAGGGTCGAGGAGGCCGCGCGGTTGTGAAGGGCCTTCGCGCCGCTGGCACTTCCGGCGTCCCCGGCCATAAGTCGGCCATAATTCCGGTTTAGGGAAAGGCAGCGTGGCTCGGATATCCGGTCACCGGGGGCGCCTCTGGCGCCGGGTCACGCCGACTTCGCGAGCGACAGATTCGGATTCATGAAACGCGCCATCATTTCGATCGTCGGCCTCCTCGTCATCCTCGGCCTCGCCGGGGCCGGCGGCGTGCTGTTCATCTTTCACGAATTCGGCCGCGGCCTGCCCGACTATCGCCAACTGGCCGACTACGAACCGCCGGTGATGACCCGCGTCTATGCCGGCGACGGCCGGTTGCTTGCCGAATACGCCATCGAACGGCGCGTCTTCGTGCCGATCAGGGCCATGCCCAAGCGGATCATCAACGCCTTCCTGTCGGCCGAGGACAAGAACTTCTACGGCCATCCCGGCGTCGACGTCATGGGCGTGGTGCGTGCCGCCGTGACCAACTTCAGGAACATAGGCTCCGATCGCCGCCCGGTCGGCGCTTCGACCATCACCCAGCAGGTCGCCAAGAACTTCCTCCTGAGCAACGAGGTCAGCTGGGAGCGCAAGGTCAAGGAGGCAATCCTGGCCTTCCGTATCGAGCGCGCCTTCTCCAAGCAGCGCATCCTCGAGCTTTACCTCAACGAGATCTACCTGGGTTACGGCTCCTACGGCGTCGCCGCCGCCGCCTTGAACTACTTCAACAAGTCGCTCGACCAACTGTCGATCGCCGAGGCCGCCTATCTGGCGGCAACCCCCAAGGCGCCCAACAACTATCATCCGACCCGCCATCCGGCGGCGGCCCGCGCGCGGCGCGACTGGGTGATCAGCCGCATGCTGGAAGACGGCGCCATCACCCAGGACGAGGCCACGCATGCCACCGCGGAGCCGCTCGTCGTGCGTCCGCGCGCAGACACCGAGGTGGTCTCCGCCGAATTCTTCGCCGAGGAAGTGCGCCGCGAACTGGCCAAGGTCTATGGCGAGGATGGCCTCTATAAAGGCGGCCTGGCGGTCCGTACGACGCTCGATCCCCGCCTTCAGCAACTGGCCGACACCGTGCTGCGCGAGGGGCTGGAAACCTATGACCGCCGCCATGGCTGGCGCGGCCCCCTGACCCGCCTGCCGGCGGGCGCCGACTGGCAGGCCGCCCTGGCCGCCCTGCCGCCGCAACCCGGCCTCGGCCGCTGGGAGCGGGCCGTGATCCTGGGCGTCGACGAGACCGGCGCCAATCTGGGGCTGGCCGACGGCTCGCCCGGCCGCATTCCATTGGCCGAGATGAAGTGGGCCCGCCCGTGGAAGGAAGACCAACGCGTCGGCCCGTCTGTGCGCCATCCGGCCGACGTGCTGGCCGTCGGCGACGTCATCGCCGCCGAGCCCGTTCTCGCCAACAGCGAGGGCAAGGCCTATCCGGCCGCCACCTACGCCCTGCGCCAGATCCCCGAGGTCGAAGGCGGTCTCGTGGCGCTGGACCCGCACACCGGCCGCGTGCTGGCGATGAGCGGCGGCTATGCCTACGGCGAAAGCCAGTATAACCGGGCGACCCAGGCGTTGCGCCAGCCGGGTTCGGCCTTCAAGCCGTTCGTCTACCTGGCGGCGCTGGATTCCGGCTACACGCCGTCCACCCTCATTCTCGACGCCCCCTTCGTCGTCGACCAGGGCCCCGGCCTGCCGAAATGGCGGCCGGCCAACTATTCGCAGGAATTCTATGGCCCCAGCACCATGCGTTTGGGCATCGAGAAGTCGCGCAACCTGATGACGGTCCGCCTGGCCCAGACCATCGGCATGGAGCGGGTCAAGGAATACGCCGAGCGCTTTGGCGTCGTCGACAACCTGCAGCCCCAGATCTCGATGGCGCTGGGGGCCGGCGAAACCACGCTTCTGCGCATGACCGCCGCCTACGCCATGATCGTCAACGGCGGCAAGCGCGTCATCCCGACCCTGATCGACCGCATCCAGGACCGCAACGGCCAGACGGTGTACCGACACGACGACCGCAACTGTCCGGGCTGCCGTGCCACCTTCTGGACCCAGCAGCCGACGCCCGAGGTGCCCGACAATCGCCCGGCCGTCACCTCGGAAGCCACCGCCTATCAGATGGTGTCGATGCTCCAGGGCGTGGTCGAACGTGGGACCGGGCGCATCATCCGCGAGGTCGGCCGTCCGCTGGCCGGCAAGACCGGCACTACCAACGATTCCAACGACGCCTGGTTCCTGGGCTTCTCGCCCGACCTGGCGGTCGGCGTCTACGTCGGCTTCGATCAGCCCAAGACACTGGGCGAGCGCGAACAAGGGGCTACCGTCGCCGCCCCGATCTTCCGCGACTTCATGGCCGAGGCTCTCAAGGGCCAGCCGACCGTGCCGTTCCGCATTCCGCCGGGCATCCGGCTGGTCCGCGTCGACGCGTCGAGTGGGCAGTTGGCGCAGCCGGGCGACCGCAACGTCATCCTCGAGGCCTTCAAGCCGGATTCCCAGCCCACCGGGCGCAGCGACGTGGTCGACGGTGTCGGCGGCGGCGACGACGGCCCGGCGGAAGGCACCGGCGGCCTTTACTGACCCTCTGCCTTCCGGCGACTTGTCCCGTCCGGCGTTCCGGATTAAAACCGCCCCACGAACGCCGGTCAGGAAGGAAGGGCGATGCGCGCTGAAACCGAAACCATGGTCCAGGAAATCAAGCAGTCGCTGGAACTGCTGAGGAGGCATCTTTGACTACGCTTCCGCCATCCGCCGCCTGTCCGAACTGAATTCGCTGGCCGAAGATCCCGCCCTCTGGACCAACCCCGACAACGCGCAGGCGATCATGCGCGAACGGACCCGCCTGGAAGGCGGCATCGGCACCATCGACAAGCTGGAGCGCGAGTTGGCCGATTCGGTGGAACTGATCGAAATGGCCGAGGCGGAAGGGGACGACGGCGTCATCGCCGAGGCCGAGGCGACGTTGCTCGCCCTGCACAGGAACGCGGGGGAGGCCGAGTTCCAGACCCTGCTGTCGGGCGAGGCCGACGCCAACGACTGCTTCCTCGAAGTCCACGCCGGGGCCGGCGGCACCGAGGCCCAGGACTGGGCGCAGATGCTGCTGCGCATGTACGTGCGCTGGGCCGAACACCGCCACTACAAGGTGGAGTGGATCGAGGAAAGCCCCGGCGAGGAGGCCGGGCTGAAGTCGGCCACCGTGCGCATCAAGGGCGAGAATGCCTACGGCTGGATGAAGACCGAGGCCGGCGTCCATCGCCTGGTGCGCATTTCGCCTTACGATTCCAACGCCCGGCGCCACACCAGCTTCGCCTCGGTGTGGGTCTATCCGGTGGTCGACGACAAGATCGACATCCAGGTCGAGGAAAAGGACGTGCGGATCGACACCTATCGCGCCTCCGGGGCCGGCGGCCAGCACATCAACAAGACCGACAGCGCGGTGCGCATCACCCACATCCCCAGCGGCATCGTCGTGCAGTGCCAGAGCGACCGGTCCCAGCACAAGAACCGGGCGTCGGCCTGGAGCATGCTGCGGGCCCGCCTGTACGAGGCCGAATTGCAGAGGCGCGAGGCCGAGGCCCACGCGCTGCACGAGGCCAAGACCGACATCGGCTGGGGCCACCAGATCCGCTCCTACGTGCTGCAACCCTACCAGATGGTCAAGGACCTGCGCACCGGCACCGAGACGTCGAACACCCAGGCGGTGCTCGACGGCGACCTCGACGCCTTCATGCAGGCCTCGCTGGCCGCCCGCGTCAAGGGCGGCGCCGGCGCCGAGATCAAGGACCTCGATTGATCCCGGCCCCATCGGCCGTCACCGACGACCCATCCTTGGCGCTGGCGCGGAAATACTTCGTTACACTTTCGGGCAAAACTGAAATCCTCCGGCAACGTCGCGTGGCTACCCTCGGGCACACGTAAATCCGATGGCTCACGGGCAAGGGGTGCTATCGTTCATCGGATCGGGGCGGCGCCGGGCGGACCTTGGCGGCGCCATGAGGGAGGGCTATCTGCGATGAACCTGATCGAGGCCGCGAACGTCACCAAAACCTATCGCAACGGGGCCGTTGCCGTGGAGGCGATCAAGGACGTGAGTTTCGGCATCCCGACCAAGGCCTTCACCTCGTTCGTCGGTCCGTCGGGCAGCGGCAAGACCACGCTGCTCAACATGGTGGGCTGCCTTGACCGGCCGAGCGGGGGCACGCTCATGGTTGCCGGCACCGACGTCGCCGGGCTCGACAGGCGGGCCAGTGCGGTGTTTCGCGGCCAGACCATCGGCTTCGTGTTCCAGGACTTCAACCTGATCCCGGTGCTGACCGTGTTCGAGAACGTCGAATACCCGCTGCTGCTGGTCCAGCGATGGCCGGCGGCCGAGCGTCGGAAGCGGGTGGGCGAACTGCTGGACGCGGTCGGCATGGCCGACCACGCGGCGAAGCGGCCCGACCAGCTTTCCGGCGGCCAGAAGCAGCGCGTCGCCGTTGCCCGCGCCCTGGTCTCCAGGCCGCGCCTGGTGCTGGCCGACGAGCCGACCGCCAACCTCGACAGCGCGACGGCGACCCTGGTCATCGATTTGATGAAGTCCATGCGCGACCAGTTCCACACCACCTTCGTCTTCTCGACCCACGATCCGCGGGTGGTCGGCGAGGCGGAACAGGTTTTCACGCTGCACGACGGTGTCATCGTGACCGGCGCGTCCAACAAGGAAGACACCCATGTCCGCGCTTGAAACGCCGGCCGCCGCGCCGTCCGGATGCGTCGGGTGCGTCCTTCGCATCGCGGCGCGCAACCTGCTGCGCTATCGCCGCCGCACGCTGCTGACCACAGGCCTCATCGCCATCGGCGTCCTTGCCGTTCTGCTGTTCGTGGCGCTGGCCGGATCGTTCCGCGCGATGATGGTCGGCCAGATCACCGACGCCATGCTGGGCCACTTCCAGGTGCATCGCAAAGGCTACGTAGCCTCCATCGACAACCTGCCGCTGAACCTCAACATGTCGGCGAAAATGGTCGAGCGGCTGAACGGTTCGCTGTCCGCCATCGAAGGCGTCGAGGCCGTCTCGCCCAGGCTCAAGTTCGGGGCGATGTTCAGCAATTTCGCGGAAACCACCAACATCCGCATCGTCGCCGTCGATCCGGCCCGCGAGGTGGCGGTTACGCCGCTGCTTCCCGGGCGTCTGCTCGAGGGAAAGCCGGCCGATGGCCTTGTCGGTCCTCGGGGCATCCTGGTCCCGGAACTGTTGGCCCGCGGCATGAAGGTGAAGGTCGGCGACGAGGTGGTGCTGGTGGCGACCAACCGCGACGGATCGGTCAACGGCATGACCTTCCAGGTCCAGGGCATTCTCGGCAGCGTCACCGGCCCGGGCGGCCGCGACGGCTACGTGCGCATCGAGGACGCGCGCACGCTCTTGCGCATGACCGACGCCGAAGTCAGCGAGATCGCGGTGCGCGTCGGGGATGCCTCGGCTGCGGCCGCCGTTGCCAAAACCCTGGCCGCCGGTCTCGACGTTATCAAGAACCCGCAGGGCAAGCCCGTCTTCGAGGTCCACAGCTGGGAGCAACTGACGCCCTTCTACAACATCGCCAGGATGATCGACCTGATGACGCTGTTCATCCAGGTCATGCTGGTCTCGATCGTGCTGATTAGCGTCATGAACGTCATGATGATGGCCGTCTACGAGCGCATCCGCGAAATCGGCACCATCGCCGCCATCGGCACGCAGCCGAACACCATCCTCGGCCTTTTCCTGAGCGAGGGGCTGCTGCTGGGCGTGGCCGGAGCGGCGGCCGGCACCATCGTCAGCCTGATCGTCGTCGCCGTGCTCAATGTGGTGAAGGTATCCTTCAAGTTCGGCCAGCAGGAAAATCTGGTGCTGGCCCCGGCCATCGGCGCCGGCGCCGTCGCCTGGACTGCCGCGGTGGTCATCGCGGTGGCCGTCCTGGCCAGCCTGCAACCCGCCTGGAAGGCCGCCCGCATGGACCCCAACGCCGCGCTTCGCCACGTCTGATGCCGCCCACCGGAAGGAAACGCGCCATGTTCGCCCGTCTCGCCATCGTTCTTCTCGTCGCGGCCGGCCTCGCCGCTCCGGCCGCCGCGATGGAGCCTCAGGACCTGCTGGCCAGGATCGACCGCAACCTCAACCCGGAATCCTTCGAATCCCTGCGCAAGCTGATCAACATCGAGCCCGACGGGACGAGCAAGGAGTTCGTGTTGTTCACCGCCAAGAAGGGGATCGACAAGCTGGTCGGCCTGTTCCTGGCGCCGGCCAGCGACAAGGGCCGCTCGACGCTCCGGCTCGGCGACAACATGTGGCTGTTCATCCCCGAGGTCGGCAAGCCGCTGCGCATCACCAGCATGCAATCGGTGACGGGCGGCATCTTCAACAACGCCGATATCCTGGCGCTGGACTATGCGGCCGAATACACCGTCGAGGCGGTGGAGGAGAAGGACAAGCTCCTGACCCTTCGCCTCAAGGCCCGCACCGACGCGGTCGCCTATGACCGCCTGGTGATGACGGTGGACAGGGAAACCCTGCTGCCGGTGACCATCGAGGCGCTGGCCGCCAGCGGCATGCTCATCAAGACGCTGCGCTTCAAGGACGTGAAGGATTTCGGCAACGGCATCGTGCGGCCCTCGGTGGTCGAGACCGACAGCCCCCTTCACAAGGGCTACAAGTCGCTGATGATCTTCGGCAAGATCGCGCCGCGCCTGTTCGAAGACGAGGTGTTCACGCTGAACTTCCTGCCCCGCGCCCAAGAACTGCGTTAGGAGGGGGCATGCGCGCTCCCGGCGTCATCGCCGCCCTGACCGCCTGGACGTTCGCCGCGCAGGCGGCGGACCCGGCGACGGACACGACTTTCGACGTCGAGAGCTTCGAGAAGAAGCCGTTCGAGATCGGCGGTTACGTCGAGACCGAATGGCGGCACTTCGACTTCAACCGCGACGGCGCGCTGTTCGGGCTCAACCGCTATCCCGACCTCGACACCGGCGGCAACGACCAGCTCGAAGGCACGCTTCACCTGGACGGCACGCTCAGGTCCGGCATCGCCACCCTGCGGGCGTCGGGCGAGGTGACCGGCACCTGGGACGACATCGGCGAGGATACCCACGACGCCACCCTGTTCGAGGGCCTGCTCGCGCTACAACCCGGTCCCGGCGTCACGGCGGAGATCGGCAAGAAGGCCCTCAAGTGGGGCAAGGGCTATGCCTGGAACCCGGTGGGCTTCGTCGAGCGCGCCAAGGATCCGGACGACCCGACCGAGTCGCGCGAAGGCTTCGCCATGCTGACCGGCGATTTGATCGCCAGTTTCCAGGGTCCCGTGCGCACGGTGGCCTTCACCCCCGTCGTGGTGCCCGTCGAGACGGCGGTCAACGAGGATTTCGGCTCCCGGGAAGGGTTCAACTACGCGGCCAAGCTCTACCTGCTGGCCTGGGACACCGACGTCGATTTCATGGTCCTGACCGGGGCCAGCAGGACCGACCGCTACGGGGTCGATTTCTCGCGCAACATCACCTCCAACTTCGAGATTCACGGCGAGTGGGCCTATATCACCGACAGCGCGCGGACCGTCGTCGACCCCAACGGCGGGCCGAACCGCAAGGTCACCGAGGACGCCCGGAATTGGCTTCTCGGCCTGCGCTACCTCACCGAGCGCGACCTTACCGTCATCGCCGAGGTCTACCACCAGGGCACCGGCTTCACCGAGGGCGAGCTCACCGCCTTCTACGACCTCGCCCACGAGGCGGTGGAGACCGGATCGGCATCCCTGTTGTCCCGTGCCATCGCCACCCGCGACGCCGGCTACGGCCGTCCGACGCCGGGGAGGGATTATCTGTATCTTCGGGTCAGCCAGAAGGAGCCGTTCGACCTGCTTCACTGGACGCCGGCCGCGACCGCCATCGTCAACGCCGATGACGGCAGCTTTTCTTTCACCCCCGAGGTCGAGTACACCGGCATCGACAATCTGGCCCTGCGCTTCCGCTTAGGCTACCTCAACGGTGGCCGCGACGAGGAGTTCGGCGAGAAGCAGAACGCCTGGAAGGCCGAAGTCCGCGCCCAGTACCACTTCTGATCGGGTTCAACTAGGCCGCTGCGGCGGCCTGCAGCACCGCGTCGACGTGCCCCGGCACCTTGACCTTGCGCCAGACCTGGCGGATCACGCCCTGCTCGTCGATCAGGAAGGTGGCGCGCTCGATGCCCATGTACTTGCGGCCGTACATGCTTTTCTCGACCCATACGCCGTAGGCTTCGCACACCGTGCCGTCGCCGTCGGACAGAAGGGCGAACGGCAGGCCGTACTTCGACTTGAACCTGTCGTGGCTGGCCACCCCATCCTTGGAGACGCCGATGACCACGGCGCCGGCGGCGGCGATTTGGGGGGAGGAGTCGCGAAAGGCGCAGGCTTCCGCCGTGCAGCCCGAGGTGTCGTCCTTGGGGTAGAAGTAGAGCACGACCTTCCGCCCGCGCAGGTCCTTGAGCGCCACCGTGCCGCCGCCGTCGGCGGGCAGGGCGAAGTCGGGGGCGGTATCGCCGATATCGAGGGGCATGGCTTTTCCTTTCGCGTGTCGTCGCTATCGAATGTAGGCCGGATTTACTGGCAGACAATACGTTTGCATCCGTCACCTCGCGCAAGCGGGGCCAGTTCGCGCGACGGAACGGTTGCCCTGGATTCCCGCATTCGCGGGAATGACGAGGGGGTAAAGGCGGCCCCCCCTTCCCGTCACTCCCGCGAAAGCGGGAGTCCAGGGCCCGGCTCCGTCTGGATTCCCGCATTCGCGGGAATGACGCCGAAGGGATCGATGGTGGGCCGACCGGCCGTCATTCGTCGTCCTTGGCCGGCAGGTCGCGGGCCGGGTTTTCGACGAGGTCGCGGAAGTGCCCGTGGACGGCGGCGGCGGTGGCCTGGATCTTTTCCTTCAACGCCGTCACGTCGGCGGCGCCGCCCACCGCGGCCAGGGTCTTTTCCAGGCCTTCGGTCACCTCGGCCTCGCGCTCGGCGCCGAAAAAGCCCTCGATGGTCAGGCGGAGCACGCTCTGGACGCCCTGCCACAGGTCCAGCGCCGCAATCAGGCCATCGGCGACCGGGGCCGCCAGCAGCCCGTTGTCGCGCAGGGCGCGCAAGGCGGTCCGCGTGTTGGTCGAGAGGATTCCGGGGTGGGCGTGGGCGTGGCGCAGTTGCAGATACTGGGCGATGAAGTCGATGTCGACCTGGCCGCCGCGCATGTACTTGACCTCCCACACGAAGTTGCTGTGATGCTCGGCGTCCAGGCGGGCCCGCATGTCGGCGACGTCGCGCAGCAGCACGCCGGGATTGCGCTGCCGGGTCAGGGTCTGGCGGATCACCGCCTCGACCCGCCGCCACAGGTCCTCGGGGCCGAAGACGACGCGGGCCCGGGTCAGCGCCATGTGCTCCCACGTCCAGGCGGCTTCCTCGTGGTACTGGATGAAGGCCTTGAGGCTGGAGGCGATGGGGCCCTTGGCGCCCGACGGGCGCAACCGCATGTCGACCTCGAACAGGCGCCCCTCGGCGGTCTGGGCGGTGACGGCGTTGATCAGCCGCTGACTCAGGCGGGCGAAGTACTGGCTGGGTGGCAGCGGCCGCGGCCCGTCGGAGGCCTCAAGCCCGGCCGGCGTGTCGTAGACGAAGATGAGGTCGAGGTCCGAGGTCGGCGTCATCTCGCGGCCGCCCAGCTTGCCCAGCGCGATGCAGGTCATGCCGGCGCCGGCGAAGCGTCCGTGGTTGCGCACGAACTCGGCCTCGACGACGGGGTGAAGCGCCTTGAGAGCGGCGTCGGCGATGTTGCTGAAGGCGATGGCGGCGGCGCGCGGCGGCAGGAACCGGCGAAGCAGCTGGACGCCGACCTGAAACTGGCGGTCGTGGGCCCAGCGCCGCGTGATATCGAGCGCCTCCTCCAGGGCTTCCGCCGGCCCCACGAGGCGTTCGAGTTCGGTCTTAAGGGCCTCGGGCGGCGGCGGCGCGCTGAAGAAGTCGCCCGTGAGCACGCTGTCCAGGATGGTCGGCTTGCGGCTCAGGTGCTGGGCCAGGCGCGGCGCCCCGCCCATGATCTCGGCCACCAACTCCAGAAGTTGCGGGTTGGCGTGAAACATCGAGAACAGCTGCACGCCTGCCGGCAGCGCCGACAGGAAGGAATCGAAATTGCGCAGCGTGGCGTCGGGGTCGGCGGTCTTGGCCAGCGCCGACAGCAGCACCGGCATCAGTTCGGTCAGAAGTTCGCGGGCCCGGGCGCTGCGCATGGCCCGGTAGCGACCGTGGTGCCAGCCGCGCACGGCAGCATCCACGGTGTCGGGCGACTTGAAGCCGAGGCCGGCGAGCGTGCGGATGGTTTCGGGGTCGGCCTCGCTGCCGGTGAACACCAGGTTGCCGGCCACCGTGCCCGTCGCCGCCAGCTGGGGGGAATCCTCGAACAGGCGGGCGTAATGGGTTTCCACTTGGCGCAGGTGGCGCTCGACCTCGGCGCTGAACGCCGCCACATCGTCGAATCCCATGAAGGCGGCCATCTCTTCCAGGCCTTGGGCGTCGTCGGGAAGCGAATGGGTCTGCTCGTCGTCGATCATCTGCAGACGGTGTTCGGTGCGCCGGAGGAAGGCATAGGATTCCGCGAGGTCGCGCAGGGTGGCCTTGGCGACGTGGCCCAGCGCGGTCAGGGCTTGCAGGGCCTCCAGCGTGCCCCGGCGCCGCAACTCGGGCTGCCGTCCGCCCCAGATCAGCTGTTGGGTCTGGGCGAAGAACTCGATCTCGCGGATGCCGCCCCGGCCCAGCTTGACGTTGTGGCCGGCCACCGCGATCTTGCCGCCGCCGCGATGGGCGTTGATCTGGCGCTTGATCGAATGGATATCCTGGATGGCGGCGAAATCCAGCGACTTGCGCCAGACGTAGGGTTGCAGGCGGGCCAGGAACTGGCGGCCGGTCGCGAGGTCGCCGGCCACCGGGCGGGCCTTGATCATCGCCGCCCTCTCCCAGTTCTGGCCGAGGCTTTCGTAATAGATCTCGGCCGCCATCACCGAAAGCGCCACCGGCGTCGAGCCCGGATCGGGGCGCAGCCGAAGGTCGATGCGGAACACGTTGCCCTCGGCGGTCCTTTCCTCGAGCAGCTTCACCAGGTTGCGGGTCAGGCGGACGACGTCGTGGAGCAGCCGGTCGGGCTCGCGGGTGCGCATCCTCTCGGGGTCGAACAGGATGATGAGGTCGACGTCGCTGGAATAGTTAAGCTCGCCCGCCCCCAGTTTGCCCATGCCGAGGATGACCAGGCCGGATTCCCGCTCGGGGTCGTCGGGGTGGGCAAGCTCGATGTGCCCGGCCGCGGCGGCGCCCCGGAGCGCGCTGGCCGCGGCGACCCCGATGGCGGCATCCGCGAAGGACGAAAGCGCCCCGGTGACGCGCTCCAGCGGCCAATCGCCGGCGATGTCGGCCAAAGCCACGGTCAGCGCCATGCGCCGCTTGGCGGTGCGCAAGCCGCGGCCGATGTCGGCGCCGTCGGCCGGAGCGGCGCGCAAGGCGGCGAGCGAGGCCATGATATCGGCCTGGACGGCATCGCCGCCGCGGGTCACGAGGTCGAGCGCGAACCGCGGATCGCGGGTCATGCACAGCGTCAGGTAGGGGCTGTTGCCGAAAACCGCCTCGAACAGCCGGCGGCCGTCGGGGATCGCCATCAATTCGCCCGAAATGGCCGCCAGTGTAGGGTCACCCTCCTGGGCGATGGCGTCGGCCCATTGCTCCATGCCCAACCGGACGCGATCCGGGCTGGCGCCACGCGGTAGAGTATTGGAAAGAAACTGGAAATCGGGCATATCCAACGAAACCTTTATATCGCACACTGCGCGAAGCGGTAGTCGGGGTCAAGATACGCGTCGCGCGACGGGAACGAACCTAAGTGATTCGACGGACTGTTCGGGGACTTGTGCAGGTACTTGGCGCCCTCGGGGCCGGTCTGGCGATCGTGCTGGTGCTGGCCGCGTGGCGTTTGTCGTCGGGACCGATCACGCTCGGCTTCCTGTCCCCCTATATCGAAAAGGCGTTGAGTACCGAGGACGGCTCGATCGCCGTCCGGCTGGACACCACCATCCTCACCTGGGCGGGATGGGAACGCACGCTGGACGTGCGGGTGCTCAACGTGCGGGCGGTGGGGGCGGGCGGCACGGCGGTGGCGGTGGTGCCCGAGCTTTCGCTTTCGCTCAGCGTCAAGGCACTGCTCAAGGGCATCGTCGCGCCCCGTTCGATCGAGCTTTATCGGCCCAGCCTGCAGGTGGCCCGGCGCGAGGACGGGACGCTGGAGGTCGGTTTCGGCCAGGGGGCGGAGGCTTCCGACGTGCTCTCCAGCCGGCTGCTGGAGCGCCTGTCGGCGGAACCCGACGAGGTCGGGCCGATGGGATACCTGTCGCGCGTCGCCATCAGGGACGCCGACGTCCTGATCGTCGATCGCCAACTCGACACCGTATGGCGCGCCCCCCATGCCGAGGTTTCGCTGCGCCGCGACGCCGCCGGCATCGAAGGCGAGGCCTCGCTCGATCTCGAGGGCGACGAGCGCCTGACCCGGGTGGTCCTGCTGGGCGGCTATCGGCGCGGCGAGCACCGGGTCGACTTCGGCGTCAAGTTTTCCGATCTCGTCCCGGCCACCTTCGCCCGCCTGTCGCCCCGGTTGGCCGCTCTCGGCGGGGTCGCCGTGCCGCTGAGCGGAAGGCTGCTGGTCAGCCTGAAGCTGGACGGCGGCGTCGAGGCGGTGGATTTCGAGATCAAGGGCGGGGCCGGGCGGATCGATCTGCCGGCGCCGTTGGCCCAATCGCTTGACGTGACCGGGCTCACGCTCAATGGGCTCTATCGCGGCGCCGACCAGGTGCTGGCTGTGGAGCAACTGACCCTGAACCTGGGAGAGGACGGAAGCCTTCTCCTGCCGTCATCCAACGGCCATCGAGCTCCGCTGCGTTCGCTGACCGCGCGGGCCAACCTGGACGAGGGCGGCGACCACCTGGAGGTGCTGTCGGTGGAGGCCGATCTCGGCGGTCCGACGGCGACGCTGACCGGCGACATCCGGCGCGAAGGCGGGGAGACCCGCATCCGCGCCGAGGGGATGCTGTACGAAGTTCCGGCCGATGACGCCCACCTCTATTGGCCGGCGGCGTGGGGGACCGATGCCCATACCTGGGTCACGGCCAACCTGTCGGCCGGGCGCATCGTCGAGGCCAGGGCCAGCGTCGCGGCCACCGTCGGCGCCGGCGGCGACGTCGCCGTCACCAGCCTGACCGGCGACATGCGCTTGGCCGGCATGACCGTCGACTATCTGTCGCCGATGCCCAAGGCGGTCCGGGTGGACGGAACGGCGACCTTCAACCGGCAGCGCTTCGACATCGCTATCAGCAAGGGCGAAGTCTTCGGCCTGACCACCAACGAGGGCCACCTCACCTTCACCGGGCTCGACGAGTATGACCAGTACCTGGATCTCGACCTGGCCATCCAGGGGCCGGTGAAACGGGCCATCCAACTGATCGACCGCAAGCCGCTGGGGCTCGCCGCGAAGATCAACATCGATCCCAACCAGTCCTCGGGCGAGGCCAATACCCGCCTCAAGCTCTACTTCATCCTGGAAAAGGCCGTGACCATCGATCAGGTCAAGGTCTCGGCGACGTCGAAGATGCGCAAGCTTTCCGTCGCCAACGCCATCCTTGGCCGCGGCATTTCCAACGGCGAGTTGAACCTGAAGATCGACAATCGGGGCATGGTCGTTTCCGGCAAGGCCAACCTGGGCACCATTCCGGGCACACTGGAATGGCGCCGCAACTTCAACGACAAGGCGCCGGTGCGCGCCATCTACGTGCTGAAGGGAACGGTCGGCGACAAGCAGCGCGAGGAGGAGTTCGGACTGACTTTCGCGCCGTTCTCACCCGAGTTCATCAAAGGCCCGATCGGCGCCGAGGTGCGCTGGGAAATCCTGGCTTCGGGCCAGGGGCGCATGAAGGCGAAGCTCGATCTTTCCCAGGCCAGTCTCGCCTTGCCCGAGGCCGGCTGGTCCAAACCGGTGGGCGGCGCCGGTTCGGCGGAAGTCGACCTCGCCCTGCAAGGGGAACGCATCACCGGCATCCCCTCGTTCACCATCGCCGCCCAGGATCTGAAGGTGCGGGGTTCCGTCGCCATCGGCGCGGCGAGCGGTGGGCTCGAACGGGTGGATCTGGCCGAACTGGCCTTCGGGCGGACCGACCTCAAGGGCGCCATGGTGGCCGGCGCCGACGGCGGCTGGACGGTCACGGCGCACGGGGCCAGTTTCGACCTCGAGCCGGTCATGGACGATCTTCTCTCGGACGATTCCGCGCTCACCGAAACCAAAGGCAAGCCGAACCTCAGCGTGGCCGTCGACCTCGACCAGGTATGGGTCGGCCCCGGGCAGGCCATCCGCCAGGTGCGGGGCACCATGGCGCGGGCGGACGGCAAATGGCGGGCGGTGACGCTGGGCGGCGTCCTGGTCGGAGACCGAACGCTCAGCGTGCGCGTGGAACCCGGCAAGGACGGCAACCGCAACCTGATCGTGGCCAGCAACGATGCCGGCGAAACGCTTCGGACCTTCGGCTATTACGAGAACATGATCGGCGGCAACCTGGACATCCGCGGCACTTTCGACGATGCCGCCCGCGGGACGCCGCTGACCGGACGGCTGACGGCCACCGATTTCAGGGTCATCAAGGCGCCGGTTCTGGCCCATCTGGTCAGCTATATGGCGTTGACCGGCATCGTCGACGCGCTGCAGGGCCCGGGGTTGAGCTTTTCCGACCTCGACATTCCGTTCGTCCAGCACGAGGGGGTGATCACGCTGAAGGACGGCCGGGTGCACGGCTCGGCCCTCGGTTTCACGGCGTCGGGCAAGATCTTCACCTACGCCGAGGTGCTGGATGTCGAAGGCACGCTGGTTCCCGCCTACGCCATCAACTCGGCGCTGGGCAACATCCCGTTCATCGGCGGCCTGTTTTCCGGGGGCGAAAAGGGCGGCGGCGTGTTCGCCGCCACCTACAAGATGACCGGACCCGTGGAAAAGCCGAAGGTGACGGTCAACCCGCTGAGTGTGCTGGCGCCCGGCTTCCTGCGCAATCTGTTCGGCATCTTCGACGGGGCCGACACCCCGCCATCCGCCACGCCCGCCGAGCCGGCGCCGAAGCTTTTCGCCCCGCGCTGACCGTTCACACGGCCCGCACGATGGTGTGTTTCTTCTTGCCGGCGGAGAGCTTGATGACGCCGCCGGCGCGGTCGGCCAGCGTCACCGGCTGCATCTCGTTGGCGACCGGCACGTCGTTGATGCGCGCGCCGCCGCCCTTGATCAGGCGTCGCGCCTCGCCGTTGCTGGCGGCCAGGCCGGCCCGCCGGAACAGGTCGAAGGCGGCGACCCCTTGCTCCAGTTCCGCCGCCGGCACGTCGAGCGTCGGCAACCCGTCCCCGATGGCCCCTTCCTCGAACGTGCGCTTGGCCGTCTCGCTGGCCGCCGCCGCCGCCGCCTCGCCATGGCAGAGGCGGGTGATCTCGGTGGCCAGGACCTTCTTGGCCTCGTTGATCTCGGCGCCGGCCAGGGCTTCCAGGCGGGCGATCTCGGCCTCCGGCAGATCGGTGAACAGGCGCAGGAACTTGCCGACGTCGGCATCCTCGGTGTTGCGCCAGTACTGCCAGTAGTCGTAGGCGGGCAGCATGTCCTCGTTGAGCCACACGGCGCCGGCTGCCGACTTGCCCATCTTGGCGCCCGAGGCGGTTTGCAGGAGCGGCGTCGTCAGGCCGTAAAGGGTGGCGCCGTCGACCCGGCGGGCCAGTTCGACGCCGTTGACGATGTTCCCCCACTGATCCGACCCGCCCATCTGCAACGCGCACTTGTGGCGCCGGTTGAGCTCCAGGAAATCGTATCCCTGGAGGATCATGTAATTGAATTCCAGGAAGGTCAGCGGCTGCTCGCGATCGAGCCGGATCTTGACGCTGTCGAAGGAAAGCATGCGGTTGACCGAGAAGTGGCGGCCGTAATCGCGCAGGAACGGGATGTATTCGAGGGTATCCAGCCAATCGGCGTTGTTCACCATGACGGCATCGGTCGGCCCGTCGCCGAAGGTCAGGAACTTGGCGAACACCTTCTGGATGCCGGCCATGTTCTCGGCGATCTTCGCATCGTCCAGGAGCGGACGGGACTCGTCGCGGAACGACGGGTCGCCGATCCGGGTCGTGCCGCCGCCCATCAGGACGATCGGCTTGTGGCCGGCCTGCTGAAGACGGCGCAGCAGCATGATCGAGACCAGGCTGCCGGCATGCAGGCTGGGGGCCGTGCAGTCGAAGCCGATATAGGCGGTGACCCGCTGCTCGGCCGCCAGGCCGTCGAGGCCCTCGAGGTCGGTGCACTGGTGCAGGTAGCCGCGCTCTACGACGGCGCGCACGAAATCCGAGCGAAACGTGGTCATGGGGCGGGTCCTGGTCCGTTGTTCAACTAGATCGAAACTGTGGAAAATCGCCGGGCGGCATTTAGCACAATCGTCCGGGGCGTACAACGGCGGCGGGTTCGGCTATACCCCGGCGGACGGGCCCTGACGGGGTTTGCGGCTGAGCATCGCCAGCATGAGCAGGGCGATGACGATGAAGCCGATGGCGCCGGCCACGTACAGATGCAGCGCTTCGTCGGCGGGCGGGGCCAGCAGCAGGTTCCGCCGCTCCGCCTCGACGGCGTCTTGCGCAGAGCGAGGTTCCGCCTGTCTGAGCAGGGCGTTGACCGGCTTGCCCGTCGTCGAGAACTGCTCGGCGGGCGGCATCGGAACGGAGGCCATCTCCAGGCGCACGTCGGAAGACGGCTGAAGGGCGGCGTAAGCCGGCGATTCGGCGGCCAGCATCGCGACGGCCAGGGCGGCCGTCATCTGCATTGTGAATGGGGTCATGATCGTGGGGTCGCGTTTTTTTTTGCTTATGAAGTTGAAAGCCAACGCATTATGGCGCAACCGAATCGGGAAATACATGAAAATCGGTCGCCTCCGGCGCGGAAATCGTCGGCGTCGGCGCGAAGGATTTGGTGGGAGACGAGGTCGCGATCAAGCGGTTTCCGTCAACGCCTTGTCGAGGTAGCTTTCGATATGCCCGTTGAGCTCGTCGAGGTGGCCGCCGAAGAAGTGGTCGGCCCCGTCGATGACGCGATAGTCGATCTTGATGTTCTTCTGGTTCGACAGCTTGTGGGCCAGTTTGTCGACCGAGGCGACGGGAATGATGTCGTCGACGTTGCCATGGACGATCATGCCTGACGACGGGCAGGGTGCCAGGAACGAGAAGTCGTGTATGCTGGCCGGCGGCGAAATGGCGATGAACCCGGAAATCTCGGGCCGGCGCATCATCAGCTGCATGCCGATCCAGGCGCCGAACGAATAGCCGCCGATCCAGCAGCCGGCGGCGTTGGGGTTGTGCCCCTGCATCCAGTCGAGCGCGGCGGCGGCGTCGCTGAGTTCGCCCTGCCCGTTGTCGAACTCGGCTTGCGAGCGGCCGACCCCGCGGAAGTTGAACCGCAGGGCGGAAAACCCACGCCGCACGAACGCCTGGTACATGCCGTAGACCAGCCTGTTGTTCATGGTCCCCCCGTGCTGCGGGTGGGGATGAAGCAACAGCGCGATCGGCGCATTGGTGCTTTTCGAGTGATGGTAACGGCCTTCGAGCCGGCCATCGGGGCCATTCAGGGTGACTTCAGGCATCGTCCTTCGCGAACGTTATCCCTAGCGGATTTCGAAAAATTCATGATGGTGAAAGGCAGGGAATCCCCGCAATTCACCAGACTGTCCGCCGACAAATCTTGATTAAATTTGTCGGATTTCCTATATAACCGGTGGTTTTGTGGGGGATTGACCCAGTAACACTGTCCCCAAAATTGAAACATCGTCGGTCGGACCACCGGAAAGCGCGCGTAGGATATAGAAGAGTCCATGTTTTTCAAGAGGCTTCGCAGCGACATCGACGCCATCATGGAACGCGATCCGGCGGCGCGCTCCCGGGCCGAGGTGGTGTTGTGCTATCCGGGCTTCCAGGCTCTGCTCATTTATCGCCTCGCCCACGGGCTGTGGTGCCGCGATTGGCTGCTGGCTGGCCGCTTCGTTTCCCATATCGGGAGGATCCTGACCAATATCGAAATCCATCCCGGGGCTTTCATTGGCAATCGCCTGGTCATCGACCATGGCTCGGGCGTGGTCATCGGCGAAACCTCGGTGATCGGCGATGACGTGACGCTCTATCAGGGCGTGACGCTGGGCGGCACCTCGCCGGCCGTCGACTCCCGCTCCCAGGCCAACCAGAAACGCCATCCGACGCTCGAAGACGGCGTCATCATTGGCTCGGGGGCCCAGGTTCTGGGGCCGATCGTCATCGGGGAAGGTGCCAGGGTCGGCGCCAACGCCGTGGTGACACGCGACATTCCGCGCGGCGTGACCGCCGCCGGCATTCCGGCCCGGGTCATCATGCCGCGCGACAAGCAGAAGGCCAAAGCCAAGGAATTCGTGGCCTACGGGACGCCGGTCGACGAACTGTTCGACCCGGTCCTTCGCAACATCGACACCATGCGTGGCCAGATGGGCCGGCTGGCCGAAAAGATCGAGGAATTGGAAGAGCGCCTTAGCGCCTATGAAGGTGCCGGGGCTGCCGTGAAAGGGTCGGATGACGATGACGAAGAATCGAAAGTCGTGGCGCGCGGCGGCAGCCGCGATGTCGCTTGAGGACGAACGGCGAACCAGGGGGACAGCGCGGTGAGACTAAGCACAAAAGGACGATACGCGGTGATGGCGATGGTCGACCTGGCCAGCCATAGCGGGGGTAAACCGGTGGCGCTGGCGGATATCGCCGACCGCCAGGAAATCTCGCTATCCTACCTCGAGCAGCTTTTCGGCAAGCTGCGCAAGGGCGGGCTGGTGAAAAGCGTGCGCGGCCCGGGGGGCGGCTATCTGCTGGCCCGCGAAGCCGGCGAAACGCGGGTTTCCGACATCATCATGGCGGTCGACGAACTGATCAAGGCGACCCGCTGTACGCCCGGCTCGCCGTCCGGCTGCCATCTCAACAAAAGCCGCTGCATGACCCACGACCTGTGGGAGGAGCTGGGCAACCAGATCTACCTGTACCTCAGTTCCGTCACCGTTTCCGACATCGTCGAGCGGCGCGTGCTGGGCAGCAGCGGCCTGATCTTCCAGGAATTGGAACAGAGCAGCGTCGCCGCCCGCTAGGCCCGGTTCCGGCAGGCGCTCATGAAGCCCATGAAGCCCCCGGTCTATCTCGATCACAACGCCACCACCCCCGTCCGGCCCGAGGCGGCCGAGGCGGTGGCGGCCGCGCTTTCGACGGTGGGCAACCCGTCCTCGGTCCATGCCTTTGGACGGGCGGCGCGCCGCCTGTTGGAAGAGGCCCGCGAAGCGGTCGCCGCGCTGGCCGGCGCGCCGGCCGCCGGCGTCGTCTTCACCGGCTGCGGTACCGAGGCCAATACCCTGGCGCTTTTGGGATGCAGCCGCCCGGCGGTCGTGGTGTCGGCCGTCGAGCACGATTCGGTCATCGGCGCCGCGCCGTCCGCCGCCGTGGTTCCGGTCGACGTCGACGGCCTGGTGGACCTCGACCACTTGGCGACGATGCTGGTGGGCATCGGGGAACTGGCGGTCGTTTCGGTGATGCTGGCCAACAACGAAACCGGGGTCATCCAGCCGGTGGCGCGGGTGGCCGAAATCGCCCGCCGGCACGGTGCCCTGGTCCATTGCGACGCCGTCCAGGCGGCCGGCCGCCTGCCTCTCGACATGAAATCGCTCGGCGTTCACATGATGACGCTGTCGGCCCACAAGATCGGCGGCCCACAGGGCATCGGCGCGCTTCTCGTCGAAGAGGGGGTTTCCATCGAGCCCCTGCTGAGGGGCGGCGGCCAGGAAGGCCGGCGGCGGGCCGGCACCCAGAACCTGCCCGGCGCCGCCGGATTTGGTGCCGCCGCGCGGGTGGCCATGGCCCAATTGGCGGCGGGCGGCGTGCCGGCCGCTTGGCGCGACCGCCTGGAAGCCGCCTTGAAAGGCGTCGAGCCCGATCTCAGGATCTTCGGCGAAGGGGCGCCCCGGCTGGCCAACACCAGCTGCCTGGCCGCTCCCGGCATGCCGAGCGAGACGCAGGTGATGGCGCTCGACCTGGCGGGGATCGCCGTCAGCGCCGGGGCCGCCTGTTCGTCGGGCAAGGTAGGGCCCAGCCGCGTGCTTACCGCCATGGGCGGCGGCGAGCTGGCGAATGCCGCCATCCGGGTCAGTTTCGGCTGGACCAGCCGGGACGCCGATGTCGACGCCTTCGTGGCGGCCTGGACGGCCCTGCGCGCCCGCATCCGGGGCCGCAGCGGGGCGGCCGTGTCATGAGCAAGCCCGCCACCGCCGCCGTCGGCGTCGCCCCGCAGCGGCGCCCGGTCTATCTGGACTATCAGGCGACGACGCCGACCGATCCCCGGGTGGTCGCCGAAATGCTGCCCTTCTTCACCGAGAAATTCGGCAATCCTCATTCCGAAGGGCACGCCTTCGGGCGGGAGGCCGAGGAGGCGGTGGAAACCGCCCGCCGCCAGGTCGCCGACCTGATCGGCGCCGAGGCGCGCGAGATCGTCTTCACTTCGGGGGCCACCGAGTCCAACAACCTGGCGCTGAAGGGCCTGGCCGGCTTTTACGGCGAGGGCAGGGACCACATCGTCACCGTGGCGACCGAGCACAAATGCGTGCTGGAAACCGTGCGCCAGCTTGAACGCGAGGGCTTTTCCGCCACCTTCCTGCCGGTGGCCGCCGACGGCCTGATCGATCCGGCGGCAGTGGCGGCGACTCTTACCGGGCGTACCCTGGCGGTTTCGGTCATGGCCGCCAACAACGAGATCGGGGTCGTCCAGCCGCTCGCCGAGATCGGGCGCATCTGTCGCGAGCGCCAGGTCTTCTTCCATACCGACGCCGCCCAGGCGGCGGGCGAAATTCCGCTTAACGTCGGCGCCATGAACGTCGATCTGATGAGCCTGACTGCGCACAAGATGTACGGGCCGATGGGCATCGGCGCCCTTTACGTGCGCCGCCGGCCGCGGGTGCGCTTGGCGCCCCAGATGTCGGGCGGCGGGCAGGAGCGCGGCATGCGCTCGGGCACCCTGCCGGCGCCGCTGTGCGTCGGCTTCGGCGCCGCCTGCTCGCTCGCCGCCGCCGGCATGGAGGCCGAGAGCCGCAGGCTCGGCCGTCTGCGCGATCGCTTCCTCGACCGGCTGCGCGCGCGGCTGGACGGCGTCTCGGTCAACGGCAGCCTGACGGCGCGCCTGCCCGGCAACCTCAATCTCGGCTTCGCCGGCATCGGCGGCGAAAACCCGATCGGGCGATTGCCCGACCTCGCGCTTTCCACCGGCTCGGCCTGCACGTCGGCCTCCCTCGAACCCTCCCACGTGCTCACGGCCATCGGGGTCGAGGAGCCGCTGATCCGTACCGCCATCCGCTTCAGCGTCGGGCGCACCACCACCGAGGAGGAGGTGGACTACGCGGCCGGCCGCGTCGCCGAGGAGGTCGAGGCGCTGAGACGGCGGAGCCCCGCGTGATGCCGACCATGACCTTCGTGCTGCCGGATGGAAGCCGCCGGCCCGTCAAGGCCGCCGAGGGTCGGTCGATCCTCGAAATCGCCCATGCCGTCGGCATCGCCATCGAGGGCGCCTGCGACGGCTCGATGGCCTGTTCCACCTGCCACGTCATCGTCGATCGGGCGTGGTGGCCCCGCCTGCCGCCGGCGGCGGAGGAGGAGTTGGACATGCTGGATTTCGCGGTGGGGGCGACGGCAACTTCTCGGCTGGGCTGCCAGGTGCGCCTGACCGGCGACCTCGACGGTCTCGTGGTGAGGCTGCCGGCGGAAGTGCGCAACGCCCTGCTGGGTTAGTCTTTTACGATCAATTGAAGCACGCGGCACACCCCCTCCCCAACTCTCCCCCATCAAGGGGGATGGGAGAAGAGAGCGAGGTGGTACGGAAACATCCCTCCCCCCTTTGTGGGGGAGGGTAGGGAGGGGGGGCTGGCTTCCGGCGCGAAGCGCTTCCGTTGGAGCCGCCACCGTCAGGTACGGCGGCGGACGACGACTTTCTGGTAGATCCCGCCGAAGTATTTCCGCTTGTCCCACGACCAGGAGTCGCCATCCGATGCGAAGACCGAAATGGCGTGGCGCCACAGAGACAGCGCGAACGGTTCCAGGCAGGTGTTGACCACCTGCAAAAGATAGCGCAGCGGATGCAGCCGGTGGGGGTTGCCGTAGTCGACGAACACCGCCTTGCCGCCCGGCGCCACGCTGTTCAGCAGGGCGTCGACGATGGCGCGTTTCTTGCCGTCGGGCACCTCGTGCAGCAGGAAGAAGCAGAGCACCACGTCATAGGGGCCGCCGCCCGGCGCCGCGGCGTCGGCGTGGCGCACGTTGACGTGCGCCAAGTGGCCGATCTTGCGCCGGCAATGTTCGACCTGGATGGGCGCCACGTCGATGACGTCGAGGCTGCCGTGCGGGCCCACCCGCTCGGCCAGCCGCTTGACGAAATCGCCGTAGACATGGGCGGCCATCAGCACCTTCTGGCCGGGCTGGATTTCCTTGAGCGCGCCGCGCATGAGCCGCCGGGCGTTGCCGAACAGCAGAACGTCGACGACGATGGACCGGTCGAGCAGCTCGACGTTGGTCGGGGCCAGATAGGCCCAGGTGTACACCTCACTCAGATAAGCGGGCACGGCAACACCCTGGCTGGTGGATCGGTTGGGAATATCGACGAAGGTGTCGGAACGCGGGATATCTTTGGCCGCAACGGGGAAATTCACGCGGATCTCCATTCTTCTTGTTGGGCTTCTGTTTGGACCACCGTTGGCTCGGGGCCGCTTCCGAAAACCACCGGGGCGAACGGGGCGTGGTGATGTCCCGCGGCGGAAAAAACACTCGTCCATCCTCCCTGGATGGGCTGAACATTTCGTTAATCCACATAGCATGAACGGGGGCCGGCGCAAACCCCTATGGAAGCATGGGTATTATGCCGCCCGGTTATGCCTGTCCGGCCCTTAAAGGCCGGCGTCGTTCAACCATCGGCCGAAAATCGCCCCGGCCCGCGTGGCCAGCCCTGCCGCGAAGCGCTGGCTGTCGGTCCTGAGCGCGCCCACCGAAACTCCCGGCGTCGCCGCGATCTCGGCGGTATGGCCGACGTACCAGCTTTCCAGCCCCGCCGCCGTCGCCTCCACGTGGAACTGCAGGGCCAGGGCGTGGGCTCCCAGGCTGAAGGCCTGGTTGCGGCAGGCATCCGTTTCCGCCAGATGGACGGCGCCGGCCGGCAGGTCGAAGGTGTCGCCGTGCCAGTGCAAAACCTTAGCCTCCGCCTCGGCCAACGGCGCCAGACAGGATTGCCGCCCGGCCCCGGTCAGGCGAACGGGCGCCCAGCCGATCTCCTTCAGCCCTGAGGGAAAGACCCGGGCGCCGAGCGCGCGGGCCATCAACTGGCAACCCAGACAGATGCCCAGCGTCGGACGGCCCGCCGCCAGCCGGCGGGCGATCAGTTGGATCTCCGGCTCCAGGAAGGGATAGTCGGCGGTGTCGTAGACGCCGATGGGGCCGCCCAGGACCACCAGCAGGTCGGCGTCCACGGTATCCAGCGCGGCGAAATCGGCGGTCGGCGCCTCGGCGTAGGTAACGCCGAACCGGCGCCCAAGCAGCACGGGCTCCAGGCTGCCCAGGTCCTCGAACGCCACGTGGCGGAGGATGAGCGCCCGTTTCATGACGGCCTCTTGTAACGGGCCAGGATGGCGTCGAGCGCGCCATCGATGGGATCGAAACCGCCGCCTTCGCTCATCATGCGCAGGATCTGCTCGTTCATGCCGCCGGGCGTCGAGACCTCGTTGATGAGGGCGGGAAAGCCGTGCCTCTCGGCCTTGTCGGCATCGGTGGCGATGGTCTGGGCGATGGCGGTGGTGAAGCGGATGGCGGCCTTGGGTTCCACACCCTCCCTGGCCAGCCAGTCGGCGACCCGTCCCAGGAAGGCGAATTGCGAGGCGGCGATGGCGGTCACCGTGCACAAGGCGTCGAACTGGTGCTCGTCGTCGACCGGAACGACGTTGCCGATCCGCCCCAGCAGGGCGACGGCTTCGGCGTCGGAGGGATACACGGCGATGGGCCCGGTATGGCGGGCCACCGTCGGCTGCGGCACGGCGCGCACGATGCGCCCGGCCGGCTTGACCAGCCGCGCAAGGGTGGCGAGGGGGATGGCGGCGGCCAGGCTGATGACCTTGTGGTCGGGGCGGAAGCTGAGTGGCGAAATCACGGGTTCAACCTGCGGCGGACGCACCGCGATGAAGACCCAGTCGCTGCCGTCGATGACCGCCTGGTTGTCGGGGGCGACCTCGACTTGGGCAAATTCGGCGGCCAGCGCCGCCGCCTTCTCGGCATTGCGGGGCGAGATCAGCACCCGTTCGGGGGCCGGCGCGGCCGTGCACAATCCCCTGACCGTCGCCGCGGCGATGTTGCCGGTGCCGATGAAGCCGATGTGCATGAACGCCTCCCCCAATGCAGTCGCCGCGATCGATCATCGGCGCACATTAAGGTTGCGACGGACCCAATTCAACCGCTGCCGGCCGCATCGTCGGTTCGCAATTGAGAGTGAAAATCACATAAAGATATCTTTATATGAAGATTGACAAAGCGGGCTGATTTCGGATTAACTGAGGCCGTCGTGGTTCTCCGGGTTCTTTCGGGAATTTGGAGTGAAGAGGGAATTCGGTGCGCCGTCCGGTCCGCTCGTTGGATCGCATGGCAAAGCCGGGGCTGCCCCCGCAACTGTAAGCGGCGAGCCGCTGTCGAGACGTGTCACTGGCGCCATAAGGTGCCGGGAAGGCCAGACAGCGACGTTGACCCGTAAGCCAGGAAACCTGCCGCGACCTGTGAACGTCCTCGGGCGGGGTGTCCCGGTTGGCCGCTTGCGAAAGATGGCCCGGCGCCATCTGGGTGTCCTGCATGCGTCCGCTCGGTCCATGCCCCCATTGATGATGGGGTATTGAGACGATGTCGCCCTCTTCCCGGCGTGCCGAATCCGGTTCCCCGCCCGCTCACCCAGCTTCGCGTCCGATGTCGGGCGCGTGAACGCGAAAGGCAACGTCCATGTCCATCGTTACCAGCACCCTGGGGTTTCCGCGCATCGGCCCCCGCCGCGAACTGAAGACAGCCCTTGAAAGCCACTGGGCCGGAAAGAGCGGCGCCCGGGCGCTCCTCGATGACGCCGCCGGCTTGCGGGCGGCGGCCTGGGCGCGCCAGCTGGGAACGGGTGTCACCCACATCCCCAGCAACGACTTCTCGCTCTATGACCATGTGTTGGACACCAGCGTCATGCTCGGCGTCATTCCCTCCCTCTACGAATGGTGCGGCGGGCCGGTTTCGCCCGAGATCTATTTCGCGATGGCGCGCGGGACGCGCGGCCGGGCCGGCGGCGATCTTCCGGCCCTGGAGATGACCAAATGGTTCGACACCAACTACCACTACATGGTCCCGGAGTTCGCGCGCGGTCAGGCCTTCGCGCTGGCGTCGACCAAGGCGATCGACGAGTTTCTGGAGGCGAAGGCACTGGGCATCCATACGCGGCCAGTCCTGCTCGGCCCGGTCACCTATCTGCTGCTCGGCAAGAGCAAGGACGAAGGGCCCGACCCGCTTTCCTTGCTGCCCGGCCTGCTGCCGGTCTATGCCGAGGTGCTGAAGTGCCTCGCCGGGGCGGGGGCCGAGTGGGTACAGATCGACGAGCCATGCCTGGTACTCGATCTGGCCGACGCCCAGCGGGATGCCCTGGCCCATGCCTACAAGGTTCTGGCGGCGGCGGCGCCAGACCTGAAGCTTCTGCTCACCACCTATTTTGGTGGACTGGGCGACAATCTTGATACCGCGCTCGGGCTTCCCGTGGCCGGCCTTCATCTCGACCTGGTGCGGGCGCCCGCCCAGCTCGACGATGTCCTCTCCCGGGCGCCGGCCGGTCTCGTCCTGTCGCTCGGCGTCGTCGACGGCCGCAACGTCTGGCGGGCCAATCTGCCGGCAATCCTCGATCGCATCGAGCCCGTTGCCGCGCGACTGGGCACCGATCGCCTGATGGTCGGTCCGTCCTGCTCGCTGCTGCACGTGCCGATCGACCTCGACCTCGAAACCGCTCTCGATCCCGATCTCAGAAGCTGGCTGGCCTTCGCGGTTCAGAAAGTGGGCGAGATCGCGATCCTCGGGCGCGCCATCGACCGGGGGCGCAACGCGGTGGCCGACGAACTGGAGGCCTCGGCCGCGGCGGCGATGACGCGCCAGGCCTCGTCCAAAATCCACGACCGAAAGGTCAAGGCGCGCCTCGATGCGGTGACGCCGGACATGACGCGCCGCCAGAAGCCCTTTCCCGCTCGCCGGCCGCTGCAACGGGATCGCCTGGCATTGCCGGCCTTCCCGACCACGACGATCGGCTCCTTCCCGCAGACCGAGGAGGTGCGCAAGGCCAGGGCCGCCCATGCCAAGGGGACGCTCGGCGATTCCGACTACCGGGCCTTTCTGCGCAAGGAGACCGAGACGGCGGTGCGCTGGCAGGAAGACGTCGGCATCGACGTCCTCGTCCATGGCGAATTCGAGCGCAACGACATGGTGCAGTATTTCGGCGAACAGCTTTCCGGTTACGCCTTCACCCGGCACGGCTGGGTGCAGAGCTATGGATCGCGCTATGTCCGCCCGCCGATCATCTTCGGCGACGTCTCGCGGCCGCGGCCGATGACCGTGGAATGGTCGGCCTATGCGCAATCGCTGACGGCCAAGCCCATGAAGGGCATGCTGACCGGGCCGGTCACCATGCTGCAATGGTCGTTCGTGCGCGACGACCAGCCCCGCGAGCGGACCTGCCGCCAGATCGCCCTGGCGTTGCGTGACGAGGTGATCGACATCGAGAAGGCCGGCATCCCTATCGTTCAGATCGACGAGCCCGCCATCCGCGAGGGGCTGCCGCTGCGCCGCGCCGATTGGCGGGCCTATCTCGACTGGGCGGTGGCGTGTTTCCGCCTTACGGCGTGCGGCGTCGCCGATGCCACCCAGATCCACACCCACATGTGCTACTCGGAGTTCAACGACATCATCGATTCCATCGGCGCCATGGACGCCGACGTCATTTCCATCGAGACCGCGCGCTCGAAGATGGAGCTTTTGGAGGCGTTCGCGACCTACCGCTACCCGAACGACATCGGGCCGGGCGTCTACGACATCCACACCCCGCGCTGTCCGTCTATCGACGAGATGACAGCTTTGCTCGCCAAGGCCGCCGAGCGTCTGGCGCCCGATCAGATCTGGGTCAATCCCGACTGCGGCCTGAAAACCCGCAAGTGGGAGGAAGTCCGTCCCGCCCTGGTCAACATGGTCGAGGCGGCGCGCCGGATGAGGCTTGCTTCGCGGTAAGCTCCGAGCAGGGCGACGGCTTCGGCGTCGGAGGGGGTAGTCCGTCGGATACATTCGGTTACAAACCGGACATCATCCGGAAACGAATGAAAGCTATTCCTATCTCGACGCGACCCCAAGTCCTTGGGAGGGAGACTCATGAAGGCGTGGTTCTTGAAGCTTCATCGTTGGCTGGCGCTCATCTTCACGGCCCCGCTGGCCGTGGTGATCGTCACCGGGCTGGTTCTGTCGTTCGAGCCGTGGCTGGTGACCGGCGCCATCGTGCCGGACTCGCTCTCCGCCGAACGGGTTCAGACCCTTCTGGCCCAGCACGATCCCAACGGCCAGGCGCGCGCTCTCGTCTATCGCAGCTATGACGGCACGCTGACGATGGGCGCCGGGCGCAGCGGCGGCGTCACGGTCGATGCCGCCAGCGGCGAGGCCAAGCCCGGGCCCTCGACGCTGGCCGCCGTCATGGGCACCATGCGCGGCCTGCACGAGCGGCTGCTCATCGATGCCGGCTGGCTGGTCATCGCTTCGACGGCGGCGATGCTCGTCCTCGTCCTCCTCGGCGGGCTGATGGGGTGGCCGCGCTTCGCCAATACGCTCGGCGGCTGGCACAAGGCGATGGCCTGGGGGTTGCTGCCGCTCACCGTGCTCTCGCCCCTGACCGCGCTCTTGATGGCGGCGGGCGTCACCTTCGCGACGCCGCCGGCGGCTCCCGCGGCCCAGGGTGCGCCGCTCAAGCTGGCCCAGGCCGTCGACATCGTCGGTCGCGACCACGATCTTTCCTCGCTGGTTTGGCTGCGGCCGCAGGGCGGTCGCGTCATGGCCCGCCTGGTCGAGGACGGCGAGTACCGCCTCTATGCGGTGACGCCGCAGGGCATCCAGCCGATGGAGCGCAACTGGCCGCGCCTGTGGCACGAAGGAAACTTCGCGGGCGCGTGGTCGGCGGCGATGAACGTCATCCTCTCGGTGGTCATGACCGGCCTGCTCGCCACGGGCGCCTGGATCTGGCTGCGCCGCCAGTTCCGACGGCGCGCCCGCCGCCCGCTGCCGACCGCCCCGGCATGACCCGCCGCGCCGTCTCTTCGTTCCCGCCGCCGTCACGTCTCGACTCCGGGGTCCGCGTTCCCCACATCTCCGGCAAGGGTCTGGACGTCGGCGGTCAACGGGGAGGTGGGGCATGTTCGCGGTTGTCTTCGAAGTCAGGCCCAAGCCTGAGCGCCGGGAGGAATATCTGGCGCTCGCCCGCTTCCTGAAGCCTCGGCTGGAGGTCGTCGACGGCTTCATCGACAACGAGCGTTTCGCCAGCCGGCGGCGTCCCGGCCTGGTGCTTTCCCTCTCCACCTGGCGGGACGAGAAGGCGCTGATCCGCTGGCGTACCCAGTCCGACCACCACGCCGTGCAGGAAAAGGGCCGCTTCGAGGTCTTCGAGGACTATCGCCTGCGGGTCGGCGAAGTGACCACCGACACCGCGCCCCCGGTCGGCCACGCCGTGTGCCCGACGCGGGCCGACGAGACCGAGACGGGCGAGGCCCGGGCCCTCTCGCTCACCGAGGTGGCTCTCGCCGGCCCGCCGCCGGCCGATGGCGATGCCGAGGCGGCCGGCCTGGCGGCGCGCCTCGGGCTCGACCCCGGCCGGGCCGGGCTGATCGGCCACGACGTGTTCGAGAGCATCTATTCCCCCGGCCGGATCCTGCTGCTCGCCCTGTGGCGCGATGCCGAGGCAGCCGGCGGCTGGACGCCCGCCGAGGCCGCCGACTGTACCCCGCTGCGCCACCGGCGGGTGTGCGTCATCCGCGATTACGGCATGATGGACCGCCGCGAAGCCCCCCAGTTCTATCCGCCCGTCAACGCCTGGGCGGTCACGCCACCTTAGATCTCGCGCGACGGAGCCTCGGCCTGAGCGCCCGCAGGGCCTACTTGGCGTCGGGAATGAACAGCGATTCGCCGCCGATCTTATAGCCGGCGATGGCCTGCTGGCCATCCTTGCCGACGATCCAATCGATGAAGGCCTGGCCCAGGTCGGCCTTCGCATGCGGGAACTTCTTGGGGTTGACCAGGATGATGCCGTAGGGATTGAACAGCTTCTTGTCGCCCTCGACCGCCACCGCCAGATCGGCGCGGTTCTTGAAGCTGAGCCAGGTGCCGCGGTCGGACAGCGCATAGGCGTTCATGGCCGCCGCCGTGTTCAGGGTCGCCCCCATGCCCGAGCCGGTTTCCCGGTACCAGGTGCCCGACGCCGCCTTGACGTCGATGGCGCCTTCCTTCCACAAGGAAAGCTCCATCTTGTGGGTGCCGCTGTCGTCGGCCCGCGAGGCGAAGGGCGCCTTGGCGGCGGCGATCTTCTTCAACGCGCCGACCACGTCCTTGCTGCCCATGACCTTGGCCGGGTCGCTCTTGGGGCCGACCACGACGTAGTCGTTGTACATGACGTCGTAGCGCTTCACGCCGAAGCCGTCGGCGACGAATTTGTCCTCGGACGGCCGGTGATGGACGAACAGCACGTCGGCGTCGCCCTTCTCGCCGATCTTGATGGCCTGGCCGGTGCCGACCGCCACCACGCGCACCTGGATGCCGGTCTTTTGCTGGAAGATCGGCAGGATGTGGTCGAACAGGCCCGAGGCCTGCGTCGAGGTGGTCGAGGCGACGGTGATGAACTTCTCCTGCGCCGCGGCCGGGCCCATGCCCAGCGCCGCGGCGAGGACGAGGGCGAAAAGCCCGTGGATCGATCGAGTCATGGTGTCTCCCCTTTCTGTCTTTTCAAATCCGCTCACCACAGCAGCTCGCCCTGAATGAAGGCGCGGCTGAGGGGGCTTTGCGGGTGCTCGAAGAAATCGGCGGTGGGCGCCCGCTCGACGATCCTTCCCTTGTGAAGAAGGATGATCTCGTCGCCGAGCCGGCGGGCCTGGCCCAGGTCGTGGGTGGTCATGACGATTTTGGTGCCGCCGGCGTTAATTGCCTCGATGATGGCCTCCACGGCCCGGGTGGCCGCCGGGTCGAGGCTGGCGGTCGGCTCGTCCAGCCACAGCACCTGCGGCTCCAGCGCCCAGGCCCGCGCCAGGGCCAGACGCTGCTGCTCGCCGAAGGACAGCACGCGGGCTGGCCGCCCGGCGACGTCGGCCAGGCCGGTCTTGGCCAGCGCCGCCGCGATCCTCTCCCGGCGCTGATCCTTCGGGATACGGCGCAGCTTGAGCGCGAATTCGACGTTGGCGGCCGCCGAGCGGCGCAGCATGACCGGGCGCTGGAACACCATGGCCTGCTGGCGGGAAGCTGCCGGGCCGGCGCCGTCGCTCCAGCGGATGGTGCCGGCAGTGGGCGTCAGCAGCCCGTGGCACAGGCGCAGAAGCAGGCTCTTGCCGGCGCCGTTCGGCCCGACGATGACCGTGCGCGGCCCGGCCTCCAGGGCAAACGTGAGATTGTCGAGCAGGCGGGCGGCCCCGGCCGTATAGGTCAGGCCCTCGACGGCCAGGGGCAGGATGGCGGGGGCTTTCTCCATGTCAGCCGGCATGGGTGCGGCGGGCGGATTCGCGCAGCACGAAAGCCGCCCCGGTGATGCCGACGGAAAGGACGATCAGAATGAGGCCGAGCCCGAGGGCTAGCGCCAGGTCGCCCTTGCTGACCTCGAGCGCGATGGCGGTGGTCATGACGCGCGTCACGTGGTCGATGTTGCCGCCCACGATCATCACCGCGCCGACCTCGGCGCTGGCCCGGCCGAAGCCGGCCAGCACGGCGGTGAACAGCGAGAACCGGCCGTCCCACAGCAGCGCCCGCACCGCCTGGCGCGGGCCGGCCCCCAGCGAGCGCAGCTGCTCGGAATATTCCTCCCACAGATCCTCGATCACCTGGCGCGCCAGCGAGGCGATGATCGGTGTGATGAGGACGACCTGGGCGGCGATCATGGCCGTCGGCGTGAACAGCAGGCCCAGCACGCCGAACGGCCCGGCCCTGGACAGCATCAGATAGACGATCAGCCCGACCACCACCGGCGGCAGGCCCATCAGGGCGTTGAGCACGACCACCACGGCGCCGCGCCCCGGGAAGCGGAACAGCGCCACGGCGGCGCCCAGCGGCAGGCTGATGACAGCGGCGATGAAAACTGCGCTCAGGCTGACCCGGAGCGACAGCCCGACGATCTCGACCAAGCCGGCATCGAGGGTGGCGATCAACGAGATGGCGGCGGCGAAGGCGGCTCCAAAGTCGGTCATCGCGGGCCCGGGTGTGACGAGGGAATATGCTTGCGCTTCATATAACCGCGTATTTCCGTAAGAAAAAACAGAAAACATACATCGAATGCAGGGTGGGGCGCCGAACCGCCAACCCCTCGCCATCGTCATGCCCTTGCGGCCGGGTGGTCCTCCGGGGATAGTGGGCGGATGGTGGTATCGGGAACATCAGCGCCGGCCGGGAACGTCGCCGGCCTCATCCTGGCCGGCGGCCGCGGCCGGCGGATGGGCAGCATCGACAAGCCGTTCGCCCCGTTGGGCGGCCGGCGGATGATCGAACACGTCATCGGGCGGGCCGGGCGGCAGGTCGGTCCCCTTGCGATCAGCGCGGCGGGCGACGCAGCGCGCTTTGGCGTCTTCGGCCTGCCGGTCCTGGCCGATCCGGTCGGGCTGGAAGCTTATTCCGGGCCGCTGGCCGGCATCCTGGCCGGCCTTGAGTGGGCGGCGGCGCGGGCGGCACCCGGCGCCGAGGCGCTGGCGGTCTTTCCCACCGACACCCCCTTTTTTCCCGAGGATTTCGTCGAACGCGCCCGGGCAGCGCTCGCCGATGGCGCCGAGGTGGCGATGGCGGCCTCGGGCGGCCGGCTGCATCCGACGGCGGCGGTGTGGAGCGCCGGCCTGGGCGACCGATTGCGCCGGCTCCTCGTCGAGGAGGGCCTCCGGCGGGCCGACCGCGTGGCAGACCATTTCCGCGCGGCCCGCGTCGACTACGCGGCGCAGCCCTTCGATCCCTTCTTCAACATCAACACGCCGGAAGACCTGGCCGCCGCCGAGCGCCTATTTCGGTGACAGATGGAGTGATTGGGGCTCCCGGTCCGAAGAAGGTGGCTGCCAACCATCTTTTTTGCCAGGGAAAGTCGAATCCAATTGGGGTTTCCCGCCTTTTTAAGTACGATTTCCATCCTCACACAACCGGATGTCGGCGAGGGGACCATGGCATACCTGGAATCGTTCTTCGGCGTGATCGGCGACCTGACCTGGGGATGGTCGCTCGTGCCCATCCTCGTCATCCTGGGCATCTTCATCACCGCCCTGACCGGCTTTGTGCAATTCGAATACTTCGGACGCATGTTCCGGGTGCTGTCTCCCAAGAGCCAGACGGGCGATCCGAACGCCATCTCGGCCCGCGCCGCGCTCCTGGTGTCGGTCGGCGGCCGGGTCGGCGGCGGTAACATCGCCGGCGTTGCGGTGGCGATCACCCTCGGCGGGCCCGGGGCCGTCTTCTGGATGTGGATGATCGCCCTGCTCGGCATGGCGACCAGCCTCGTCGAATGCTCGCTGGCGCAGATCTACAAGCGGCGGCAGCCGGACGGCCTGTTTCGCGGCGGGCCGGCCAGCGCGATCATCCACGGGCTCGGCCAGGAGTACCGGTGGCTGGCCGTTCTCTACGCGGTCTGCCTGATCGCCGCCTTCTCTATCGGCTTCAATGCCTTCCAGGGGAACACCGTGGCCGGTGCGGCGCAGGACAGCCTGGGCATCGATCGCATCTGGACGGCCGGGCTGCTCACGATCCTCGCCGGGTTCGTCGTCTTCGGCGGCATTCGTCGCATCGCACTGGCCTCCGACGTGGTGGTGCCGGTCATGGCCGTCGCCTACATCCTGATGGCGATCGTCATCATCGTGATCAACATCGGGTCCGTCCCGGGCGTCCTGCTGACGATCGTCTCGAATGCCTTCGGCCTCGAGGAAGCGGTCGGCGGCGGCATGGGGGCGGCCATCATGCACGGCATGCGCCGTGGGCTGTTCTCGAACGAGGCCGGTCTCGGCTCGGCACCGAACGTCGCGGCGACGGCGGACGTGCGCCATCCCATCAGCCAGGGCATCACGCAGTCGTTCTCGGTGTTCATCGACACCATCCTCATCTGCTCCTGCACGGCTTTCATCATCCTGCTTGGGGACGTCTACGTACCCGGCCAGGAAGAGATCGACGGCGTCGTCCTGACCCAGCAGTCGCTGGTGTCGCATCTGGGCGACTGGACCCAGTATTTCCTGACCTTCATCATCCTGCTCTTCGCGTTCAGTTCGATCATCTACAACTACTATCTCGGCGAGAACGCCCTGGCGGTCTTTACGGACAACCCGGCCGCGCTGCTGGTCCTGCGCCTCCTGGTGATGGCGATCGTCTTCGTCGGCGGCGTGGCGCCGGGGGCGACAGCGGTGTTCTTCTTCTCCGACCCGATGATGGGCATCCTGGCCCTCGTCAACCTCATCGCGATCATGATGCTGCTGCCGACCTGCCTGAGGGTCCTGCGCGACTTCCGCCGCCAGCTGAAGGAAGGGGTGCAGCGGCCGGTCTTCAACCCGCGGGACTTTCCCGACCTGAACATCGACCACACGGCCTGGGTGGGCGCGAAGCCGACGGAAACATCGGGACGAGTCGGAAGTCCCGGAGGTGCCGCGGAGGCGGTTTAGCGGTATCTTTCGGCGCGGAAACGCCGGACCGGGTTCGCGTGCTTGCGGCGACGGATCGCTTCGCGGCTTTCGGCCTGCCGGTGGGGAATTTCGGGGACAGGGGAATTTCGGGGACACCAGGAATTTCGGGGACACCATACTTAATTCATAAGATGGTGTGCCGGCGTCATCACAGGCGACAGTGAATTAAGTATGGTGTCCCCGAAATTAAGAAGTTAGGAGGGGTCGCTCAGCATGGCCATGCGGGCGTAGGCCTTGAGGGTTCTGACCGAGCCGCCCTCGGCGACCGCGCGGGCGGCGCCCTTGGGATCGGTCACCACCATGCCGGCCAGCGTGTCGAGGCCATAGGCGTGAAGGCGGGGCGTCAGCGGCGTGCTGGGGCCGACCAGCGCGATGCGGGCATGGGGCGCGGTGGCGATCAGGCCGGGCAGGCTGTGGTTGACGAGCGTCGAGGCGGTCGCCACCACCCGCTCGCTTTCCGGCACCAGCCAGCCGGCCGCCACGTCCGGGTATTCGCCGTCCCTCGGCTGGCGCTCGATGACGCGCGCCCCGGGCAGGCGCTCCGCCAGGTCGGGGAAGCGGCCGATCACCGTCAGCGGCGCCTCGCCGGCCACGGCATCGAGGCCGTTTCCCGTCGGCGCCGTCAGGTCGTAGCGGTTGTAGAAGGCGTTGATGGCGGCAAGCCCGATGGCGGCTTCCACCGGCTCCCAGGAATGGACCTTGGCGGCCAGTTCGCGCAGCGGCCGGCCGGCGAGGTGGGCGGCGTCCGCCACCCGGCGGCTGCCTGCGCTGCCGCGGTCCGGCGTCTGCGCCAGGCCGCAGCCATGCGGGCCTTCGACCAGGACCCAATTGAAGCCGACCACCACATGGCGCGCGTTGCCGCGCCCGACCCCCAGTTCGAGATCGCGATAGAGCCGGTGCGGCCCCCACCAGCGCCACAGGGCTTTCCGCTCGGCCGCGACCAACTGGGCCAGCCCGCCGGTCAGACGGGTCCAGTGTTCCAGCGCCTCGGCCGAGACCAGGGTGAGAGTGGGGATGCCTTCGGCCATCGCCCCCAGGATCTCGTCCAACAGCCCCTCGCCGTCGGTTTCCTGGCGGCTGAACTTCTCGATGACGATGAGGTCCATGCCGGCGGCCACCGCGCGCCTGACCGCACCGGTCGCCTCGGCCAGGGCGGCGGTGTCGAAGCCGCAGACGCTTTCCTTGGCGCGGTCGCCCTTATAGGTGGCCAGCGTTACCGTGCGGCCGGTATCGATCTCGGTGGCGACGATCTTGCGCTTGAAGCCGTCGGGTCCGCGAAACGTGCGCTGCACCAAACCGCCGACCCGCCAGCCGCGGGCCGCCAGTTCGGCCGCGAAGTCGGCCAGCAGCGGCGCCTCGCGCGTCGCCGCCGTATAAACGACCCCGGCCGGGGAAAGGCGCGGGGGAAGGGAGGCATCCCGCATCGACATGCCTTCCTTCATCGTCCTTTTTGCCGAAAGCCGCAAGATCCAACCCTCTCCGTCGGCGGGGCGGAGAGGGTGACAGGCGCATGGCGGGCCGTTATGCTCTCAAGCCATGGTTCGACTGCCCGGGGAGGGGTGAATGGCCGAGGATGACGACAGGGACGACGGCGGCGAAACCCCGCAGGACGTCGTCCACCAGTTGCAGACGACCGGCTTCTTCGAGCAGATCCGCGACCTCGACGCCAACATCAAGAAGATCGTCGGCGATCTCGAAACGCTGGGCACGCTTGCCACCGAGCGGCTGCAAGAGACCGAGAACCTGGCCGCCCACCTGCTGGCGGTGGAAGCCATCCTGGCCGTCATCCTCAAGACCCATCCGGTCGATCCCGAGGCGGTGCGGTCCGCCATCAAGCAGATGACCGCCGATCTGACCGGCGATCCCGACGGCAGCTTGGCGGTGCGCAGCGTGGTCGACGCCCTGCTGTCGGGCGTCAAGCCGAAGAAATAGGGACGGCCGGGGTTTCGGGGGAGATCCGGCGGGGGGACGGGGAGCATGTTGATCGATTTGCGGGTCGCCCAGCTTCTGTGCTCGCGGGTCTGTCACGACCTGATCGGCCCGGTGGGCGCGGTCAGTTCGGGCATCGAGCTGATGGGCGAGGACAGCTCCATGGCCGACGACGCCATGGCGCTGATCGTGCGCAGCAGCGCCCAGGCCTCGCGCCGCCTGGCCTTCTTCCGCATCGCCTTCGGCCTGGGCGGCGCCACCGGCCCGCGCGCCGTGGCCGAGGCGCGCGAGCTGGCGGCGGCGCTGTTCGACAAGGGCCGCGCCGAGCTCGACTGGCCCACCGAAACCACCCGCTGCGCCGAGGGCACGATCGCGCCGCTGGCCGTCAAGCTGCTGCTCAACCTGGTGCTGCTCGGCACCGACTGTCTGCCGCGCGGCGGCGCCGTGGCGGTGCGCGCCGCGCCGCTGGTGGAAGGGGTCGGCATCGCCGTGACCGCCGCCGGCGAAGGGGCCCGGCTGCGCGACGGAGTCGCCGACGCCATGGCCGCCGATCCGGCGCCGGACGCCCTTTCCGCCCACACCGTCGGCGCCGCCTTCGCCCAGAGTTTGGCCAGGGCGCTGGGCACCGCGATCGAGGCCTCGGAGCACGCGGGCGAGGTGCGCTTCGCCGCCTTGCTGCCGTTTGCCGAACCCGGGACCTAGGGGCGGCGCCATGGCGAAGCGCGACGACACCGGCATGGACGGGCTGCTTCGCGAGGCGCTGTTCGAGGCCCGCGACACCCTGGAAGAGGCTGACGCCTGGGGGGAAGAGTTGTTCGGCGATCCCGCCGACCCCGATTCGCGCACCCGCCTCATCGACGTCGTGCATACGGTGAAGGAGGCCTGCGACCTGCTGCCGCTGCCCCGGCTGGAAGCGATGGCCGAGGCGGCGACCGAGGCGGCCGACGCGCTGCACGAGAAGCACGCGGTGCCGACCCCGGCGGCGATGACGGCCATTCTTTCGGCCATCGGGCGGATGCGCGACATCCTGGATCGGGTGGAAGCCGAGGGCGCCGAGCCCACCGGCGACGACGCGGCGCTGATCGGGGCGCTTTCGGCCATCGCCGGCCACGCACCGCCCGTAGGGGCGCAACGGGCCGCACCCGAGGCCGAGGCGGCCGTCGCCGGGGTCGTCCCGGACGAAGGGGGCGGCGGCGATGAGGCCACGCCGACCGGCGAGCCAAGCCGCCGCTACGTCGTCTTCCGCACCGCGAACGGCGGGCCGAAGGCGCTCGACGCCGCCCATGTGGTGTGGATGGACGTCATCGACGCCGTTGCCGACGGCCCCGACGGCGGCGCCGAGGCGCGTGTGCAGGGCCGAACCCTGCCGCTGGCGGCGCTGGACGGCGAAATCCCCGCCGCCGGCCGGCTGCCGGTTTCCCGGCCCGTCATCGTGCTGAAATGGGGCGACCGCCGCCTGGCGCTGCTGGTCGAAGACGTCCTGACGCTCACCCCCGACCCCGCCGCCGCCCTGCCGAGGCCCGCCGAGATCGTGGCGGTGGAGCGGCTGTTCGGGGCGTAGGGGCCTCTATCCCCGCACTTGTCAGCGCGCCGCGGTTCCGGGGGGCACTCTCGTCTTCAAGAGCGAATCCATCTTGGCGAAGAGATTGCGGGAGAAATGCGATTCCGCATTCAGTTGGAAGATTTGTGCCCGTCTTTGGTAGACGACGCGGACTGTTGTCGGCGGTGCCTCCGAACGCACCACGAGAATCCGCCCAACCTCTCCCCAACTCATGCCATGGGGCGCCCGGGCAACCATGACGATATGACCTTCCGGCACGTCTTCGACCAGCGACGGCTTCAGGCTGTTCAACCACAGCGCATCCACCACGGTCTGCTTCACCATTTCGTAGGGGGCGTTGAACTGGCGCTCGATGCCTTCCTTCAACGCCACCTTCTCCACCGTGTCCGCGTTGGCACAGCCAAGAAGGCCGAGGGCCAGGGCGACGACAAACCCGATCCGTCTCATGGGGTTCTCCTTCGGTTGCACCGAAGGATATGCCCGTATTGCGAGCGCTGAAAAGAGATTTCCGGCCGGGATGGCGCGTCCGCCCATCCCCGGGGCGGCCTTACGCCTTGGCGGCCGGCGTGTCCGCCGCGTGCGGGTCGCGCAGCACGTAGCCGCGGCCCCACACGGTTTCGATGTAGTTGGCGCCGTCGGTGGCGGCGGCCAGCTTTTTGCGCAGCTTGCAGATGAAGACGTCGATGATCTTGAGCTCGGGCTCGTCCATGCCGCCGTAGAGGTGGTTCAGGAACATGTCCTTGGTCAGCGTCGTGCCCTTGCGCAGGCTCAGGAGCTCCAGGATGCCGTATTCCTTGCCGGTCAGATGGACCGGGCGGCCGTCGACGTCCACCGTGTGGGCGTCGAGGTTGACCGACAGCCGGCCGGTGCGGATGACCGAGGCGGAATGCCCCTTGGAGCGGCGCACGATGGCCTGGATTCGCGCCAGAAGTTCGTCCTTGTTGAAGGGCTTGGTCAGGTAGTCGTCGGCGCCGATGCCGAGGCCCTTGACCTTCATGTCCGATTCGGCCAGGCCCGAGAGGATGAGGACCGGCGTGTGGACGCGGGCGTTGCGCAGCCGGCGCAGCACCTCCAGCCCGTCCATGTCGGGCAGCATGAGATCGAGGATGATGAGGTCGTAGTCGTAAAGCTTGCCGATTTCCAGTCCGTCTTCGCCCAGGTCGGTGGCGTCCACCACCATGTCCACCGACTGCAGCATCAGGGTGACGCTTTCCGCCGTCGCCGGATCGTCCTCGACCAACAGAATCCGCATGACCACCTTCGCCCTGACAGGCGCCCCCGTTAACGATTATTAACGAAGTTTAACCATAGGAGGGGGAAATGTCACTCAGGAAGAAAAAAAGGCGTGGATGGCCGTGACAAGCACGGCCATGACGTTGAGGAGATGGGCAATCATCCCTCTCGTCCCTCCTTTTTATCGTCATGCCCGCACTTGTCGCGGGCATCCACGTCTTAGCCTTGCCTTTCCCGCTTTACCAAACCTTAAAGGGTGGTGGCCATACTCGGGCGGCGGGACGTTTTCCGCGGTGGGCAAGGGCCGGGGCGTGGCGGTACTTTTCGACAACATCGTCAGGGAGATCGGGCGGCTGCCCGACCATCGCATCTTCGGGCGGGTGACCAACGTGGTCGGCCTGTTGATCGAGGTCGGCGGCGTCGAGGGGCATCTCTCGGTGGGCGACCACTGCGAGGTGATCGGCCGCGGCGATCGCCGGCTGATCTGCGAGGTGGTGGGCTTTCGCGCCGGCCAGGCGCTGCTGATGCCGTTCGGCCCGCTGGAAGGCGTCGGCGCCGGCTGCCGGGCCGAGATCGGCGTCACCCAGCCGGCCATCTATCCGGGACCCGAATGGCTGGGCCGGGTGGTCAACGGCTTCGGCGAGCCGGTCGACGGCAAGGGGCCGCTGCAATCGGGCCCCCTCGCCTATCCCATCCGCAACCGGCCGCCGTCGGCCCATTCGCGCCAGCGGGTCGGCGCCAAGATCGATCTGGGCGTGCGCGCCATCAACACCTTCCTCACCTGCTGCCGCGGGCAGCGCATGGGCATCTTTTCGGGCTCCGGCGTCGGCAAGTCGACGCTGCTTTCCATGATGGCCCGCCACACCGAGGCCCAGGTCAGCGTCATCGGCCTGATCGGCGAGCGCGGCCGCGAGGCCCGCGAATTCATCGAGGACGACCTCGGTCCCGAAGGCATGGCGCGCAGTGTCGTCGTCGTCGCCACCTCCGACGAGCCGCCGCTGATGCGCCGCCAGGCCGCCTATGTGACGATGGCGGTCTCCGAGTATTTCCGCAATCAGAACCAGGACGTGCTGTGCCTGATGGACAGCGTGACCCGCTTCGCCATGGCCCAGCGCGAAATCAGCCTGTCGGCCGGCGAACCGCCGGCCAGCAAGGGCTACACCCCGTCGGTCTTCGCCGAACTGCCGAGCCTCTTGGAGCGGGCCGGGCCGGGCCAGGCCGGCCAGGGCTCGATCAGCGGCCTTTTCACCGTGCTGGTCGAGGGCGACGACCACAACGAACCGATCTCGGACGCCGTGCGCGGCATCCTCGACGGCCATATCGTGCTCGACCGCTCGATCGCCGAGCGCGGGCGCTATCCGCCGGTCAACGTGCTGCGCAGCGTGTCCCGAACCATGCCGGCCTGCAACAGCGAGGCCGAAAACGCCGTCGTCGCCCGGGCCCGCCAGCTTCTCGCCACCTACGAGGACATGGCCGAACTGATCCGGCTTGGCGCCTACCGCCAGGGCAGCGACGCCGGGGTGGACGAGGCCATCCGCTACTATCCGGCGATCGAGGCCTTCCTGGCCCAGGCCAAGCGCGACCGCACCGACTTGGCTGCCGGCTACGCCGGGCTGGCCGAGATCCTCGGCATGCCCGCCCCGGCGGCGGGCGCGGCGCCGACCGGCCGGTGACGGGGGGCTGAGGCGTGGCCAAGCACCTGAAGAACCTGATCCGCCTCAATGACTGGCAGGTCGAGGAAAAGCAGCGGGCCCTGGGCGACCTTTTGAACGCCGTGGCGGCGCTGGAGGCCAAGCGGCGCCAGCTTGAGGAAGAACTGGTGCGCGAGCGCAAGGCGGCCGCCGAGGCACCCAGCGAGATCGGCATCTATTACGGCAATTTCGCCAAGGCGGCGCTGGTCCGGCGCCGCGCGCTGGAGCAGGCCATCGCCGAGGGCGAGGCCGAGGTGGCGGCGGCCCGCGACCGCCTGCGCGAAGCCTATCGCGAGCTCAAGAAATACGAAGTCGCCCAGGCCCAGCGCGACGCCCGCGAAGCGGCCGAACGCGACCACCGCGAACAGCTCTTCCTCGACGAAATCGGCATCCAGGCCTTCGTCCGGAAGGGCAAGCGCGCCTGACCCCCCTTCCCTGTCCCCCCCCCCACGAGGGGGGAGGGTTGGGAGGGGGTGATCGCTTGTCTCCGAGAGTTGGCTCAGAACCGTTTCAATCGCGACAGCAGGGCGGGGTTGTCCCATTTGGGCTGGCGGTCTTCCAGCAGCACCGTGTACTGGGGGTCATCGCTTTCGGCCGACACCAGCACCTGCAGCCAGCGCGGCACCACCTCGTCGCTGACGTCTTCGAGGATGGCGACGCCGATGGCCTCGACCGAGGCCAGCGGGACGTCATCCAGGGCCTTGAGATAGGCCAAGAACGACGGCGGCGGCACGATCCATTTGTCGGGGACGTAGCGCAGCAGGATCGACAGCGGCGCCGGGTGGACGGCGTGGGAAACGCCGCCGCCCAGGCTGACGACGTAATCGAGCGCCTGGCTTCCCGGCCGGGGGATGGCGTGAAGCAGGGCGCGCCTGTCCTTGATGTCCATCGATCGCTGTCCTTGCTCGGCCGCTCCCGCTTCAGGATAGCGCATAACGCCGGTCAGGCGAACACCCCGCGGCCCCCTGGGGCATCGCTTTCCGGCGCCGCCTCGATGAAGTTGGGAGGAGCCGACTGGAAGACCAGGCCGCCGGCGACGCCGGTCGTCGCGTTGGCCTCTTCGAAAATGGCGCGGATGTCGTTCTGCATGGCGGGCGCCAGCGGCCGCTCGCTGCGCACGATAAGATCGAGGCGCTTCCTGTCGTCGCGCACCAGGCCGTCCAGTTGCAGCCGGCCAAGGCGGCTCAGCTCGACGTCGAGGATGAAGCGCAGGCCCTTGGGCGCCGCCTCGTCCTCTTCCCCGTCGCCGCCGTGGGGGCGCAGGAACAGGCGCAACTGGTCTATCTCCGAGCCGGTGAAGAAGGGAACCAGCGCGATCCGCCAGTCGCCGGCCACCGGCTCGCGGGCCAGCGTGGCGATGCCGCGGAATTCCTCGCCCAGGCGGCCCAGCAGTTCGGGTCGTTCGCGCTTGAGCAGGCGGGCCGCGCCGGGGGTGAGCCAGTCGCCGAGGTCGCCGCCGCGCAGGGCGGCAAGAAAGAACAACACGTCGGCCGTCATTTTGGCGTTGGCCTGCGGCAGCACGCTGGAAACCAGGTCGTGGGCGACGGCCGGGCGCAACGCCTGCAAGGCCTGGAGGGCTTCGTCCATGGCCGGCCAGGCGCGGGCCCGAAACAGGGCGGGGGCGGGCAGCGGCGAAGGCGGCTCGGCTTGGCCGGGGACGGGGGGAAGCGGTGGCTTTTCGACCTCGAGCGTCACCATGGCGCCGCGCGGCAGCGGCGTGCCGGTGGCCAGCGCCAGGAGGCCGACCGGGGTTTGCACGATGGGCTGTCCGGCCGTGGTATGGCCGGTGACGAGGGCTGTCATCGTCTGGCCGACGGCCGGCAGGGCCGGGGCCGCCGGAGGAAGGGCGGCCGGCGGTGTCCCCTCGGCGGCGGGCGGCTGGAAGGCGATGACGCGCAGCGCCATGTGCATCCCGGAAACGAGGCCGACCGGGCCGGCCGGGCCGGGCGGCCCGGCGGTTGGCGCCGGCGTCGCGCCACCTGCCGGCGAAGGGGCGGGCGTGAAGGCGGGGATTGGTCCTGAAGCCGGCCCCGGCCCTGGCACCGGCGCACCGAAGACGGGGGCAGTACCGGGAAATGACGACGGGCCGACGGGAGCCATGCCGGCCGCGGCCGACAGCGGCGGGGCGACGGGAACGGGCGTGGCAAGAAAAGACGCGGCCGGCCGCAGCAGGGTGGCGGTCAGCGAGGCGCCGATCAGGCCGCGCGGCAGCGTGGGAGCGGCGATGACGCCCGCGGAGGGGGCGAGGGGGTTGGCCGGGGCCGCCAGCGCCGGGCCGGCACCCGACGCGGCCGGCAGCGGGGCGCGCAGGACCGGTGGCGGCGGCCTGCCGTTGACGGCGGCGACCTGGAGTTGCAGCGGCGCGGCCAGGTTTTGCAGCAGCAGGGTGAGGCGCGCCCCATCGGCCAGCGGCAGCGTCGTCTGGATTTGCAAGGTGCCAAAGGCGGTCTCGACGCGTACCGCGATGGCGGTGCCCTCGGCCACCACGGTTCCCTCGAAACGGGCGCCGGGGGCCAGGGCGAGGAGATCGGCCGGCGGACTGGCCACCGTGATGATGGGCAGCGCCCGGGGCGGCGCGGTCGGCGGCATCGGCGGCGGCGGGGCCGGCGGCGGGATGGTGGTCATCGGCGCCTGACTTCCGGCGGCGGCGCTAGGCCAGCAGCCGTTCGGCGATGGCCTTGACGTCCCCGGCGGCCTCGCAGTTGGGATAGCGCGTCAACAGCGGCGACTGGTTGCGGATGGCCTCGCGGATGCAGGAATCGTTGCGGATGATGCCGGTCAGCGGCGGCGAGATCTTGAGGAAACCCTCGCAGGCCTTGAGCAGCGTGTTGTAGGTGCGCTCGCCGCCGCGGATCGAGCCCGCCATGTTGATGATGATGCGGATGTCCATCGCCGGCTGTTCCATGTGGGTGACCTTGATGAAGGCGTAGGCGTCGGTCAGCGAGGCGGGGTCGTCGGTGGCGATGACGAGGCAGGAATTCACGCTGTGAGTCAGTTGGCGGACGGTGCGCTCCAGCCCGGCGCCCAAGTCGACGATGACCTTGTCGTAGGCGCCGCCGAGGAGGGTCAGGTCCTCGCCCAGGGCGCGCAGGCGGCTCAGCGGAATGTTGGCCAGACTGCCCGAGCCCGAGCGTCCGGCGATGATGTCGAAGCCGCCCTCCTCGAAAGGCACCACCGCCTGGTTCAAGGTCAGCCGCCCGGCGATGACGCCGCCGAGGTCGCGTTTGGGCATCAGGCCCAACTGGATGTCGAGATTGGCCAGCCCGAGGTCGCCGTCGAACAGCAGCGTCTTGACGTCGCGCTTGGCCATGGCGTGGGCCAGCGAGATGGCGAACCAGGTCTTGCCGACCCCGCCCTTGCCCGAGGCGACCGCGAGCATGTTCCTGCCGTTGCTTTGGGGCATGGCGACGGCCGTCGAGGCGGCGGGCGCGGCGGTCATGGCGCTGCCTCGCGGCGGAGGGGGGAGGCGGCTTGGGGTCGGAAAGCGTGCATTGGGGGGTCTTTCCTAGATCTGCCCGACGGTCTTGATCCGGGCCTTCGGGTGGATTTCGTTCTGCGAGATGACGGTGGTCGACGGCCGGAACCGCTCGACGATGGAACGCACGTAGGGGCGGATCGACGGGCTGGTCAGCAGGGCCGGCGTCTCGCCCATCATGGCCTGGCGTTCGAAGGTGCGGCGCAGCGAGCCGATGAATTCCTGGAGCCGGCTGGGGGCCATCGACAGCTGCCGCTCGTCGCCGGTGCCGGCCAGCGATTCGGCGAACGCCTGCTCCCACTCGGGCGACAGGGTGACCAGCGGAATGATGCCCTGCTCGTTGGCGTTCATGTCGCTGATCTGGCGGGCGAGGCGCGCCCGCACATGCTCGGTGATCATCATGACGTTGCGGGTGTGCCCGCAGGCCTCCGAGATGGCCTCCAGGATGGTCGACAGGTCGCGCACCGAGATGCGTTCGCCCAACAGGTTCTGCAGCACGCGCTGGACGCCGCCGACCGAAATCTGGCTGGGGATCATGTCGGCGACCAGTTTCTGGTGCTCCTTGTCCAATTCGTCCATCAGCTTCTGGGTCTCGGAGTGCGACAGCAGCTCGGACATGTTGTCCTTGATCACCTCGGTCAGATGGGTGGTGATCACGGTCGCCGGGTCGACCACGGTATAGCCGCGGAACAGCGCCTCCTCGCGGTTGGCCTCGTCGATCCACATGGCGGCCAGCCCGAAGGTTGGCTCCTTGGTCTTCTCGCCGGGCAGCGTGATCTCTTCGCCGCGCGGGTCCATCACCAGCAGCATGTTGGGCCGAAGGTCGCCGCGTCCTGTCTCGATCTCCTTGACGCGGATGACGTAGGAGTTGGCCGGCAGTTGCATGTTATCCTGGATGCGCACGCTGGGCATGATGAATCCGATGTCGGACGCCATCTGCCGGCGCAGGGCCTTGATCTGGTCGGTCAGCCGCTGGCCCTCGCGCGGGTTGTTGATCATCGTGAGCAACCCATAGCCGAGCTCGAGCCGAAGCAGGTCTATGCGCAACGCGTTGGCGATCGGTTCCTCGGCCGTCGGCGGGGCGTCCAGCCGTTCGCGCTCGGTGCGGGCCTCGGTCTCGGCGGTGACGCGGTTGGCCAGGCGCGACATGTTCCAGGCGATGCCGCCGATGATGGCGGCCAGCAGCATGAAGGGCACGAACGGGATGCCCGGCAGCGCCCCCAGTGCGGCCAGCAGGAAGGCGCTCAGGCCCAGCGCGCGGGGCTGCCCGCCCAGCTGGCCGAACACCGCCTTCTCGGTGGCCCCGGTGATACCCGCCTTGGTCACCACCATGCCGGCGGCGGTCGAGACGATGAGGGCAGGGATCTGGGTGACCAGGCCGTCGCCGACGGTGAGGCGCGTATAGGTGTCGGCCGCCTGGGCGAAGGACAGGTCCTTCTGGGCGACGCCGATGATCATGCCGGCGATGATGTTGATGAAGGTGATGAGCAGGCCGGCGACGATGTCGCCGCGCACGAACTTGGCGGCGCCGTCCATGGAGCCGAAGAAGGTGCTTTCGTCCTCCAGGTCCTTGCGCCGCTTCTTGGCCATGTCTTCGTCGATGAGGCCGGACGACAGGTCGGCGTCGATGGCCATCTGCTTGCCCGGCATGGCGTCCAGGGTGAAGCGGGCCGACACCTCGGCGATGCGGCTGGCGCCCTTGGTGATGACGACGAAGTTCACGATCAGCAGGATCGAGAAGACGATGATGCCGATGACGAAATTGCCGCCCATGACGAAGCCGCCGAAGGCCTGGATGACCTTGCCGGCGGCCTGCGGGCCGATATGGCCGTCGGCCAGGATCAGGCGGGTCGAGGCCAGGTTGAGCGACAGGCGCATCATCGTCGCCAGCAGCAGCACGGTCGGAAAGGTGCTGAACTCGAGCGGCTTCTCGATGAACAGCGCGGTCATCAGGATGAGCACCGCGAAGGTGATCGAGAAGGCCAGACCGACGTCCAGCAGCCAGTCGGGCAACGGCAGGATCAGCACCACCAGGATGGTGACGACGCCCATGGCCATGGCCAGGTCGCTGCGCCGCGAGGCCGCGATCAGCCATTTCCTGGCACCGTTCGTCCCGGTGCCGATGGCTGGGGTGTTGGTGGTGACGTCGGCCATCGAGGCTCCTAACCGTCAGGTCGCCCGGCTAGGCGAGCGAACGCTCGCCGTCGCCCGGCAGGGGGACGGCGAATCCTTCTTCGGTATATTGCTTCAGCTTGTTTCTGAGCGTGCGGATCGAGATGCCGAGGATGGTCGCCGCGTGGGTGCGGTTGCCCAGGCAATGGCCCAGGGTGTCGATGATCAGTGCGCGCTCGACGTCGGACACCGTGCGGCCGACCAGGCCGAAGGTCGTGGCGCTGCCGCCGGCGGCCGCCGGTTGGGTCCCGTGGTCGGACGCCCCGGGGACGCGTTCGCGCACGGTCAGCCCGAAGGCCTCGGGCTCGATCTCCGTCCCGCTCGACAGCAGCACGGCCCGATGCACGGTGTTTTCCAGTTCCCGCACGTTGCCCGGCCAGTCGTAGCCGGCGAGCAGCCGCATGGCCTCCTCGGAAATCGGCAGCGGCCGCAGGCCGTTGGTCTCGGCGTATTTCTTGACGAAGTGGCGGGCGAGGACCGGGATGTCCTGGGGCCGTTCGCGGAGCGAAGGCAGCGCCAGGTTGACGACGTTGAGGCGGAAGTACAGGTCGCCGCGGAAGTGGCCGGACGCCACTTCCTTCTCGAGGTCGCGGTTGCTGGTGGCCAGGATGCGCACGTCGACCGGCACCGGCTTCGCGCCGCCGACGCGGTCGATCTCGCGTTCCTGGACGGCACGCAGCAGCTTGGCCTGCATGCGCGGCTCCATCTCGCTGACTTCGTCGAGCAGCAGGGTGCCGCCGTTGGCTTCCTCGAACTTGCCGATGCGCCGGGCGACGGCGCCGGTGAAGGCGCCCTTCTCGTGGCCGAACAGCTCGGATTCCAGCAGGTTTTCCGGAATCGCCGCGCAGTTCACGGCGACGAAGCGGTTGGCCCGGCGCCGACTCTTGGCGTGGATGTATTTCGCCATCAGCTCCTTGCCGGTGCCCGACGCCCCGGTGATCAGGATGCTGGCTTCGCTGTTGGCCACCTGGCTGGCCAGCTTGAGGACCGCTGCCATGCTGGGGTCGGCATGGATGAGGGCCTGGCTCTCCTCGACCACCGCCGTCAGGATGGCCGCGATCAGTTCGGCATCGGGCGGCAGCGGCACGTATTCCTTGGCCCCGGCCTTGATGGCGCGCACCGCGGCATCGGCGTCGGTGCTGGTGCCGCAGGCGACGACCGGCACCGTCATCCGTTCGCTTTGCAGCGCCGTGACGAGATCGGCGACGCTCAGGCTGACGTCGATCATCACCAGGTCCACGCCCTGGCCCGAGCGCAGGACCTGCATGCCGCGCTCGACGTCGCTGGCCTGGAACACCTTGGCGCCGCGCGAGATGGCGATCTGGCTGGCGGCGCCGATCTGGCCGTCCAATGAACCGATGATGAGAAGCTGCATTCTTGTGTGCTCCGGACCGCGTTCTAATCGAAATACTGAACCCGCTTGATCGGTGGCAGAACGCTGTTCAACAGCATTTCCAGCCGGCGCGGGTTTTCCTGGCGGCCGATCGAGGCGACGCCCATGGCGTAGACGTTGCTGACCAGCGTTTCCTCGGCCGAGTTGCGTTCCAGCTTGGCGGCCAGGGGTGAAAAAACCATGGTGGCGAGAACCGCTCCGTAGAAGGTCGTCAGCAGGGCGACCGCCATGCTGGGGCCGATGGTCGAGGGGTCGTCGAGGCTGCCCAGCATCTGAACCAGGCCGATCAGCGTGCCGATGAGACCCATGGCGGGGGCGAATTCCGCCGCCTTGCGCAGCACGCCCGCGCTCTTGGCGTGGCGATGGAGGGTCGCCTGCATGTCCCGGCGCATGATCATCTCGACCTCCTCGGCCGGGGTGCCGTCGACGACCATCGAGATGCCCTTGTGCAGGAATGGCTCGTTTTTGAGCGATTCGAGGACGCTCTGGAGCGACAGCACACCCTGGCGCCTGGCCATTTCGGCCACCTTCAGCACGGCGATCGCGGCTTCCGAGGGGTCGCGGTCGGAGCGGAAGATGGCCTTGGAGAGAATGCCCGCGGTACGCGTCACCTCGGGCAGGGAAAAGCACATGGTGGTGACGGCGAAGGTGCCGCCGAAGACGATGAGCACGCCCGGCAGATTGACGAAGCTGGCCGGGTGGCCGCCGAGAAGGATGGCGGCACCGATCAGGCCGAACCCGCAGGCCAGGCCGACGACCGTCGCGGTGTCCATGGCCGACTTGCCACGCCCCGCCCCGTTGCCGGCCCGGATATCCGCCATCGCGTCCATCCTCATGCCCGGTCGGTCTTGACGATTTCCGTCATGGTGACGCCCAGACGATCCTCGACCACCACCACCTCGCCGCGCGCCACCAGGCGGTTGTTGACGTAGATGTCGATGGCTTCGCCGACCTTGCGGTCCAGTTCGACCACCGCGCCGCGACCCAGCTTGAGGAGCTGGCTTACCTGCATGGTGGCCTTGCCCAGCACGGCCGAAACCTGCACCGGAATGTCGTAAACCGCTTCGAGTTCCTGGGACCCGTGCGGCGCATCGGGAAAGCCGTCCCCGAGGTCGGGCGTCACGCCCCCCTTGTCCCCGTTTCCGAGGTCGGCCAGTTCCAGATCCCGATCTTCAGCCATATGTCCGTCTCCTCAATCAGTTCCCGTCGGGTGTTTCGTCGACGGGTTCGTTCCTGCCCTCGGCGATTGCCGGGTCGGCGACATCGGCGATGCTGCCGGACCCGCCCGTGTTGCGTTGGATGATCCGATCCATCTCGTCCAGAATGGCGGCGGCCTGGCGTTCGGCGCCGCCCTGGCTCCATTCGATCTTGCAGTCCCCGGGCGCGATGCCGGCTTCGCCGATGACGGCGACGGCGCCTGCGTACCCCTTGGTTCCGGCAAGGACCGTAAGCTTTTCGTCGAGCGCGCTCGTCAGGCCGTCGTTGACCCGGAAGACGACCCGGGGCTCCGTGCGCAGGCGGTCGAGCACGACGCCCGCCAAGTGCTCGATCTCGCCCAAGGCGTTGTCCTCGGCCAGGCGGGGCAGGGTCTTGCGGGCCAGCGCCCGGATGACCGTCATGCCGTCGTGTTGCAAGGCTTCGGCCGCCTGCCGCTGGGCCGCGAACAGATCGGGCAGGCCGCCCTCGATGCGGGCCAGGGTCTCGGCGATCTGCCGCTCGACGGCGGCCGATGCCTCGACGATGCCTTCCCGCTTGCCGGCGGCGAAACCCTCGCTGCGGGCGATCGCCACGTCCTCCTCGCTGAAGACCGGCGGCGGCGGCGCCTCGGGGGCGGGCGCGGCCGGCTCTTCGGCCTTGTTGGCCGGCGGCGCCGGCTCCCTCGGGGCGAAGTCGGTATCGAAGAGAAATTTGCGGATGGCGGCCATGCGCTAGTACACCAACTCGTCTTCTTCGCCGGTGCCGGAAATGGCGATCTCGCCGGACTCGGCCAGCTGCTTGGCGACCGCCACGATCGCCGCCTGCGCTTCGTCGACGTCGCGCAGCCGCACCGCGCCCATCGCCTCCATGTCCTCGCGCATCATCTTGCCGGCGCGCTCCGACATGTTGGCGAAGAACAGGTCCTTGACCTCGTCGGAAGCGCCCTTCAGCGACATCGCCAGCTGATCCTTCTCGACCTGGCGGAGCAGGGTCTGGATGCCGGTGGCGTCGACCCGGATCAGATCGTCGAAGGTGAACATCAACTGCTTGATGCGCTCGGCGGACTCGCGGTTGCGCTCTTCCAGGGCCGTCATGAAACGGTTCTCGGCGGAGCGGTCGAGGTTGTTGAAGATGTCGGCCATCATCTCGTGCGAGTCGCGGCGCGACGTGCGGGCCAGGTTGGTCATGAACTCGGTGCGCAACGTCTTCTCGACGTGATCCAGCACGTCCTTCTGCACCGCCTCCATGCGCAGCATGCGCATGATGACTTCCATGGCGAAATTCTCGGGCAGTACGGAAAGGACCCGCGCCGCGTGGTCGGGCCGGATCTTCGACAGCACGACGGCGACGGTCTGCGGATACTCGTTCTTGAAATAATTGGCCAGCACCGCCTCGTTGACGTTGCCCAGCTTGTCCCACATGGTGCGTCCGGCGGGGCCCCGGATTTCCTCCATGATCTGCGAGACCCGGTCGCCCGGCAGGGTTTTCATCAGCAGCCGCTCGGTGCTGTCGTAGGAACCGATCAGCGAACCCGAGCTCGACAACTGATCGGCGAATTCGACGAACAGCCTCTCGATGATGGCGGCGTTGACGGTGCCCAGGTTGGCCATCGTTTGCGACAGCTCGCGGATTTCCTCGTCGTCCATCATCTCGAAAAGTTTTGCCGAATGGTCCTCGCCCAACGCCAGCATGAAGATGGCGGCCTTCTGGGGACCCGTCAGCGTCCGAAAGTCTTCCTTGACCCGTGCCACGTGACGTTCCCCTTAGGTTTCTTGATAAATCCACGCCCGGACGATGGCCAATGCCTCGCTCGGGTGCTTGTCGACGATCTCGCCTACCTTTTTCACGGACGACGCCTTTACTCGCCCTTCCACACGGTCGATGTCGATGAGCTCCTCGAAATCGTCCTGATCCGGCGCCTCGCTCGGCCCGGCCAGGGCGGGGGCCGGCATGCTTTCATTGGCCAGCAGGCGGCCCTCGGCGGGCGCTGCGGAGGCGACCGGCAGGGCTTCGAAGGCCCGCGTCAGCAGCGGCCGCACCACCAGCAGGATGACCAGGATGGCGACGATGCTGAGGACCAGGATCTCGGCCATCCGCAGCATGTCCTGCTTGTTGAGGCCGAGGAACAGAACCAGCGGCGCCTCAACCGGTGTGTCCGGCTCGGCGAATTGCATGTTGATGACTTCCAGCGTATCGCCGCGCGCGGCATTGAAGCCGATGGCGCTGCGCACGAGGTTGGCCAGCTGGGTCATCTCCTGCTCGGGGCGGGGGGTGTAGGCCCGTTGCCCCTGGCCGTTGGGGGCATAGACGCCGTCGACCAGAACCGCCACCGACAGGCGGTTGACGGAGCCGATCTCCTTGACGTGGTTCACCACCTTTTTCGAGATCTCGTAGTTGACGGTTTCCTCGGTCCGGCTTTCCGCCGACGTGGCCGAAGCCCCGCCGCCGATCTGGTTGGGGTCCGGCAGGTTGTTGGCCACCGTCACCGACTGCGGATCGGCTTCGCGGCTGCTCGAGTTTTCCTCGACCGTCTGGGTGGAGCGCACCACCTGCCCGTCGGGATTGTACTGCTCCTCGCTGGTGCTGATGCGGTCGAAATCCATGTCGGCGCGCACCTCGGCCCGTACCCGGCCGAAGCCGACGGCGCGCTCCAGCAGCTCTTCGACGGTCCGGGCCATGCGGTTCTCGTAGGTCCGCTTGCGCTCCTCGGTCTTGACCGCCGCCGTGGCGGGATCGTTCAGGTCTTCGAAGCCGCCGGCCAGCAGGCTGCCCTTGTCGTCGATGATGGAAATGCGGTTGGGGGTCAGCTTCGGCACCGCGGCGGCGACCAAGTGCTGGATCGCCGTCACCTGCCCGCGGTCGAGCCGGGAGATGCCCTTCATCTTGAGCACGATGGACGCGCTGGGTTCCTGCTTTTCGCGGCTGAACAGTTCGCGGCGCGGCATGACCAGATGGACGCGCGCCGAGCGGACCGATTCGATGGCCCCGATGGTGCGGGCCAGTTCGCCTTCCAGCGCCCGCACCAGGTTGATGTTCTGGACGAAGTCGGTCGAGCCCAGGGAATCGGCGGAGTCGAACAATTCATAGCCGACGGTGCCGCCGCTCGGCAGCCCCTGCTGGGCCATGGTCAGGCGCATCCGCGAAACCTGATCGGCCGGTACGTGAACTTCGGTGCCGTTCTTCCTCAGCTCGTAGGGAACGGACTGGGCGTCCAACTGAGCTGCGATGCGGGTCGCGTCGTTGGTGTCGAGGTCGCCGTATAGAAGCGCCATCTGCGGGCTGGCCAGGCGCGTCGACAGAAAGATGAAGAAGGCGATGAGGCCGAAGACGACGCCGCCCATGATGGACAGGCGCATCGGGCCCAGATTGCGGAGGGTTTGCAGAAGGGTTTCCACGAAATTTCCTCGCCTAAAACGACTTCTCGCCGCCATGACCGTCGGCGGGTCGGCCCATGGGGCCAGCGTTGGCAGACTAAGGGGGGGATCGTGAAAGAGTCGTTAACAGTGGGCAAAAGTTGCCTACCGCCAGCCCTCAGGCCGGGGAGCGGCCTCTCGCATGCCGTGTGGCGTCGGGGCCTTGCCGGCCGTCCGCGTCGCACAGGCGTTCCCACGACAGGAACTCCTCGATGGAAAGCGCGTAGCGCCGGCAGGCTTCGTCGAGCGAGATGAGCCCGGCACGCACGCCGGCGACGACGTCGGCCTTGCGGCGGCGGACCCAGCGCCCGGTATCGGGGGGCGGCAGGTCGTCCAAGGTCAGCGTCCGGGCGGCCGGCGCCGCAGGGGAGGGGACTGGGCGCAAGGAACGGGGGGTGGCCAGGGCCTGGTTCATCGTCGGCCTTCTTGCGTTGGATTATACGAGGATGCGTTGAAGGAAAGAGTAACCCGCCCACCTTAACGAATTCCTAGCGCGGGCTTGTCGGCGCATCCCGGTCCTCCGATAGAACTGGATACCCCGGACTTCGCCGGGGTATGACGAATCAGGGAAGGCTGCTTCACTTGCCGTCATTACCCGGCTCCGTCCGGGCAATCCAGGCCTCGTTCCGGCGAATAAGGATTGGGCTCCGAAGGGGGCGGAAAACCCCTTCGGAGCCCTGGGCTTGGGACAGTGGGTTTGGGAAACCCGTTGTCTTGCCACGGTCCGGCCCGATGTTGGGATGCCGGGGGACGGTTGGGTGCCGGTCCCGGAATCCCGGGCTTGGGACAGTGGACTTGCGGAAACTTCTGGCGTCTTCCTTTCCTGGCTGGGTGGCTCCGGGGGCAGTGGGCACCGGCCCCGGAGCCTGGGTTTGGGACAGTTGGGACTTGCGGAAAAAAGGGGTTACTTGATCCTCGTCAGTTCATCGAGCATCTCGTCGGCGGTGCGGATGATCTTGGTGCTGGCCGAATAGGCGCGCTGCACGACGATCATCTTGGTGAACTCCTCGCCGATGTCGACGGTGGAGGCCTCGAGCGCGCCCTGGGTGACGGCGCCGGCGGGGCCACTGTCGGCGACGCGCAGCGTGTAGTCGCCCGACGCCTCGGTGGCGTTCCAGATGTTGCCGGTGCGGGCCTCGAGCGCGTTGGGGTTGACGAAGGTGGCGATCGGAACCTTGAAGATGTTGCGGGTCTCGCCGTTGTCGAACAGCGCGGTGACCAGGCCCTCGGGCGAGATGGTGACGCCGGCGAAGGTGCCGAAGCGTGAACCGTTCTGCTGGATGAAGACCGGGGTGAAGGAAGCGCCGAACTGGGTCATGCCGTCGGCCTCGCCCAGGGTACCGAAGTCCATGGCGATGCGCGGGCTGTTGCCCAGCGCCCCGTTCATATCGGCGGCGCCGCTGGCGAAGCCCAGGATCTCCAGCGATCCGACATTGACCGATTCCGGCAGGCCGTCGACGTCGAAGTGAAGGCCGTAGAGGGTATTCACGTCGATCGCGGCGACGTTGGTGAAGGTGCCGCCATCGGGGGGTGTGGGCGCGGTCGCGATGCCGGAAGCGTCGACCGAATAGCTGCCGCTGGGCAGCGACGACAAGACCAGGGTATTGTTGGCGGCGCTGTTGTCGTTTCGGCGGATGCGCACCCGGTTGCCCGACATCTGTGGATCGTTGAGTTCGATGGTGTTTTCAAGGTCGGCGAGGTCGTCAGCCACCGAAGCGTTGCCCGTGATATTCCATCGCTTCAGCGTCGCTGTTTCGACGACGCTGGCGTCATCGTCAGCCTCGTATGTGATGCCGTTGATGACGATGGTTTCGCCGTCGGCAACCTGGGCGCTGAAGGTGAGTTGCGTATTGTCGGCGTAGGCCGCATTCTGCTTCAGCACGTTGAAGGCCGAGGTTTGTTTGGTGACCGGGTTGCCGTCGACATCCAACAGACCGACCGGGTTCACCGAGATGGCGTCGGTGCCGTTCTCGTGGAAGAGCAGCGCGGTCGGGGAGTTGGGGCTCAGCGTCACCCGCTCATAGCCGACGTCGAAGTCGGTATCGGTGGCCTGGATGGTTGTCAGCAGCCGGGCGACGTCATCGGACAGCGTGGTGGCGGTGGCAATGTTGACGGCCGTGTTGCCGGCGGTGATGGTTGCGTCGGTGTCGAACTCGTAGGTGGTGCCGTCGATGGTGATCGTCGCGCCGTCGGCCGGGCGGTCGGTGAATTCCAACAGGCCCTTGCTGTCGTAAACCAGCGGCGTCAGCGGCGTGCTGTCGTAAAGGGTCATCACTGTGGTGCCCGAGGGCGGCACGATGTCGACGTCCCACTGGTTGGCGCGTCCCGAGCGCATGTAGGAGACGCTGAAGGTGCCGGCGTTGCCCAGCGTGTCGAAGAACTGCACGTCGGTCTTCTGGAAGCCGTCCTGGGCGGTGGCGAGCACCGGGTCGTAGGTGCTGGCGTTGGCCGGCAGGTTGGCGCCGATGGCGATCGTGGTGGTTGCCGCCGCGGTGCCGCCGACCCGGCTGAGGTTGATGGTCTGCAGGAAGTCGGTCGAGACGATGTTCTGGTTGGGGATCGGGTTGGTGATGGGGTCGACCGCCTGCACGACGCCGGCGGCATCCGTCGGCCAGCCCTGCAGGTAATAGCCCGAGGTGTTCTTGAGATAACCCTCGTCGTCCATGATGAACGAGCCGGCCCGGGTATAGAGGAACTGATCCGTGTTGGTCGGCCGCGCCGCCTCGTTGACGACGAAGAATCCCTGGCCCGAGATGGCGATGTCGGTCTGCGAGGTGGAAGCCTGCAACAGGCCCTGCACCTCGGTCCGCTGGCGGGGCTTGGACTGCACGCCGCCGGCCGAATAGAAGGTCGCCGACACCTGCTTGGTCACCAGCGTCTGGAAATTGACGTCGGTGTTCTTGTAGCCGATGGTGCTGACGTTGGTAATGTTGTCCGACACCGCACCCATGGCGCTGCTCTGGGCCGTGAGGCCAGACACGCCGGAAAACATTGCACCGAACAAACTCATTTCATCACTCCTTCGGCTTTGCGGTCGTCCCGCGTAGCGAATTCATCTCATCTGGCGGACGATGCCGTCCGCCGGCGATTCCTTACTGCGTGGTCGTTGCGGTCTTGGTCTCGTTGACCGACAGCACGGCGGCCATCGGCACCGCGACGTCGTCCATATAGAGGACGACCTGGCCGCTCTCGGCGCCGGCCCCGGTGACGCGCCCAAAGACGGTCTGCGACACCTCCAGCGTCTTGCCGGTGTTGTCGACGGCGGACACCACCGCGGTATAGACGCCGTCCGGAAGCTGGTTGCCCTGCTCGTCCTTGCCGTCCCAGTCGTGGACGTGATAGCCGCTCTCGGTCTTGCCGGTCAGGGTGGCGACGGTCTTGCCGTCTTCGTCCTTGATGGTGATCGTCGTCGACTTGGAGTTCTGGCCGATCGCGTAGGAGAACTTGGCCTCGCCCTCATCCAGATTCATGACGTTGCCCTTGGCCTCGATCGTGGTCCCCAGATAGCCGACCATGGAAGCCACCTGCGTGGTCTGTTGCAGGGTGATCAGGTCTTCCAGATGGGCGTTGCCGTAGATCTGCTGCTCGACGCTGGCGAACTGCACCAGCTGCGAGGTGAACTCGGTGGCGTCCATCGGCTCCAGCGGGTCCTGGTGCTTCAACTGCGTGACCAGCAGGTTGAGGAACTTGTTCAGGTCGTCGTTGAGCTTGTCTTTCGCCTGGCCTGATTGGCCGGTGGAGGCGGCGTCGGTTCCGGAAATGCCCGAGAGAATAGCCATGATCTCGTTTCCTATGCGCGGATGTCGATCCGTCCGTCGGGACGGATGCCACCCGGATAATCGATCCAGGCCGGGGTTTCGGCGGTGGTTTCATCGGCGGCGAGGGTCTCCTGGCCGGAACGGCCGCCGGTTACCTGCCGGTCGCCCTCCTGGCCCTGGCCCTGCTGTCCGCGCAGGCTGAAGTTGAGGCTGCCGGTGTCGGTCTGAAGCCCGGCCTGCTGAAGGGCGCGTTCCAGTTCGCGGGCGTCCTTCTGCAGCATGTCCAGCGTTTCCTTGGAATCGGCCGTTACCGTCGCCGAGACCCGGCCGTCGGTGACTTCGAGGCGGACATCCACGCGGCCCAGGTGTTCGGGGCGCAACTGGATGTTGATGCGATCGACGCCGTCCTTGACGGCCTTGGAAATCTGCACCGAGACCTGATCGACGGCGGCCTGCTGCGCCACCGTGAAGCGCGGCTGGCTGGCGGCCTGGGCTTGCGTGGCATGCGAAGCGGAAGCGGTGTGGAGCGCGGCCTGCGCGCCGCTGCCGGCCAGGCTCTCGCCGCCGCCCGAGGAGGTCTGCATGCCGGCGGAGGCGGTTGGGCCAGCCGCCTGCACGATGGTCTTGGCGGCATCGGCGGCGACCGAGGCGCCCGTCGCGCGGGCCATCTGGGCCTCGGCCTGCTGGTTCTGGGCGGCCAGGGGGCTGGCCTCGGTGCCGGCCAGGGCGGCCTGGACGGTGGCGTTGAGCGGCGCGGCCTGGGCGGCCGGTGCCGTCGCCGGGGCGGCCGACGTGGCGGGCTCGGCAGTGGCGGCGATGATCGGCGCGCTCAGGGTGGCGGCGGGCTGGGAAACCAGCTGCGCCGACGGTTCGGCGACGGCGGTGCGAACGGCGATGAGGTTGCCGCTGCCGGTGAGGCGCGACAGCGCGGCGGCCTGCTGGACCTTGAGGTCGGCGGCGTTCAGGTGGGTGTCGCCGGCCGTCTGGGCCTCGCCCTCCGGGGCGTCGGCGGCGTTGGCGCCGGCAAGGATGGCTTGCGGGGTGGCCGGGGCCGTCGTGGCGGCGGTGGCGGCCGGGACGGTGGCGGCGGTGGCAGCGGCCAGCTTGGCATCGGCGGCCGCGTTGCCCTGGCCGGCGGCGATCACTGCCACGGACAGGTCGTCGACGGCCGAAACCGTGTCGGCGGCGGCGGATGCGGGGTCGGCGCCGGTCGCCGGGCTTTGCGCGAATAGCTGGGTCGCCAGCACGCTGGCAACGAAATCGGCGGGGGCGGAGACGGGCGCCGCCTCGGTGGGCACGGCCGCCGGATCGACGGCGGCGACGGCTTCATCCTGCGGCGCGGCCGGATCGACGGGGGCCGCGGCTTCGCCGGTGGCCGCCGTGTCGGGGGCGGCTTCCGCCGGTTCGGCCGGACGTTCTGCGCCATCCGTGGGCCTGGCGGAGGCGTCTTCTTCCGGGGCGGCCGACGCGGGCGTTTTCGCCCGGCCGGCCTTTTCGGAAGCTGCGGATTCCTCCGCCGGCTTCGTATCGTTTTTGCGGGTCCGCTGCCCGGCTTCGCGCTCGCGGCTCGTCCTCTCGGCGGAGGCCGTCGTCGCCTCGTCGCGGCGTTCGGAGCGCGACTCCCGGGGACGCTCGGCCGCTTCGGCGTCGCGGGCGGCCGCCCGGGTCTCGGCCTTGGTCTGGGACGTCAGGCTGCCGGCGTCGCTTTGCATGCGCACGCTGGCATTGCGCAGCATATCGCTGAACGTGGCGATGAGCCCCTGGACGGCGTCGCCCGTGGTGGCGTCGTGCGAAAGGGATTCGCCTTTCTGGGGGGTCTTCGACGGAACGGCAAAAACGTTCATTGCGATACCTGTTCGTGCAAAATCGGTCGGGCTTCTCCGAGCAAACACTGGGCCAACCGGAAAAATTCCGGCAAGTCGTTGAAAAACAATCCAGTTTTTGCGGGTCCCCAATCCGGGGGCGGGCCGTCGCCGCTGCCGCCCGGCAGAAAATGACCAGCGCCGAGCGGCACGAAATGCCGACCGGCGGTGCGGCGGGCATGGGCAAGCGACGGGCGCGCTGCTAGGATGCCGGCGCCTTTTCAAGCAGCCGGGCCCCGATCATGAAACAGTCGAGCGAGCGCGCCATCGTCACCCTGGCCATCGGCGACGGCTACGTCGCCAATTTCGTGCGCCACACGCGCCCGAACTGGGAGCGCTACTGCCGCAGGCACGGCTACGACCTGATCCTGCTGACCGAGCCGATCGACGCCAAGCGCGACCCGGCGGGCAAGTCGATCCACTGGCAGAAGCTTCTGATCGGCATGATTCCGCAGCTGCGCGAGTACCGGCAGCTGGCCTGGATGGACGGCGACATCCTGATCAACGACCGCCTCGCCCCCTGCCTGTTCTCGCAGGTCAAGGGCGGCGGCATCGGGGTGGTCGACGGCTCGGACAGCTTCTATCGGGCCGACGACATCTTTAATCTCCACGCGCGCTACCTGATCCTCAACCACTTCTCGGACCGCAAGCGGGGAGCCGCTCCCGAGGGCGTGGAGAAGGTGACCGTCACCGATGGCGATCTCGCCGAATACTATCGCTTCTTCGGTTTCCCCGAGCCGGCCGGGCGGATGATCAACACCGGCGTCCTGGTCTTTTCGCCGGCCGCCCACGGCGATTTCCTGGCCGAGGTGTATCTCAAGTACGAGCGCGACTACATGGACCTGGAGCAGACGCCGCTGTCCTACGAATTGCAGGTCAGCGGCCGGGCCGAATACATCGATCCGCGCTTCAACGTGACGTGGTCGTCGGTTGCTGCCGAGCACTATCCGTTCCTGTTCAACGAGGACCTCGTCCCCGACCACGCGGCGCTGCTGCGCCTGTGTGTCAACGCCGCCTTCCGCAACGCCTATTTCCTGCATTTTGCGGCCAGCGCCAGGAACCCCATCGTCAAGGGCGCCTTCGAGATGATCGACCACGAGGCCGACAACGTGGTCGCGCTGACCTTCCCCGAGCAGTGGGCGAGGCGGGACGAGTACATGGAGCTTTGCCCGCTCAAGGGCCTCGACAGCACCGGCCGCGGCATCCTTTTCTAGGGGGCGAACCGCCGCGCTTGCGCCCTTGCCGCCGCCGGGGGCCCCTTCCCACATGGAGAAGACAGGGATTTCGCTTGGGGAGGCGCCGCTAAGCCATGGCCACCTTTCTCGCTTTCATCGGCGTTTCGATCGTCGTCATCGTCACGCCCGGCCCCGACACCGCCATCACCATCCGCAACACGCTCTTGGGCGGGCGGACGGCGGGCGTCTTCACGGCGGCCGGCATCGCCGCCGGCCAGACGATCTGGGCCATCGCGACGAGCGCCGGCGTGGTGGCCCTGCTGGTCGCCTCCGAACCGCTGTTTCTCGCCGTGAAGTACGCCGGCGCCGCCTATCTGGTGTTCCTGGGCCTCCAGGCGCTCAGGGCCGCCCTCCGCCCGGCACCGGCCGGCGCCCCCGGTCCGGGCGCCGCGCGCGAGACCCGGCCGGCCCGCCGCCTTGCGCCTGCCGCCGCCTTCGCCCAGGGGGTGGTGAGCGACCTCGGCAATCCCAAGATGGCGGTCTTCTTCGCCAGCCTGCTGCCGCAGTTCGTGCCGGGGGGCGTCGCCACCTTCGCGGCGCTCATGGCCCTGGGCGCCGTCTTCGCCGCCATGACCTTTTGCTGGCTCGCCCTTTACGCCGCCGTCATCGCCAGGGCCGGAGACTTCCTGCGCCGCGCCGCCATCCGGCGGGCCATCGAGGGCATCACCGGCACCGTGCTGGTGGCCCTGGGCCTCCGGCTGGCCGCCGAGCAGCGCTAGACCGCAATTACCCACAAAAAAACCGGACCCACGAGGGGCCCGGCGAGTTTTACAGGGAGGCTTCACGTCTGGGGGACGCGGGAGCCGGTCAGGGACCGGACCCCAGTCCAGGCATCGCGCCTGAACAGAATGATATTTACTCGCACCACGCAAAAATGTGCAGCGTCGATGGAACCGGCGGCTCCGGGATGCGCTCCGGCCCTAGATATGAGAGGGGGGAAACGGCCCCTGGGGAAGCGCCGCAAAGGTCCGTTGCAAGCCCCTGACCGCCGCGACCTTGTCTCCAGAGACAATGGCCGTTACCACCTCCACGTGGCCTTCGACAATACGATGCCATTCATCCCAGTCGGTGAGGCTCATGGTCATCAGGGTAATGCAGGGCCCGATCATGTATTCCAGCACCCGGATGAGGTGATAGTTCCGCGAAAGCGCCCAAATCGTCCGATGGATATTGACATCGGCATCCACTAGGTCGGCGGCTTGGTGATTCCGTTCCGCCTCCACCATCCTGTCGACCAGGATTTGCAGTTCCGGTGCGCCCTCTTCGCCGATGTTTTCCGTCGCCAGTTCGACGGCGCGCGTTTCCAACACCAGCCGCACGTCGTAAAGCTGCTCGACGCTTTCGCGGCTTAGCCCGGCGACATACGTCCCCTTTCCCTGGGTGATGGTGACCAGCCCTTCCCGGGCCAGCAATTGAAAAGCGTAGCGTAACGGACCGCGGCTGGTCCCAATCTGCTTCGCCAAGATATCCTCGACCAGCCGGGTTCCGTGGGGAAGTTCCCCATTCAGAATCTTCCGCCGCAGGAGATCGGCCGCCTTGTCACCGAGGAGCGTGCCCCGGTTCACCTGTTCGGAAACGGCCAGTTCCGGCCGGGGGCTCCCTCCCTCATTCTGCATGGGAAAGCCAGCAAGACTCCCCCTCCCGAAAAAAACATCGTCCCGCCTGTTCATGCCGAGCGTCTCGCTCCTCTTTCTCATCGTCGTTCGATGCCCGTCGTCGGTTAACGAATGACGGACCAACGCTATAAATATCCGCCGCGGCAGGTCAAGGCAATGCCCCACGCCGGCAAATTCCAGCGTCTTCGGCCAGATACAGCGGGTTTAAAGGGAAAATGAGAGGCCCTTGAACGTGCCGCATATTTATGCATAATTCAGCGTAGTTAACCGTTAACGGAAAACCGTTAACGAAAAATAGCTCCCTTTTTTCCGGGAAGGCGATATGTGCTTCGACAAGCAAGGGCATCCGAAGTCCCGGGAGGTGCCGCCTGGGCCGCGGCGATTGGGTTTTGTCACATTGCCGTGGCGTGGCCACACCTCGGTTTCCGCCGAGGGAATATCCGGAACGGACCATGCGGAGTCGGACGGGGCTGGCGGCCCCAAGGGGGGTGGAATGATCTTGGCAGTGAGAGATTTGTGTCGGGAGCAAAGAGAATCCTGGCGCCGGATCGTCATCGCACCGTCCGATCCGAGGAGCGCCCCGGCCGACGCCTCCCTCGTTGCCGCAACCGGAATCGGACACACGGCAAGTGCCGGCCCTTCATCAGATTGATCAGGCGCCGGTTACGACAGGGTACGTCTGAAGAAAGGAAACAGGGCAATGTCCATTTGTGAGGAAGCCACCGCCGTCGAACGGTCGGCGATGAAGAAAATCAGACAGCGGTTGTATCTCTACCTTGCTGCCGGCTCTTTTTTCACTTTTCTCGACCGAGCCAACATCAGCTTTGCTCAGCTGGAAATGGGCCGGGATCTGGGCCTTTCGGCAACCGCATTCGGTTTCGCCGCCGGCATCTTCTTCGTCGGCTACACCTTCCTTGAAATCCCGTCGAACATCCTGTTGGAGAAGATCGGCACCCGAAAATGGATGACGCCTCTCTTTTTCTTGTGGGGCATCACCACCGTCCTTACCGGCTTCACCCAGAACGACTACCAGTTGTTCGTCCTGCGTTTCATGCTGGGTGTCTTCGAGGCCGGAGCGTTCCCGGGCATGGTTCTGATGATCAACTACTGGTTCCGCAGCAACTCTATGGGCGCCGCGACGTCCGTCCTCCTGCTTGGCGGGGGAATCGCCTCTGCCCTGGGGGCACCGTTCGCCGGCTGGATGCTCGGCCTCGACATGATGGGGCTGCCCGGCTGGCGGTGGCTCTTCCTGCTCGAAGGAGCCGTAACCTGCGTTTGGGCGGTCTTCACACTGACCTTCATCGCCGACGGGCCGGAAACAGCCGGTTGGCTTTCGAGAGCCGAAAAGGAGTGGCTGGCGGGAGTGCTGGCCGAAGATCGGGCAGCCAACGTCGGCCCCGCCCACTCCATCACCGTTTGGGCGGCAGTGGTGCAGCCCAAGATCCTGCTGTTCCTGTTGGGCTACACGCTGTTCGGCTTCTGCTACTGGATGATGCTCTTTTTCATGCCCACCCTCATCAAGGCGGTCGGGCAGGCTCTGGACAACCAAGTGATCGGTTGGCTGGCGTTCATCCCCAACCTGCTGGGAATGCTTGTGCTCCTGTATTGGGGACGTCATGCCGACGCCCACAATGAGCGGCATTGGCACATCGTCGTCCCTCTCGTCTTGGCGATCGTAGGCTTTGCTTGCTTCCCGGCCGCGACGACACCCCTGGTAGCGGTCATCGCCATCTGCGCCGTCGTCATGGGCCTGAACGGCTTCCAGGTGAACTTTTGGCCGGCGGCCAACATGCTGGTGGGGAGGAAGGCCGTCGCCGCTTCGACGGCCATCATCAACATGGGCGCGGGAATCGGCGGGTTCGTCGGTCCCTACTATCTGGGCTGGAGCAAGGACATGACCGGCAGCTTCACTTTTGGAATGGTGAGCTGCGTTGCCGCGCTATTCGTGAACCTGGTGATCATGCACGTCTTTTTCACAAGACGGAAAGCGGCCCTCTCGCAGATCAAACCGGCGAAGTGAACCGCCCGGACAGTTCAGTTCCGGGTGCGGCTCGGCTGCCTTTCCCAAGCGCGGGGGCAACGCCGGAACGCCGCGAAACCAAGGATGAAAAAAAGGAGGAAGAAATGGCAAAAGACTTCAGCGAGGTGCTCCGGCAGCCGATTTCCGCGGCCGAGTTGGAAAGACGCTGGGCCTTGGCACGCGCGGCCATGAAGGCGGAAGACATCGACTGCCTGGTCATGCAGAGCGACAACACCTACCTGGGCATGTACGTTCGGTGGTTCACCGACATTTTCGTGGAAGTCGGGTATCCGTGGACCGTCATCTTCGATGCCAGGGACGGCATGACGACGATCGGCCACGGCGCCGAGGTCGACACGCTTCGCGTCACGCCGGACGACATCCCGTCGTCCTTCGGCACCAAGCGCCGGATCACGGCTCCCTATTTCATGTCCTGCCATTACCTGGGAACCATGGATGCGGCCGCCGCCGTCCGCGACCTCAAGGATCGCAAGACCAAGAAGGTCGGCGTCGTCGGAAAGGCGGTGATGGGCGCCGCCTTTTACGAGCATCTACTGACGAATCTGCCCGGCGTCGAAATCGTTGATGCCACCGATATGATCGATCGCATCCAGGTGGTGAAAAGCGCGGAGGAGATCGGCTTGATCCGTAAGACGGCCCGGATCGAGGACGAAGCCATGGCCGAGATCTTGAACTTCGTCAGGCCGGGGATGGCGGAGTACGAAATCCGCGCGGAGTTGTTTCGCATCCTGACCAACAAGGGAAGCGAGATGCAGTGGATCATGATCGGTTCGGCGCCGGCCGGTCAGCCGGGCGGAATGGTCAAGTACGCCCACTACCACAATCGCATCCTGCGGCCTGGCGACCAGATGACCCTATTGATCGAAGTCAACGGCCCGGGAGGCTACTACTGCGAACTCGGCCGTACGATCTGTCTCGGCAGCATGGCCGACGAAACGGCGCAGGCTTGGGAGGTCGGCCGGGGCGCCCAAAAAGCCACCGTGGCGAAGCTCGTCCCGGGAGCAAAGCCGGCGGAAGTTCTAAAGACGTACAATGAGTACATCATGGCCCATGGGGAACCCCGGGAAGCCAGGGCCTTTTCACACGGCCAGGGATACAATCTGGTGGAACGGCCGCTGATCCGCGACGACGAACCAATGGTGTTGCAGGCCAACATGAACCTGTCGTGTCATCCCAACGCTACGGCCGGCAACAAGGCGTGGGTGAACTTCTGCGACAACTTCCTCATCACGGACCATGGGGCGGAACGTCTCCACAAGACTCTTCAGGAAATCTTCGTCGTCTGAGATTCTGGAACCTGCCGGAAGGGGCGCCCGTCGTGCGGGGCATGAGCGACAACCAACCTCATCCTCCGTCCCCGCGATCGATCCCAAGCGCGGATAGCCCTTTTCGGCGGGATTTCGTTCTTGATACCACAAGGTCGCCCTCTCGGGGGCCAGCCTGCTAGACCGCAATTACCCACAAAAAAAACCGGACCCACAAGGGGCCCGGCGAGTTTTACAGGGAGGCTTCACGTCTGGGAGACGCGGGAGCCGGTCATGGACCGGACCCCAGTCCAGGCATCGCGCCTGAACAGAATGATATTTACTCGCACCACGCAAAAATGTGCAGCGTCGATTGTGCAGGGCAGCTATGCAATTTCTGCAAGGCCGGCCGATATTGACGGAAACCGAGTTAAGTCCCGGGCCTGACCGAAGACCAGTCGCGCCATCTCACCGCGCGTCGGCGGGGGGTCACTTGCGCAGGTAACTGCCGTCGGGCTTCCTGAAATAGGTGCCGGCCGGGGCCTTGCCCGCCACCTCCTGGGCATAGATCTTTCCGACTTCCTCCGCCGGCACGCCCTGGCTTTGCGCCCGCTGCCGATAGATCTCGAGCCGTTTGGCGTTGACCTCCTTGACCAGGCGCTCGGCGTCGGGGGAGGCCTGGTTGGCCCGCACCTCCACCAGCCCGTCATAACGCTCGGCAATGATCCCCTGGGCCCGATACTCGTCCAGCGAAGCGGCGCCGGCGTGCGGAACCGCGAAGACAAGCACCCATGCCGAAAAGAGTGCACCCAATACCAATCTTGCCGCGCCAGCCATGTTCATTCCTCTAAAAAATGTCATCGTTCTTGCGGATATCGTCTGCCGCCTGCCTCTCCAGCTTGACGCGCACCTCGGCGTCGACCTTCACGTTCAGATTAATGGTGATCGGCTCCGAAGGCGGCTGGACACGGATGGTCGGCTCGCAGGCCGCGAGCATGACGAGGGCAAGCAGCGCCACGCCCCACGTGGGCCGTGGCGCGCCTTGAGCAAGGGTCGAAACAGACTGCATCTGGATTGCCATGATCAAAAGGTTATGGAGCACGTGTTTCAAGGGGTCTCGCCGAGACTGCCACGGAACAGGTTGGACCCCAAGCGTCTTCCCTCGCGGACGGCGGCCAGGATCTTCTCAAGGTCGCCGCTGAAAGAGATGTTGAAACGGAAAGGATGGCCGTTCTTTACGGCCGGATTGTGTCCCTCCAGGGCCACCTTGAGCGACAGCGAGCCGTCGGCCGGACGCTCGATGGTCGCCAGCAGGGTCGAATAATGAAAATCCTCCAGCGTTTGCACCATGAGCGCGACGGACTCGCCCTGTTTCGCCATCGCGTCGCGCGACGACCCCCAGTCGACCTTGAGGATCCCTCCGCCCTGCGCCCGCACGATTCCCGATTCGATGGCCACCCCGGCGGCGGAAAAAGTTACCGGGATAATGCCGGCGAGGGTGCCGGTCCCGGACATCCCCTCCATCGCGTAGTCGCCAAGCAGACGGTCCAGGGAAAGATCCCGGATCGCGATCTGAAAGGCGTGGGTTGACTGGGCGGGGTCGAAACGCGCCCCTTCGACGACGACCGTGCCCTCAGCGATCCGGCCTTCGGCACGGTCGATCACGACCGCCGTTCCCGCCTCCGTCGGTTCGAGGCGGAAGCTGAGCGACGGCTGCTCCAAAGGCACCCCGGACACGATGCGGCCTGCCGATATCGCCTGCGGCCCCGCGGTGCGGGGCGGGAACAACCCGTCCAGCCGGATGGTCCCGTTCAGCTTCTCGATGACGCCCTCGGCGGTCTCCAGCGTCACGTCGTGAAACCCGACGGCGGCCGAGCCCTGGAGCGGCGCCGCCGGCGCGAAAGCCAGCGTGCCCGACATCTCGATTGCGCCCTCCGCCTGCGTCACCATGGCAAAGGCCGAGCCGAGCGCCGCCGGCTGAAGCGCGTCCGGCTGGAATTGCAACGTGGCGGGGCCAAGGGCGACGTTCCCCCGGGCCTCGGTTCCGAGGCAGCGCGCCTGCAGGGGGATGCGCACGCCGCCGTCCGGCGAAGCGAGCGAGCCCTCGAGCCGCAGCGTCTCGTCCTCGCGGGTGATGCGCGCATTGAGATTGAGCGGCGCGAGCCGGCCGGACACCGTCGAAACGGTCGCCGACAGATGAGCCGGCTCGCCTCCGGATTCGAAGGGAAACGGCATGGCGGCCTCGATCGAGGCGGCCAGGATGTCGCGGCCGGGCATGCGGAAGCTGCCGTCCCGCAGACGCAGTTGACCGGCGATCGGGCCCCCGGGCGCCCATATCCCTTCCGCCAGCAGCGTCGCATCGACCCGGTTCTCCGTCAGGCGCCCGGATATCGTCGCCGTCGCCCGGGATGGGTCGGCGCCGGGGCCGGCCGGCTGGGCGGCTTCGAGGGTGAAATCCGCTTCCGCCACCGTCCGCGGCATCTCAGGCGGCAGACCGCGTACCGTCAGCGCCGCCGGCTCCTCCATACTGAGGACAAGGACGCCGCCACCGGTGCGCGCCGTGAACGACGCGCCGGCATCGACGGAAGCCGCGTAAGGGGGCAGTGCCGCCCCCCGCACCTTCAGGTCGACGACGAGCGAGCCATCGCTTGCCAGCAGGCCGGCGACGACAGGCCCTTCGAGGGAGGGCACCGGCAGGTTGCCGGAGAGCGAGAGTTGCAGGGTACCGCCCCGCGGCCGCGGCTCCAGGCCTTCCGGCCAGGGAAGGCGAGCGAGATCGGCGCTTGCATAACCTTGAATCTGGATCGTGGGATGCTCGACGAGGGGCGTGGCCCAGGCGGTCACGGCGGCCTGGCCAAACTCGCCGTCAGCCCGTCCTTCGAACGACGCCCGGACGGGAGAACCGGCAAGATCGAGGCTGCCGCGGAAGGTTAGCGTGACCTCGCCGATCCTGGCGGTGCGAAAGACGATCTGGGCATCGGCCAGATCCACCGTCGGGCCGGGCGCGGCCATGCCGTCGTCATCGCGTCCGCCGCCGGACGGCAGGAAACGTTTCAGGCGCGCCAGCGCCTCCGGGTCCCGACCATCGACGACGGCGCGCAAACCCTCGATCCGAACCGCGCGCAGCCGCAGGCCGGCAAGCTCGGCCATGCGATAGCTGATCTCGATGCGCTCGATGGCGGGAAGTCCGGGGCCCAGCGCCAGATTGTCGATGACCGCGTGGTCGGGGCCGATACGGGAAACCGAAACGGACGCTTCCGGAAAACCTTGCGCGGCCAGATAGGCGCCGGCGGCGCGCTCGGCCAACGGCACCCGCAGGGCCACGGCGATGGCGAAGAGCGCGCCCGTCGCCATCGTAATGCCGATCAGCCACCGTATTCCGCGCCCGACCTTCATCGTTTCACAGTCCAAGCCCGTTTCGACAGCGCGCCGTCAGCTTAGACCATTACCGAAGGTTTCAGAAATCCCCGTCATCCATGCCGCCGCCCGGCATGGCCCGCGTGTCCTTCACCACCTTCTCGGCGACCATCGCCTCGGTGGTGATGAGCAGGCCGGCGATGGAGGCGGCGCCCTGCAACGCCAGGCGCACGACCTTGGCCGGGTCGATGATGCCGGCCTTCAGCATGTCGACATAGGTGCCCGATTGGGCGTCGAAGCCGCGACGGTCGTCGCCCTTCTCCAGGAGCTTGCCGACGATGACGGAGCCATCGGCCCCGCTGTTCGCCAAAATCTGCTTGGCCGGCGTCTGCAGCGCGCGGCGCACGATATCGATGCCGACCTTCTGGTCGTCGTTGCCGGGCTTGAGCCCGCCCAGCCGGTTGCTGGCATAAAGCAGGGTGACGCCTCCGCCGGCGACGATGCCCTCCTCGACCGCCGCGCGGGTCGCATGCACCGCGTCCTCGACGCGATCCTTGCGCTCCTTGACTTCGACTTCGCTCGCCCCGCCGACGCGGATGATGGCGATTCCTCCGGCCAGCTTGGCTACGCGCTCCTTGAGTTTCTCCTTGTCGTAGTCCGAGGTCGACTCCTCGATCTGGGCGCGGATCTGCTTGCAGCGGCTCTGGATGGCCGACTTCTTGCCGCCGCCGTCGATGATGGTGGTGTTTTCCTTGTCGATGAGCACCTTCTTGGCCCGGCCCAGCATGTCGAGCGTCACGCTCTCGAACTTGATGCCGAGGTCCTCGGTGATGACCTGGCCGCCGGTCAGGATGGCGATATCCTCGATCATGGCTTTGCGCCTGTCGCCGAAGCCCGGGGTCTTGACCGCCGCGACCTTGAGCCCGCCGCGCAGCTTGTTGACGACCAGGGTGGCCAGCGCCTCGCCTTCGATGTCCTCGGCCACGATGAGCAGCGGCCGGCCGCTCTTGGCCACGGCCTCAAGCAGGGGGACGAGGGCCTGGACGCCGGGCAGCTTCGCCTCGTGCAGAAGGATGTAGGGGTCTTCGAGTTCGGCGACCATCTTCTCGGCGTCGGTGATGAAGTAGGGCGAGATGTAGCCGCGGTCGAAGCGCATGCCGTCGACGATGTCGAGTTCGGTCTCCAGGGATTTAGCCTCCTCGACCGTGATCACCCCTTCGTTGCCGACCTTGCGCATGGCGTTCGCGATCATCTCGCCGATCTCGGAATCGTCGTTGGCCGAGATGGTCCCCACCTGGGCGATCTCGGCGTTGGTCGAGACCTTTCGAGAGACCCTCCCGACGTCGGCGACCACCGCTTCCACGGCCAAGTCGATGCCGCGCTTCAGATCCATCGGGTTCATGCCGGCGACCACCGCCTTCATTCCCTCGTGCACGATGGCCTGGGCCAGCACCGTCGCCGTGGTCGTCCCGTCGCCGGCCATATCGTTGGTCTGGTTGGCGACCTTCTTTACCATTTGGGCGCCCATGTTCTCGAAACGGTCGGCCAGTTCGATCTCGTTGGCGACCGTCACCCCGTCCTTGGAGATGCGAGGCGCGCCGTAGGATCTGGCGAGGACGACGTTGCGCCCCTTGGGGCCGAGCGTCACCTTCACCGCGTTCGCGAGCAGATCGACGCCGCGCAGCATACGGTCGCGCGCGTCGCTGCCAAACCTGACTTCCTTGGCCATGGGGTGTCTCCGTTGGTACTAGATTTCAAGACGTTCCGGCCGCCCGCGTCGGGAAAAGCGCGGCTTTACGGGCCGGATCGCGATTGGGGCGGAACGCTGCCGGAGATCGGCGCCGAAGGGTTGTCACCCTCCGCCGGCGATCGGCGGGTTTCCATGAAGGTGTGGGCGACCAGCACCAGGACCATGAGGATCACGAAAAGCAGGGTCCGCGATTTGGTCGTCGTGGCGTCCTTGCGTCCTGCTGCGGACGGCTCCGTGCCGGAGCCGACCCAGCGCGGCAAAAGCGCGACCAGGCGGGCGGCGATCGTTGCCGGGTTGGGCCTGGACGATGGCCCTTCCGGGATTTTCGCGATCAACGCGGCCAGGTCCTGGGTCGCCGTCTTGACCGGCAGGCGGGCCAGTTTGGCTGCCTCCCGCCAGGGATCGACGTTCAGCCGCGCCAGCGCCGACAGGACGCTGAGCAGCATGCCGTTGCGGTCCTCGCCGATCGGCGCGAACAGGAAGTCGTCGAATTCGCGCCCGAAGGGAGAGGTCGAGGAAGCGCCGGTCATGTCATGCCGGCGTCGTTGGCGGATGCGCCATGCGTGAAATCAAATTCCTCGGCGGCGAAATCCTTGAATGACATGTAATGTCCATTTCATTATGGCGTCAATGATCTGACACAGATAAAGATATGGACCAATCGCCCATTCAAACAATGGACGACACGGTTTATATTTTACAATCATAGATGTAATTTAAAATACTTGAAAATTAAGACCTGGAAAAGCGGCAAGCCACCTATAAATTTCCTTATCCTGAGCAGCCGGCGGAGCCGGCGTGTCGAAGGATCCACCGCCGCCTGAGGCCTATCCTTCGACGGGCTCAGGATGGACTTTTTTGTGAAACCTCGCCCTGAGGAGGCCCGCAGGCCGTCTCGCCTGCCCGGCTAGCCCGGCAGCAGGTTCGCGATCAGAGTGACGGCGGCGACGATGGCGATGGCGACCAGCAGCCATACCCGCCCGGCTATCGCCCTTCCTCTCTGTCTCTTGTTCGCGGCATCGACGCGCGAGCGCTCCTGGCCGGCCTCGGCATGCCGCTCCCTCCGCCCGCCTTCCGCCTCGGCAAGGGTGCGTTTCCACGGGCGGATGATGAGGCTGCCATCCAGCCGGCGCCGGATCTCGGCGGGCGAGAGTTTCGCCAGGGCGTTCTTGAACCTCGCCACCTCGTTCGGATCGACCGCCATGGACTGATTGATCCTGTTCGCTTTGACGGTACCGCGCCGTCCGTGCAAGAAGTGTATCACATCCCCGGCGGCGGGACGTGTGATGGCTGGCGCACGCTCGTTTTGGTTGTCCGATGCGGCGCCGGTCGCGGACGGCAAATGTCAGCGTCCTTGCTTTATGCACCGCCGTGCCCCATATCAAGGGGGTCGATGGACGGCCGGATGACTTGGCTTGGCGCCGATGGTTCGGTGCGACGCTGATACTCTTCTTTCCCGAAAATGCAAAATCGACGGCCCGCGGTTGCGGGCTCGCACCACCTTTGTTTGTGAAAGAGTTTCCTTATGACGACGGGAACCGTGAAATGGTTTAATGCCCAAAAGGGTTTTGGCTTCATCGCGCCGGACGACGGCGGCAATGACGCCTTCGTCCACATCAGCGCCGTGGAGCGCGCCGGTCTTTCCGACCTGCGCGAGGGCCAGAAGCTGAGTTTCGACCTCGTTTCCGATCAGAAGAGCGGCAAGATGGCGGCCGACAACCTGAAGGATCTGGCCTGATTGCGGCGCCGGCGGCCGTGGAACTCCGCGACCCCGCCGGCGGCATGCATCGCCCCACCCCGGTCGACCACGGATGAACTGGCGGCGGGGGAACGGCGGTGCGGCGGCAATCGGTCTGACGAGGCGCCTGGCGCCTTGTGGCCCCGCGCCTCATCGAGGCCGCGGGGTCTTTCTTTTCCTGCCGGCCGCAGCGGGCGGTTCGAGGTGAACAGAGGAGAGCATCATGAGCAAGGGACAGCAGCGCAGCAATCGGGAAGTCAAGAAGCCGAAGAAGAAGAAGGAACCGGCGGCGGCGCCGAGCGTGTTCGGCAAGGGCCTGTCGGCTTCGGCCGCCCCGCCCAAGAAGAAGGGGTGGGGCGCGAAGGCATGACGGCTTTTGCCGTACGGGGCGCCGGGGTGGCGTTCCGGCCGCGCATCGGGGCCTCATCGGCGGGCCTCACGCCACAACGCCCTTGACGGGTTCCTCCCGGGGATTCACTACTTGTGGCGCGGGCGCGGCCAATGGGGGCGCGCCGAGGTCGGCCGGGAAAGCCGGGTTGCCATGAGTGGTCCGCCAATTCAACCGCTGGAAACGGTGCTCGCCCGCTTCGCCGTGCGCCCCGACGCCCCCATGCGCGAGGCGCTTAGGGTCATCGAGGCCAACGGCGAGGGCGTCGCCCTGGTCATCGACGACGACCGATGGCTTACCGGCATCGTCACCGACGGCGACATCCGCCGCGCCATCCTGGACAACCGCGACGTCACCACCACCCCGGTCGCCGACTTCCTCGGCCACAAGCCCGGCAAGGTATGGAAAAAGCCCCTCACGGCGCCGGCCGGTCTGGCCGAGGCCGATCTGGTCCGCTTGATGGCGGTCCGCCTGGTCCGCCACCTGCCGCTGGTCGACGAAGACGGCCGGGTGGCGGGGCTGGCCCTGCTCGAAGACCTCTCCAAACCCGTCGAATATCCGATGCACGCCGTCGTCATGGCGGGAGGCTTCGGTTCGCGCATGCGGCCGCTGACCGAGGAAATCCCCAAGCCACTGCTGGAGGTCGGCCACAAGCCGGTGATCGAGCACATCGTCGGCCAACTGCGCCAGGCCGGCGTGCGCACGGTGTCCGTCACCACCCACTTCCATGCCGAAAAGATCCGCCAGCACCTGGGCGACGGCAGCGAGTTCGGCATCGACGTCACCTACGCCCACGAGGAGACGCCGCTCGGCACCGCCGGCGCGCTGGCGGGGCTGAAGGGCGGCAAGGAGCCCCTGCTGGTCATCAACGGCGATATCCTGACCGCCGTCGACTTCCGGGCCATGCACCATTTCCATCGCGACCAGAAGGCCGACATCACGGTCGGCGTACGCCGTTACGAGGTGAAGGTGCCCTTCGGGGTGCTGGAGGTGGAGGATGCAGCGGTGCGCAAGCTGGTCGAGAAGCCCTCCTATTCGCTGTTCATCAACGCCGGCATCTATCTGCTGGAACCGGCCATGCTCGACTTCATTCCCACCGACCGGCGTTTCGACATGACCGACCTCATCCAGCGCCGCCTTGACGACGGCGGGCGGGTGACCAGCTTCCCCATTCACGAATACTGGATCGACATCGGCCAATTGCAGGATTACATGCGGGCCCAGGCGGACGCCGCGTCCGGGAAGTTTCGGAAATGAACTGGCAGGGAAAAAAGGTCCTGGTCACCGGCGCCGACGGCTTCATCGGCAGCCACCTGGCGGAACGCCTGGTCGCCGAGGGGGCCAAGGTGCGCGCCTTCGTGTGGTACAATTCGTTCGGCCGCTGGGGCTGGCTCGACGATTCCCCCATCCGCGAGACGCTCGACGTCATGGCCGGCGACGTGACCGACGCCGAGTTCGTGCGCCGGGCCGTCGAGGGCCAGGAGGTGGTCTTCCATCTGGCCGCCCTCATCGCCATCCCCTATTCCTACCACGCGCCGCGTTCGTATCTGCGCACCAACGCCGAGGGGACGTTGAACGTGCTCCAGGCGGCGCGCGAGTTGGGCATCCCCCGTGTCGTCCACACCTCGACCAGCGAGGTCTACGGCACCGCGCGGGTCGTTCCCATCGACGAGGGCCACCCCTTGCAGGGCCAGTCGCCCTATTCGGCCAGCAAGATCGCCGCCGACAAGCTGGCGGAAGCCTTCCACCTGTCCTTTGGACTGCCGGTCGTCACCATCCGGCCCTTCAACACCTTCGGGCCCCGCCAGTCGGCCCGCGCCGTCATTCCCACCATCATCTCCCAGGCCCTGCGCGGTGAGACGGTGCGGTTGGGCAACCTGCACCCGACGCGCGACCTCACCTACGTCAGCGACACCGTCGAGGGGTTCCTCAGGGGCGGCGCCGTCCCCGGCATCGAGGGGCGCACCTTCAACCTCGGCACCGGGCAGGAAATCAGTATCGGCGGCCTGGTCGATCTGGTGGGCGAACTGCTGGGCCGCAGGATCGAGTGCGAGGTCGAAGCGGCCCGCCTGCGCCCGGCCGGCAGCGAGGTCGAACGCCTGCTCTCCGACAACCGGCTGGCCGCCGACGCGCTGGGCTGGGCCCCGCAGGTGACGCTCAAGGCCGGCATGGCCCGGACCATCGAATGGGTGCGCGAGCACCTGAACCAGTTCCGGGGAGGCGTCTATGTCCTCTAAGGGCCAAGCGGTCACAATTCCTCTTTGCGTGCCGTGGATGACGGGGACCGAGGGGCCGTACCTCGCCGAATGCGTCGACACCAACTGGGTGTCCTCGGCCGGGCCGTTCGTCACCCGCTTCGAGACGATGATGGCCGACTATGTCGGCACCACGCACGCGGTCGCCACCGTCAACGGCACCGCGGCGTTGCACCTGGCCCTGCTGGCCGCCGGGGTCAGGCCGGGCGACGCAGTGGTCACCTCGACCGTGACCTTCGTCGCCACCGCCAACGCCATCCGCCATGCCGGCGCCTGGCCCGTTTTCATCGACGTCGATCCCGCCACCTGGCAGATCGACCCCTCGTTGCTGGCCGGCTTCCTCAGGCGGGATTGCGCCGTCGTCGACGGCCGGCTTTGCGACGGGCAGACCGGCCGGCGCATCGGCGCCCTGTTGCCGGTGCACATCCTCGGCCATCCCGCCGACATGGACCCCGTCCTCGATCTGGCCCGCGAATTCGCCCTGCCGGTCGTCGAGGACGCCACGGAATCCCTGGGCGCCACCTACAAGGGCCGAAGGGTGGGGGCGCTGGGCGACATCGCGGCGCTCAGCTTCAACGGCAACAAGCTGATCACCTGCGGCGGCGGCGGCATGGTCGTCACGTCCAGCGCCGAGTGGGCGGAACGGGTACGCCACCTGACGACGCAGGCCCATTGCCATCCGGTCGAATCCCTGCACGACGAGGTCGCCTTCAACTATCGCCTCACCAACGTCCAGGCGGCCATCGGCTGCGCCCAGATGGAAGCCATCGAGGCCCGCCTCGCCGCCAAGCGGCGGATCGCCGACTTCTACCGCACGCTCTGCGCCGAGGTGCCGGGGCTCACCTTCATGCCCCAGGCGAACTGGGCGGGGGCCGTGTTCTGGCTCTCGACCGTGCTGGTCGACCCCAAGGCGTTCGGCCGTGACTGCCGCCAACTGCTGGCCTTCCTGGCCGAGCGCGGCATCGGCACCCGGCCGCTGTGGCAGCCCATGCACCTGAGCCCCGCCCATCGCGGCGCCCGGGCGGTCGGCGGCGGCGTGGCCGAGGATCTGTATGCCCGCGGTCTCAGCCTTCCCTCCTCATGCGGCCTTACGGAGGAGGAAAAAATTGCCGTTCGCTCGGCAATAGTTGCCGCCTCGGCAAGATCTGCCGCCTGAACGGAGTGGGGCCGGCCTCGGAAACCTTGGACTCTCCGGCATTTTCTGCCTGGCACGCGACTTGCTTGGTTCTGGGCACCGGACCCCATATCCGGCGGCGCCCAAGGTCCAATTCGAGGCATAACGCCATGGATAGGCAAGCGGTCGCGAGTGTGCTACTATTCGTCCGGTGCGTGAGAAGCACGCACTTTTTATGATCCTTCTAGAAAGGGAGATCTCTTAATGTCTAACGTCAGTCTGTCTTCGGCAGTACGTGCAAACCTGCTGTCGCTCCAGGAAACCACCAGCCTCATCAACCGGACCCAGGGCCGCCTTTCGACCGGCCTCGCCATTGCCAGCCCGGTTGACGACGCGGTGAAGTACTTCCAGGCCAAGTCGCTCAGCGATCGGGCCAGTGACCTTGCAGCGCGTAAGGACGGCATCGACCAGGGCGTCAGCGCCCTGACCACCGCCCTCAAGGCCACCGACGCGATCGAAGACCTGGTCGGCCAGATGAAGGGTGTCGTCGACGGTTCCCGCAGTGGTGACAAGAGCCAGCGCGCCTCGGCCGCCAAGCAGTTGCGCGAACTCGCTGGCCAAATCCAGAAACTGGTGGACGACTCCACCTATCAGGGCTTGAACCTTCTGAACTCGACGGCGTCGAGCCTGAACGTTCGGTTCAGTGAAAAGGCCGACTCCAAGCTCGAGATCAAGGGCAACAACCTGAACGCCAGCGCGTTTTTCAAGAATTCGCTTGGCGTCTCCCTTGGCATTTCGAAGGCGTCGGCCATCGTTAGCGAGCTCGGCTTCACCAAGGCGATCTCGCTCTACAACTTGTCGCTCGCTGGCAGCTTGGCGCTCTTCAACAAGGCCGCCGACTTGGCGGTCACGCGGTTGGACAAGACCATCAGCGAGCTGCGTTCGAAGGCCGCCACACTGGCCGGCAACGTCGCCATTCTGAACGTTCGTCTGGACTTCACGAAGCAGTATGTCGACGTGCTCGAACAGGGCGCCGGCAAGCTGACTCTGGCCGACCTCAACGAGGAAGGTGCCAACCTGCTGGCTCTGCAGACCCGCCAGCAGCTCGGCATCCAGGCGTTGTCGTTCGCCGGTCAGGCCGAACAGGGTATTCTCGGCCTCTTCAGGTAAGGCATTCGCCGGTTGGCGAGTAGATGACCGGGGAGGCCTCGTGCCTCCCCGGTTATTTTATTAAACGTAGAGAATATGGGATATGCATAAATGCCGCTAAAGTTGCAGCTCAGAAAAGGCCAGAAGATCATTATCAATGGGGCTGTGCTTGAAAATGCCGGCACGCATACGGCTTCTCTTTTAATCAAAAATGATGCCGCGATCATGCGCGATACCGATATTCTGACGTTTGAAGATGCGAAAACGCCAGCTACTCGTGTTTATTATGCTCTTCAGTGCTTGTATTTGTTCCCGGCGGATCGGGATAAGCATTTACCCAATCTTAACGAACTTGTCGGTAGTTATAGTGCTGCCGCGCCCAGTTCGCAGCCCATCTGCGATGGAATCCGGCTCTTGGTGGACGAGGGCAAGTTCTACCAGGCGCTCAAGCTGGCACAAGATCTGATTGCCCACGAAAAGCAGGTTTTTGCTTATGTCCAAGGAACAATTGATCAACAAGTACAACGTCCCGCCGCTGGAGGGGAATCCCCGGGCGACGGAGGCGTGGGCCCTGACGCAGGCGGCCCTCAAGATGAAGGCCGCACAAGAGACTAACGACCTCGAGGCCATGTTGACCGCGGTCCGCCTGAATTGGCAATTGTGGACCATCATCCAATCCGAACTGTTGTCCCCCGATTGCCCGGTTCCTGCCGACATCCGCCAGAACGTGCTGTCGCTGGCCAATTTCATCGACAAGCACACGGTCGGCTTCATCGGGGCGCCGGAAGCGAAGAAGCTCAATGTCCTGATCTCGATTGACCGGGAACTGGCCGGCGGACTCTATGCTGCGGCGCCCGCCCCTGTCGCCGAGCCGGCGCGCGGAACGGCGGAAGCCGACATGGTACGCCAAACCACCAATACCTCGGCCTGAACGCGGGAGTCCCGGACGTGAAGAAAAAAACGGCAACGCCGAAGGAACACTTTTTCGGGCGGGTGGACGAACTTGTCGAAAAGGGCGAGTGGGAAACGATCCAGGAGGAAGGTGCGGCTCTCCTCGAAGGGGGTGAACCATGCGGCGACGTGTTGTTCCTGCTGGCGCTGGCCGCCTTCATGCGCCACGATTTTGCCGGTGCGGTGGCTCGTGCCAAGCAGGCTTACGACATTGAGCCGGGGGTGACGGAATACTGCGATCTGCTGGCCACCCTGCACGGCATGGCCGGCGATCTCAGCAGCGCCAGCTTTTTCGCCAAAATGGCGTCCGTCGGCACGTCGTCGCCAAAGCTTGTCGGCTGGCTGCCGAAATCGCTGCCGACCTTTACCGAAGCGTTTTTCGAAGTTCAATCGCGGCCGTTCTTCCAGCAGGCCGTGCGGGCGCTGTCGCTTGGTCGGTGGGCTGATGCCGAGCATTGGTTCGGCCAGCACTTGGCCTTCCATCCGAAAGACGCCGAAGCCCACGCTGGCCTCTCCCATGCCCTGATGGTTCGGGGCCTTTTTGCCTCGGCCGCGGAAAACCTGCGGGCGGCCCGCCACGTCGTGCCGTCCGACGCCAAGGTCGCAAGCCTGCTGGGCAACGCCCTGGCGGCCATCGGGCAGTTCGCCGAGGCGCAGGCCGTGCATCGCGCCGCCAAGGCGGCGGACGCCGCCGATCCTGCCATCCATGCCGCGGCGATCGTCGACCTGTTGGCCGATTCGGAAGTCAAACCGCAAGCCATTGCCGCGGAAATCCAGGACTGGGCCCGCCGCTTCGGCGTGGCGCCAGAGGCTCTGCCGCCCCGGCGCAGCTCGGCATCGCCGCGCCGGCTGACGGTCGGCTATGTGATCGGGACGGCGGGCCGCTCGCAATCGATTGCGTTCCTGACCGAGATCCTGGCCAAACACGAGGCCCAGCGCTTTCGCGTGGTCGGGTTCGGTGCAGGCCCGCTTTCGGACGCCTCCAACGCCGTATTCCAGAAGTGTTTCGAGGCCTGGGGCAACACCCGGGACGCCGATCCGCTGACCTTCGCCTCCATGGTTCGCGCCGAGAATGTCGATATCCTGATCGATGTCAGCAGTTTCACGTCGCCGGCGCTGCTCCAGGCCTTCGGCGCCCGCATGGCGCCGGTGCAGGCCATGTGGTCGCCATTCTTCTATGGCATGGCCCCGCAGAATGTCGACGCCCTGCTGACCGACGGCTTCCTGGATCCGACCGACAAGGCTGCGGCGATTGTCGGCGAGGCCCTGTGCCGGCTGGAAATGGGCGCTCCCGTGGTCCTGCCGGTCCCAGCGGTGCCGACGGACGCCGCCGCCGGGGGGGAAGCACGTGGTCCGGTCTTCGCGGCCGATGCGACGCTGGCCGAACTCAATGTCCAGACGGTGGAAGCCTGGGCGCAAATCCTTGCCGCCGTTCCGGATGCCGTGCTGCTGTTGCGCGATCACGGCTTCCGCAGCGGCGACGTGGGCAAGCGCCTGATCGGCCTGTTCGGCAATTTCGGCCTCGCCCATCGCGTCGACGTCGTCTCGGTTTCCGAGACGGCCGAGTTCTTCGCCCAGGCCGATGTTTGCCTGCTTCCCTACCAATCGATGCGTCCCGAGGTGGCCATCAACGCGTTGACCGCCGGCCTGCCGGTCGTCAACTGGAGCGGTGTCGGCCGCCATCGGCGCCTCGTCGGCAGCGTGCTGAATTTCGCCGGCCTGGCCGCAGACATGGTGGCGGAAAGCGCCGACGAGTATCGGGATAAGGCGGTGGCCTGGATGAACGACCCGAAACGTCGCGAAGCCTTCCGGCCAATCATTCGCGATCACTTGGACAAAGCCCCCATCTTTGATGTTGGGGGCCGGGCTGCCGACCTAGAGAGGGCCTACCTGAAACTGCATAGTAAGGTCGCGGCCGCGGTCGGCTCTGCCTGACGGGGTACACATGTCCGAAGCGGAAAGAACCAGCCTTTTCCGGCGGAATCGGAATGCATTCCGCCGTCATCATCCGAAGATTTGGGCCGAATTGGAGCGGATTGAGAAACCGGTTTCGCGGGCGATCATCGAGAACGATCTCGTCGTCAACATTGACCTCGGCGATATTCGCCTTTACCCGGACCCCGCCCCGGCCTGGACCGCGCGGCAGCTTGATGACTATTTCACTAACCCCGACCGCTTGGGATTCGAAAATCCCTTTCACTGCAACCTTTCGCCCGTGTCGATGGAGGTGCTCCGGGATATAGGCGAATACCTAGCCGAGCACAAAAGGGCCAAGCTGGCGTCCTATCCGGTCGTCGACGTCGGCTATGCCTTCATCTTTGGGGTCGGCCTGGGCCTCCACGTGGCCGACTTGGTCCGCCGCAAGGTGGCTCGCAATCTGATATTGATCGAGCCGATCCCGGAATTCTTGCTGCACTCCATGCAGGCGGTCGACTGGAGCCGGATCTTTGCTGCCGCCCGCAAGCAGGGCATGGCCATCGAATTTCTGCTCGGCAAGGACCCCGGCGCCACTATCGATGGGATCGAGGTGCTGTTCAGCCGACGGGGCACCACATTCCTCGACGGCTCGTATGCTTACCGCCACTACCATTCGTGGGTGCTGCAGGAGGCGCGCACCCAACTCAATGAGAAGATCAAGGTATTCTATTACTCGTCGGGGTTTTTTGAAGATGAGATCCTGATGATGCAGAACACCTACGGGAATCTTCGCGAGCGGGCATTCCACGTCGTCGACAGGCGGCCCCGCATTGCGCGGCGGATGCCTGCTTTCGTCATCGGCTCGGGATCTTCGCTGGACAGGGACCTGCCTTACATCAAGAAATGGCGGGACCGTGCGATTGTCTGTTCGTGCGGCACCAGCTTGGGCATCCTCCTGAAGAACGGCATCCGGCCCGACCTGCACGTCGAGAACGAGAACACCCTGCCGTTGGTGAAGAATCTGCAGAATTTCCGCGAGACCTACGGCCTAGACGGGATCCGGCTGGTATGTACGACCACCCTGCGGCCCGAGGCCAGCGGGCTGTTCGACCAGCGCTGGTTCTATTACCGCGCGCCGCTCAGTTCGAGCGCGGTGCTTTCCGGCGGCATCGAGCCGCTGCCCAACGCCGACCCGCTGGTTTCCAACGCTGGCTGCGCCGCCCTGGCCTACCTGGGGTTCCAGGACATCTACCTGTTTGGGGTTGATTGCGGCCGCCACTTCGAGGGCGAACATCATTCCCGCGACGCCGTTTATTATCAGGACGGCTACGACATCAATCCGAATAACCGACCGGATGCCGGCTTCGAGCGGGTGGTGCCCGGCAACTTTGGTGGCAAGGTGGTGACGAGTTGGTCCCTTGACCTGTCGCGTCGCAGCATCACCGCGCTTCTGAAAAAGCGGGACGTGAGTATCACGAATTGCAGCGACGGTGCCCGCATCGAAGGCACTCGTCCCAAGGTGGCGGGTGCCCTGAATATCACCTATCCGCCGAACGAGCAGGAAGCCGTCCTTTCGGATATCGAGAAAAGCCTGCCGTTCTTCAAACCGGGAGAAATGCTGGACAAGACCGATCTTCAAGCCCACGCCGATGCCTGCGATGTATTTGAAAAAACCTTCAATGAGGTGATCGACAAGGCCTTTGAGGAGGACGGCGGCTTCTGGGAGTTCGAGCAGCGGCTCGAGGCGTTCTGGTACGGGGATTGGTCCAAATACAAAGGCGTGCTTCGCATCATCGGGGGTTCCTATGCTTCGATGGTGCGCCTGGGCGCCTTCGCTGGCACCCGTCTTCGTAGCAAAAAGGCACGCATGGCCTTCCTCCACTTCTTCCTTGAGCGCTATCGCCAGGCCTGCCTGTGGATGGCGGCTGAAACTCACACTCTTTTGCAGGAAATGGCGGAACGGCGGCCGGAAATCAGCGAGGTCGGCAAAGTCCCCGAACCGGCCGAACCGCCGGCTTGTTGAGAGACAGCCTCATCAGGTCAGGATGTCGATGAGCGATTTGGCGTACTGGTTGCTCATCAACGGGGAGAGCATCTTCGCATACTGGTTCTGCAGGGCCAGCGCCTGAACGATCGCGTTGGTCGAGACCTGGTATTCCTGGCTTAGCGCGGTCTGCTCCTTCTGGATGGCGGTCGCCTGCTCGATCGTCAACTGGTTGGTCTTTTCGCGCATGCCGGAGATCGTTTCCGTGGCGATCCCCTCGTAGTAATTGATGGTGATATTGGCCAACTGATAGCGCCGCACCTCGAGATCGATGGCCACCTTGGCCGAATTCAGGTCGGCCAGCGCCTTGGCGCGGCCGGTCTCGGTTGCCAGGCCTTCGTAGGCCCAGGAATCGAGAATGGGCAATCCTTTGCGGTAAAGCGTGCCGCTGTAGGTTTGCGGCGTCGCCGTATCGGGGGCGACCGTGAAGGTGATGGCATCGCCGGCCAGGCTGTCCAGCCTAAGGCCGGTGGCGATGTTGCCCACCGTGCTCGTCGGTTCATCCGGATAGATGTCGTAGCGCTTGAGAATTTTGGCCGAGCGGTCGAGGTCCCAATATTTGCCCTCGGAATCGACGATGTGATAGTCGCTGCCCAGGAAAGCGCTTCTGACCGTATATTCGCTGCCGTTGATGCCCGTCGGAAAACGCACTTCCTGCTTGGCGATGCCCAGCAGATTGGTGCTGTCCGAGGTGCGGGCGGCGATGCCGTCGAGAGACTTCAGGTAAGCGTCGAAACTCGCCGCGTACATTTGCGGGTTGGTATAGCCTTCGGTGTTCTGGGCGCACTTGTTGACAGCCCGGATCATGTTTTCGAGGCTGTCTTGAATCGACTTCGCGCGGCCCACCGTGTCGCTGACAACACTCCGGGCTTCCCGCATGTCTTCGCGAACGTCGCTCCAGCGATCGCTTTCGCGTTTGATCGAGTTGATCTGTGCGGCGTACTCGTGCCCGATCGCCGCCGTCTTCTGCGTCGCTTTCTGATTATAGAATTTTTGAACCTGGACAAGCATCTGCGCTTGGCCAAAGTCGGCGGCCGAGAACGGCGACAGGACTGTCTTTCCAACGGTATCGGCCATACTGACCACCTGTTCGATTCATTCTTGAATCGCGAAGCAATAATCATACCGGATTTGCCGGCTCCGGTAAAGGCTTGTCGGTTTCACGCCGGGGGCAGGTCGACGAAGCCCTTTTTCACCAGGACGTCGCCCAAGGGCACCGACGTCAGGGCGCGGTGGATGATCTCGCCGGCCGGGCGGTCGACGGCATAAGGGTTCCTGAGCCCAGCCAGGGAGGCCCGGAAGGCTTTCGACGTCGCCTTGCGGATGCCGGCCAGGATGGCGTCGGCCTGGCGGGGGACGTCGATGACGTTGGCGGCGCGCGGCCGGCCCTGCTGGCGCTCGCCAATGTTGACGACCGGCAGGCCGAACGACGCCGCCTCGATGATGCCGCTCGATGAATTGCCGACCATGGCGGCGGCTTTTCCCATCAGCGCGAAGTAGCCCGGGGTTCCCAGGCTGTCGACCAGGCGGGTGAGGGGGTGGGCCGCCACGTACGTTTCGATCAGGCGGCGGATCTCGCGCCCACCGGCATCGGCGTTAGGGGCCGTGAAGACGACGGGAAGGCCGGCGGCATCGAGCGCCTCCAGCAACGCCCCGGCCTGTTCGGCTACGGGCATTGCGTCCCGGGTCTCCGGGTGGAAGGTGACCAGCAGCGGGGCCGGCGTCAGGGGCAGCCCGACGCGGGCTTCCAGTTCGGCCGCCGCCAGCGCCGGGGTGTCGGTGAGGTTATCCAGGCCCAGCGCCCCGCAGACGACGACGCGCCATGGTTCCTCGCCCATCTGCAGGACCCGGCGGCGGAACGTTTCGGTGGCGACGAAATGCAGGTGGGCGAGCTTGGTCATCGAATGGCGGAAGGAATCGTCGAGCGCCCCCAGCGTCAACTCGCCGCCGTGCAGGTGGGCCAGCGGAATGCGCAACGGTTGCGCCGCCACCGCCGCGGCGTGCATCTCGAAGCGGTCGCCGAGGATGACGACGATGTCGGGGGCCAGCGCCGCATACGCTTCGGCGAAGCCCCGGGTGGCCCGCGCCATGGCCTCGGCGACACCCGCCGGGCTGTCGTCGCCGGTCAGCAGGTCGACGCGGGCGGCGACGGCGAAGCCGGCTTCCCCGATCTCTTCGATCGTCATGCCGAATTCGGCCCTAAGGTGCATGCCTCCGGCGATCACTTGCAGGGTGACCCCGGCGTCCCCGGCCAGCCGCTTGAGCAGCGGGCGGTAAATGCCGAAATCGGCCCGGGTGGTGGTGACGACGGCGATGCGGCGGGTCATCGGGGGCGCCTCACTCGACCATTGCCAGGGTCAGCTGCTCGCCGGCCGCGACGTCGACCTTGAGCCGGCGGCCCAGCAGGTCGCCCTGCCGCGAGGGGGGCAGGCCGGTTCCGGGCCGGCGCGCCGCCAGATCGGCGGCGGCGATCACGGTGCCGGCCGCCAGATCGCGTACGGCCACCAGGCTTTTGCGGGCGACGCCTGCGGTATCGGCCTCGCTGGCGGCGGGCCGCTTGACGCCGCTGCCCAGTGCGCTTTCGACGCGGCGCACGGCGGTCATCAGGGCCGCCAGTTCGCTGGGTTCCAGCGAGGCGCGATGGTCGGGGCCGGGCAACGCGCGGTCGGTGGTGAAATGCTTCTCGACGATGGTGGCGCCCAGCGCCACGGCGGCGATGGCGACGTCGATGCCGGTGGTGTGGTCGGACCAGCCGATGGGCACGCCGAAGGCCCGCGCCAACGCTGCCATGGCGCCGAGGTTGCAATCGGCGGGATCGGCCGGATAGGCGCTGACGCAATGGAGCAGCGCCAGAGGCGGCGCCCCAGCGGCGCGGATGGTATCGACGGCGGCCTTCACTTCCGCCATGTCGGCCATGCCGGTCGAGACGATCAGCGGCTTGCCCTTGCCGGCTAGGTGGCGCAGGAACGGCGCGTTGGTCAGTTCTCCCGACGGCACCTTGAAGGCGGCCATGCCGAGGGTATCCAGGAAATCGGCGCTTTCCTCGTCGAACGGGGAAGAGAGGAACAGGATGCCCCGCTCGCGGCAATGGACCGCCAGTTCGCCGACCACGTCATCCGGCAGTTCAAGGCGGCGCAGCATGGCCAGCTGGCTTTCCTCGCCCGGCTCGTTTCGTTTCTGATAGGCCGCCTTGGGGGCCGAGGCGAGCGCCAGGCGGTCGGCCTTGAAGGTCTGGAACTTGACGGCGTCGGCCTTGGCGGCGGCCGCCGCCTCGATCAGGGCGTGGGCCAGCGCCGGCTGGCCGTTGTGGTTGACCCCGGCCTCGGCGATGACGAAACAGGGCGCCCCCTCGCCGACGGGACGATCCGCGATGGCGATGCGCCCTACCATGCCGTCCATCCGCCGTCGACGACGACGTTCTGGCCGGTCACGTAGGCCGAAAGATCTCCCGCCAGATAGGCGACGGCGCCCTTCATGTCCTCTTCGGTACCCATGCGGCCCAAGGGCGTGCGGGCCTCGTAGCGGCCGACGAAGGTTTCCGACTGGCCGCGCTGGACGCCGCCCGGGGTGACGGCGTTGACCCGGACCTTGGGGGCCATCACGCAGGCCAGCCAGCGGGTCAGCTGCAAAAGTCCGCCCTTGGCGGCGCCATAGGCGGCGGGGTTGCCCATGCGGGTGCCCTCGTAGAGGCCGAGGTCGGGCCCGACCATGCCGTAGATGGAGGCGATGTTGACGACCGATCCCCGGCCCGATCTTTCCAGCCACGGCTTGGCCGCCTGCACCAGCACGAAGACCGCCGTCAGGTTGACTTCCAGCGCCGCCCGCCAGGTTTGCGGCGACTGCTCCTCGAAGGGGACGGCCCAGCCGGTCAACTTGCTGTCGCCGACGAAGGCGGCCGAGTTGACGATGATGTCCAGCCCGCCCAGCTCGGCGGCGACTTTCCCGGGCAGCGCCTTGACCGCCGCCTCGTCGGCGAGATCGGCGGCGAGGCCAAGGGTTCGGGCGGAATGGCGTTCGGCAAGCGCCCGCGCCGCCGCCGCGCAGGCATCGCCTTCGCGGTCGGTCAGCGCCACGGCGGCGCCCAGTTCGGCCAGCCCCGCCGCCACCGCGCGGCCGATGTGGCCGGCCCCGCCGGTCACCAGCGCGACGCGGCCGGTGAGCGCCATCAGATCTTTGATATCGCGGTCACTTGCCATCGGTTCTGGCCCCCCACAACGTTTCCGCCACCTTGAGATCGAGCGCGGTGTCGATGTCGACGGCCCGTTCCGCCGGCACCTCGATGACGCCGACCCGTCCGGCGAACAGGCCGTCGGCCCTTCTCAAGAAGGCGGGGCTGACCACGTAGCACACCGTGGTGATGTCGAAAACGGCCGGTGCGGTCTGCCGCGTGTGCACGGTCTTGTCCGGCGGGATGACGAGGTGGGCGTGCCGCTCGCCGTCGACCGTCACCATGTTGAAGTAGGGATTGCGCGCCGCCGGCGTCACCGTCATCACCACGTCGACGTCGCCTTCCCTGAAGCGTGCCACGCAGGCGTCGATGTCGGCGGGCTGGCGCAAGGGCGCCGTCGTCGGCACGCTGACGAAGACGTCGACCTTGGGCCCCGGGCCGGCATCGATGGCATCGATGGCGTGACGCCAGGCCAGCCATTCCGGCGAGCGGTCGCCGGCCAGTTCGGGCGGGCGCATGAACGGCACTTCGGCGCCCCATTGGCGGCCGGCGGCGGCGATCTTTTCGTCATCGGTCGACACCACGACCCGTCCCACCGAACGGGCGGCGCGGGCCGCCAGGATGGCATGCGCGATCAGCGGCTTGCCGTCGAGCGGCGCGATGTTTTTGCCGGGAAAGCCTTTCGAGCCCCCGCGCGCGAAGATGAAGGCGACGACGTTTTCGCTCATGGGCGGACGGTCCTTTGCTCGGCGGCCGACCGGCGGGCCGCGGCGATCACGGAAAGGGTGCGGGCGGCATCGTTACCGTCGATCAGCGGCGGCCGCCCGGTCCGGATGGCCTCCAGGAAGTGGCGGAACTGGCTTTGGAAGATGTCGTCCCGTCCGGCCGCCGGCGCGGGCAGCGTCTCCCAGCCATCGGTATCGGGCCTATGCAGGCTGGCCTGGTGGCGGATGCCGTCCCACGCCAGCGTGCCGGCGCTGCCGACGATCCGGCAGATGCGCGTCGCCGGCCGTTGCAGCATGTCCAGATGGACGGTGGCCCGGGCCCCCGAGGCGAAGGTCAGAAGCAGGTCGGCGCTGTCCTCGACGTCGATCTCGAGATCGCCCAGGCGGCCGATGGCGGCGGCCACCGCCGTCACCTCGCCGGCCAGCCAGCGGGCATAGTCGATCTCGTGGCTCAGCTCCAGCAGCGCGCCGCCACCCAGCGCGGCCCTTGCGCTCACTCCCTGGCGATAGTCGGTGCCGGGCCGCCAGTCGGGCAGGTACTGGCCGACCTCGGCGTTGAGCGACAGCACGCGCCCGATGGCGCCCGCCTCCAGCGCATCCTTCATGGCGCGCAGCGACGGATCGAAGCGCAGGCAATAGCCGACCTGGAGCGGAACGTGCCGGTTCGCGCAGGCGTCGAGCAGCGGCGCCAGGCCTTCGGGGCTGTCGGCCAGCGGCTTCTCGATCAGCAGCGGCACGCCGGCACGGGCCAGCGGCAGGGCGGTGGCGACGTGGAAGGGGGCGGGGTTGGCGATGATGGCGGCATCGACGCCGGCGGCCAGCGCCGCCTCGACATCGTGGACCAGCGCCGTCTTCGCCCCGAGGCCGGCCGGTAGGGCCTGGCCCGGCCGGCGCAGGATGACGATCCGGGCATCCGGCAGCACGGCGCGCACGGTCTGAAGGTGGCGGCGGCCGATGCTGCCGAGACCGGCGATCAGGATGTTTTCGGGCGTGCGGATGGCGGCTTCGGTCACGCGGTTCCTCCCACGGCAGCACCCTCCGTCAATGCGCCGGGCCTGTCAATCGTCGCCCTATGATAAGGCGTCGGGCAGCGCTTGAGGAACGGCGGATACGGGGCTGCCTTTCCGACCCCGGGGCCTTATACTTCGCATCGACTGTGGCGGCCCGCGCTCCGGGCGGCTTTTTCTGGATGGGCTGATCATGTATCTGTGCTCCTGCACTCGCGAGCAACTATTGAGCCTCTTTCCCAAAGATGGCGTGGTGGCCGAGATCGGTACCGCCGAGGGGGCTTTCGCCCGCTCGATCCTCGACGCCGCAAAGCCCCGCCTTCTCCACCTGATCGACCCTTGGGAACACTTTGCCGAGGGCGCATATACGGCGGATTTCAGCAACGTATCGGCCGAGCGCCAGGATGCTCGCCATCAGGACGTGCTGAAGAAGTTCGCGGCCGAAATCGCCGACGGGCAGGTCGTCGTACACCGCGCCACCTCGGCGGCGGCACTGGCCGATTTCGCCGATGGCGAATTCGATTGGATCTACGTCGACGGCCTGCATACGGAGGAGGGCGTCCACGCCGACCTCACCGCCTACGCCGCAAAGCTCAAGCCGCACGGGTTCATTTCGGGCCACGACTACACCAACAATCCGTTGGCCGATCGGCAGGGATTCGGAGTCATCGAGGCCGTCAATCGCTTCGCCGTCGAAACCGATTTCCGCCTGATCCTGATCACCCGTGAGGCCTTTCCGACCTACGTGCTGGCGCGTGCCGGGGCAGGGGTCGATCGTCTCATCGGTGGCCTGTTCTTCAGCGGTGCTGTGGTGACGGCGATCGAGGGCTATCCCGAAACCGGCACCTTCATCCATCGTTTCTACGAAGTGGGCGACCGACGGGGCCTGGTGCCGGTTTTCACGATGTCTTCCGGGACCAAGGGCGATAAATCCGGCAGCGGCGAGACGTGAGAGTGTCACACGGCTGGCCCCGGCCGGTCCGCCGGGGCGTTTAGCGGCGCGGCGTCGAGACGGCGGGGACGCCAACGGCCCGGGCGCCGTCGGGGACGTCGCCCAGGACCACGGCGCCGGCGCCGACGACGGCGCCTTCGCCGATCCGTACCCCCTGGATCAGCACGGCGCCCGCCCCGATGTAGGCCAGGCGGCCGACGGATACCCCGCCCAGCACGATGGCGCCGGGCGACACCTGGGCATGGTCGCCGATCCGGCAGTCGTGTTCGACGATGCAGCCGGTGTTGAGCACGACGTTCCGTCCGATGGCGGCATTGGGATTGACGATGACGCCGGCCAGCACGGCCGTGCCGCCCCCGATGGCGCTCGACGCCGCCAGACGGGCCGCCGGATGGAGGACCGTGGTCGGCTCAAGCCCCGATGCCAGGCCCTTCTCGAAAAGCGTCAGGCGGGGGGCGTTGTCGCCGACACCGCCGACGCCGACGATGAAATGGGTGAAGCCGTTGGCGCGGGCATGGACAAGATCGCCATCGTCGCCCACCACCGGCACGCCGGAAATCTGGCGGCCCCGCAGGGCGGGATCGCGATCGAGAAAGGCCAGGCGCGGCCAGTGGGATAGGGCAACCAGGGCGTCGAGGACGACCCGGGCGTGGCCGCCGGCCCCCAGGATGACGCAGCCGGAGGTGCCGGCGGATACCGGCCACCGCGGCGCGTCGATCTGGCTTGCTTGCTTCCTGCCTGTCATGGCCTTCCGTCGGTTCTTGGCGAAGGGGCGCGGCATTCAAAGCAAAAGCGGCGACATCGTTCCGCCGCCGCTCTTAAGCCTTCCGCCACCGCTCGAAGCGCCTCAGGCGCCGCCGGATCTCGACTCCAGCAGTCCCTCGGAAATCTGCAGATTGATGTTGATGAAGGTGTCGAGGACCTCGGGCGGCATCTCCACGCCCTGGGCCATGGTCGTCTGGGTGACGAACTGGCTCAACTTCATCAGGTTCTGCTTGGTTTCATCGGGCAGCGGATTGTCTTGCTGGTTGACCAGGGTCCGAATGGCCACCCAGACCTCCATGTTGTTGTCCAGGGCGGCGGCAAGCCGGCCCTGCTCGTCGCGCGCCTGGTCGAGCATGACCGCGGCCTTCGACAGTCCGAAAGCCCCTTCCTCGTTGGACGACAACCTTTCAAAATCCCACGTGGCCCGTTCGTCTGCCATATACGTCCTCTCCACATTGCTTGGGCAATTCACCGAGCCCATACCCCAGGACGCACCAGCCCTAGAAATCGAAACTTCATGCGTTACGTTGATCATATACGGTTAAGCTCCTGATCTCAATTGCGTTATCACCGCCATTACATGAACTTGCCCAGGCTCAACTGCTGGATTCGCGCGATGGCCTGATAGGCGGTTTCAAGAGCGCGGGTTTCGTCGAGCAACCTGGCGACGACTTCGGTCGTGTTGATGTTCTCGGTTTCGATGACGCTCTGGTCGAAAAAGCTGATCAGCGTCTTGTGCTGCTTGTTGGTCTGGTCGATGAGGACCCGGTGGTATCCCATGTCCTGCTGGACCTGGGCGATGTTGCTTTTCTCTTCGTTGCCGAAGGGCGCGGAACCCATGGTGGTGATTTCGAGGGAGGACGTGATCAGGTAGAGCGCCTGGTCGAGGCGTTCGGGATGGTTCTCCAGGCCGCCACCGCCGAGGGAACCGTACTCCCCTTGGGCGATCAGGCCCATGGCCCGGATGGCCTTTTCGAAGGCCGGGTCGATGGCGTTGATGTCCATGGTGAAGTCGCGGTACTCGTCGACGCGCTGGGTCTGGCTGGCGGTATCGCCGTTGTAGTAGCTGGAAACCGAGATGGTGGCGGTGGCGTCGGCCGCCGGGACGGGGGTGACGCTGGGAAAGGCGTTGGTAACGTTGATGGTGCTGGTGCCCACCGTCATGGCGCCCGCAATGGTGATGTTGGTGCCGTCGTTGGACACCACCGTATAAGTGCCGTCGTTGCCGATGGCGCTGTTGGAGATGGTGATGATCGAGCCGACTGGGATGCTGGACAGGGAACTGCCGGTACCGGCCTGGATGGTATCGGCGGCAGTCATCGTTAGGCCGCCGGTGGCGGCGGGGGGCAGGGTGACGTTGGTCTCGACATGGGCCTCCCGGGTCGGCGGGTAGACGGTCGATTCGCCGTCGTACTGGGCCTGGAAGTCCTGGAGCGTGGTGAGGCCGAGATCGACCGGCTGCGTGGTCACCCGGCTGCCCGAAAACATGAAACGCCCGTCGGCGTCGGAGTTGAGATGGATGCCGATGTCGTTCATCGCGCGAAACGCCGCGTCCTGCACGTCCTTGACCCGCTGTTCCTCGTCTCCACTGCCGGCCTCGAACTCGAACAGCGCCTCGCGGAAATCGATGATCGCGGTACGGATGCCCGATACCGCCACGTCCATGGTCTTGAGCCTGAGGTCGGTCGTCACGTTGTTGGACACGAAATTGCTCAGCATGTCGCGGCTGTTTTCCACGCTGACCAGCCGCTGCGAATTGCGGGCGATGCCCTGATAGGTCTGCGACACCTTTTCGGTCGAGGCCTGGATCTGCAGGTCGTTGACGCGCGCCTGGGTCTGCATAAGGCGGCTGACCAGGGCGTTGGTGGAAGCCAGGTTGGCGATGCGGTTCATCGTTCACTCCTTATCCGACGGCTTGGTCGAGGGCGTCGAACATGTTCTGGATGACGCCGATCAAACGGGCCGCGGCCGAGTAGGCCTGCTCGAAGCGGATGAGATCGGCCATTTCCTCGTCGAGGTTGACGCCGCGGATGTTGTCGGACTTGTTCTGCAAGGACTCGGTCAGGGCCTGTTGCGAATTGGCGTCGGTTTCGTTGTTGTCGGCCAGGCTGGCGCTGCGCCCGAGGATGGAGGCGCCGTAGTCGGCGAAGTTGACCTGGAGCGAGCCCAGCCCGCCCGCCGCGTCGAACGAATTGACGGCACTCATGCGCGCCGCCAGAGCCTTGATGGCGCTGTCGTCCCCGACGCTGGTGTAATACTCTCCGGCGCTGCCCAGGTTGGCGTCCCATTGCACCGTGCCGCGGCTGACCAGGGACGGCGAATTCCTGATGTCGCCGCGCACCGCGATCTGCCCGGCCACCCGGACGTCGGCGTTGTGCACGTCCAGCGTCGACAGAAGCCCGCCGGCGCCGGTTTCGGTGACCGCGAAATCGCGGCCGTCGTCGTGGGCGATGCGCAGGCGGTAACCCGAACCGTCGGGGACCACCGAGGCCGTTACGTTGGGCACGTTGGTGTTGATGGCGGCGGCGATCTGGGCCAGCGTCGATCCGGCCGGGATGGCCACCGTCATGTCGCCGGCGCCGCCGGGATCGAGCGGCAGGGTCGAGGTACCGTCGACGAAGCGCAACGTGGTGGCGGACGATTTGAAGCCGGCGCTCATGACGTCGGATTCGTGAATGTTGCGGCCGGCGTTATCCACGAAGAAGTCGTTGAGGCCGAAGAAGTTGGCAAATCCCTTGACCGTCTCGTCGACGGTGCCGTTGCCGTCGGCGTCGAAGCCGATCTCGGCGTCTTCGAGCGCGCTGCCGTTGGCGGTTGCCGCCTGGTCGCGGAAGGCGAGGTTGAGGCTGGTCGAATTGAGCTCGATGGCGAAATGTCCGGTGCCGTCGACGGCAACCTTGGCGCCGGCGGCGCCATTGGCCTGCAGCCAGGTTTCCATGGTGGACGCGACATCGGCGATGGCCCAGTCGTTGCCGGCGCCGCGCGAGGAAAATCCGGCCCCGGTCATGATGGTGTTGAGCGTGGTCGCCGCCGACTGGTTGCCGTCGCCGTCGACCAGCACGATGGCGACGTCGTCGACGCTGCCCGTGGGGTCGAGCTTGATGGTCTGGTTTACCGCGTTGGCGGCGTCCGCGGTGTTGAGAAACTCCCTGGAGCCGGTCATCGACTGCAGGCCGGGGAAGGTGGCGCCGCGGTTGTGGATCTGATTGACCGTGTCGCGCAACGTGGCGGCCAGCTCGTCGATCTGGCTCTGCATGTCGGTGAGGATGGTATCGCGCATTTCCACCAGGCCGCCCAGCGAGCCGCCGACCAGTTCGTCGGTGACGTCGTTGCCGGGCACGGGGGCGCCGAGGTAGATGCCGCCGAGGTCGCCCTCGGCATGGGTGGTGGTGGGGGTGACCGAGCTCGCCGGCGAATGGCTGAACTCGAAGGCGACGTTGTCGACCAGAGTGCGGCCGGCCGAGCTGAACACCACCACGTCGCCGTCGCCGCGATAGAAGTAGCGGATGTCGACGAGGCCGGACAGCTCGTCCAGGGCCTGGTCGCGCTGGTCGCGCAGGTCGCTGACGTCGTTGGTCACCGTCTTGTTGCGGATGATCTTGTCGTTGAGGTCGGCGATCTTGGCCGTCAGGTTGTTGACCTCGCGGACATCGGCGGCGATTTCGGCATCGGCCTGAACCCGCAGTTCCTGGATGGTCTCGCTCATGGACTGGAGCTTCAGCGCGACTTCCTGGCCCTGGCGGACGAGTTCGCTGAGCTCCAGCGTCTTGTCGGGCGATACGGCCAGCGTTTCGATGGAGGAGACGAAGGTGTTGAGGATATGGCTGATGGAGGTGTTGTCGTTGGGCGAGCCGAAGGTTTCCTGAATGCGCGCGTAATAGGTCTGCTGGGACCGGAGGCGCTGATAGGTGCCGGTTTCCAGGCGCAGGCTCTTGACCAGCCCCTCGTCGATGACGCGCGTCAGTTCGGAAAGCTGGACACCGGCCCCGGCGCCGCCGACCACCCGCTGTTCGATGTTGACGATCTTGCGCGAATAGCCAGGCGAATTGACGTTGGCGATGTTGTCGGAAATCGCGCCCAGGGCTTGCTGATTGACCAGCAGGCCGCTCTGGGCGGTGCGCAGCGCGAGGGTGATGGTGCCTGACATGACGGGCCTTCCCGGTCCGGTTACAGCGACTTGTCGAGCGAGATCGGGATGCTGGCCGGTGCCGCCCGAAGGCCGGTTGCCGCCATTCCGCCGGTACGCGAATAGGTGCCGGGGCCGGGCCGTCCGGCCTTGATGGCGGCGGCGACCTCGTTCAGCACCCGCCGGTTGACCTCCATGGCGATCCTGAGGAGCTTGGCGTTTTCCCGGCTGAGGTCTTGGACGTGGGCGCCCAAGGTGCGGAGCCGGTCGCGCAGCGCCGGCTCCACGGTGCCGATGGCCTCGGCGCCGGCATGCTCGGCCAGCCCCTTGATCCGGCTTTCGTAGGCGCGGCTGAGATCGTCCTTCTGCTCGACCAGGGCGCGGGTCTCGTCGAACCGTCCGGCGGCAAGCGCGCGGTTCTCGACGGTCAGGAAATCGGCCAGTCGCTGGCTGATGACAATGAGATCGCTGATTCGCTTTGACGCATCCATCGTCACTTTCCTTCCTGCATCTTGATCATTTCGCGCACCACCATGTCGGCGATGCCGACGCCGCCCTTGCGGGCGAAGGCCTTGCCGTATTCGTCGACCTGTAAAGAGCGCCACATGGATTCCGCCTCGCCGCCGCCGAACGGCTCCTCGGCTTCGAGGTCGGCGAACATCGGCTGCAACATCTGGCCCAAGAAAAACGCCTCGAAGTCCTGGGCGGCCTCGCGGGCCTTGGCGAGGTTCATGCCGCGTCCGGGGGTCGGGGTCCGGCTGCCGGCGGCCATGGCGTTTTCCGCCTGCAGGGCGAGGATGGTATCGGCCATCACATCACCTCGATCTGGGCCTGCAGGGCCCCGGCCGCCTTGATGGCCTGCAGGATGGTGATCATGTCGCGCGGGCCGATGCCCAGCGCATTCAGGCCATTGACCAGTTCCTGAAGGCTGACGCCGGGCGAGAGGACGGCCAGCCGGCGGTCGGCGCCCGTGTCGACGTCGATTTCGGTGCGCGGCACGGTGACCGTCTCGCCGGCTTCGGCGAAGGGGCCCGGCTGCGACACCTGCGGCGTCTCGGTGATGCGGATGGTCAGGTTGCCCTGGGCGATGGCGACGGTGCTGATGCGCACGTTCTCGCCCATGACGATGACGCCGGAGCGTTCGTCGATGACGACGCGCGCCAGCTGATCGGGCTCGATGCGCAACTGTTCGATGTCGGTCAAGAGGTCGACCACCCGCGTGCCGTAATTCTTGGGCACGTTCACCTTGACGGTGCTGGGGTCGGTGGCGCCGGCGGCATTGGTGCCGAGGAAGGCGTTGACGGCGTCGGCGACCCGCCGGGCGGTGGTGAGATCGGGATTGCGAAGGTTGAGCTCGACGGTGTCCATGGCGGCCATCTCGAAGCCGACCTCGCGCTCGACGACGCCGCCTCCGGCGATGCGCCCGCTGGTCGGCACGCCCTGCGTCACCGATTGCGCCTGGCCGGCCGCCTTGAAGCCGCCCACCGCGACCTGGCCCTGCGCGACGGCGTAGACCTCGCCGTCGGCGCCCAGCAGCGGGGTGACCAGCAGGGTGCCGCCCGACAGGCTCTCGGCGTCGCCCAACGAGCTCACGGTGACGTCGATCTGGGTGCCCTGGCGGGCGAACGCCGGCAGGCTGGCGGTCACCAGCACGGCGGCAACGTTCTCGGAGCTCAGTCCCGACTCCGTCGGCTTGACGCCGAGGCGGTTGAGCATGGCCAGCAGGCTCTGCTTGGTGAAATGGCCGTCCTTCAGGCTGTCGCCCGATCCGTCGAGGCCGACCACCAGGCCGTAGCCGACCAGCATGTTCTGGCGGATGCCCTCGAAGGTGACGATGTCCTTGACCCGCGACGCGCCGTGGGCGGTGGTCGCCGCGACGGTCAGGATCAACAGGCTGACGGCGGCGGTGGCCAAGGCGCGCAGGCTCGTCCGGAAGCGGTCGGTGGAGAGCGTCAGAGGGTGCGTGGTGTTCATTGGCGTGTTCCGTCTCAAGCCGAGTGTCCCAGATTTCCCAATCCGGCCGGTGTTGCCGACCGCCGATAGCCTTGCGAAATCCATGCCATCCGCCGTTTTTCTGTACTCTCTTGAAAATAAATGGAAAACGGAGGAAGTCGTCGGAGAAAAAGCCCGGCCGCTCCCCCACTTGCCGGGCCGATTCCGGCCGCGGCGCGGGTTTGCGGAAAATATTGCCGGGTGCGGCGGGGACACCGCCGGGCCGGCCTCTAGCGCTTGAGGTCGCGGGCGACGGCCGTCATCTCGTCGATGGTCTTGAACACCTGGGCCGAGGAATTGTAGGCGTTCTGCGTCATGATCATCATCGAGAATTCCTCGGCGATGTCGACGTTCGACAGCTCGCGGGAATTCGGCATGAAATCGCCGGCGCCGACCGAGCCGGCGGCGACGATCTGGGGATCGCCCGACTCGCTGGTCGGCGAGAAGACGTTTCCGTTCTTCTCCTCCAGGTCGTTGGGATTGCTGAAGACGGCCAGCGGAACCTTGTAGAGGACGCGCGTGGTGCCGTCCTCGAAGATGCCGCTGACGACGCCATTCTCGTCGAAGCGGAAGCCTTCCATGTTGCAGGCGGCGAATCCGTTGCGGCTGTAGTTGATCGGCGTGAAATCGCCGGCGTACTGCGTCATGTCGGTGACGTCGAGCGCGACGGTGGCGGTGGCACCGCCGGCGAAGTTGAGGGCGAGGGCGACATTGGCCGGCGTATCGATTTCGCCGTGCTCGGAGAAGGTCAGTACGGTGGCGGTGGTGGTTGTGGCGATGGCGTTGTCCGCCGTGACGCCGCCGTCGACGGCATTGGCGGACAATGAGAACGGCAGCCCCGCATCGTCGGCGGTGATGGTCATGCCGTCAGTCCCCGCGGCGACCGCGGTGACGGTCGCCGCGACAATGCCGTTATTGAAGGTGGTGCTGTTGATCTGCGCCATCAGGGCATCGCGGATCTCCGTGATCGTCTGGGCCGGAGACGCCGAGACCGTGGCGATGGCGTTGTCGGGAGTGAATCCGACCGTGGGAGTCGAGCCGACGAGGGTGAACGGCGTGCCGGGGACATCTGCCGTGACGCTGAGACCGTCGGTGCCTACGGCGGTGGCGTTGACGACCGCGCCGAGTGTCGTGTTGATCTGGTTCACAAGGTCGTCGCGCACGTCGGTCATGGTGGCGGTGACGAGCTGCGCGGTCGCGGTGGCGAAGGCGTTGTCCGCAGGTCCGCCTCCATCGACCGCCCCGGGAGTCATCAGGAACGGCGTGTTGGCCACGTCGGCGGTCACGGTCACTCCGGCGGCCCCACTGGGAACTGCGGTGACGACGCCGCTCAGGGCCGGAAGCGCATTGATCTGGGCGATCAGGTCGTCACGGATAGTGCTCAGGGTATCGCCCGGGACCACGGGGTGACTGAAGAGGTTGCCGTCAATCTCGATCGAATAGGAGTCTCCCAACACGGGGGTGCCTGAGAACGTAACCGTGTCCTGCTGGAACCCGGGAACCGTATAGGTGATCGGCGTACCGTTGATGGTGACCGTGTACTGGTCGCCGGCTTCGAGCGTGCCCGAAAGGGTGGCGGTGTCGGTCTGGTTGGTCGCGACCGTATGGCTGATCACCGAGCCGTTGACGGTCACCGAATAAATGTCGCCGGCCTCCGGCGTTCCCGACAGGGTCGCGGTGTCGACCTGTGCGGTGGCGACGCCGTCGGTCTGGGCCGTCATCAGCCACTGGTTGGCGACATGCGACTTGCGGAAGGCGAAGGCCACCGCCTGCTGGTTGCCGGCCGAATCGACCATGCTGACGGTATAGTTCTCGCGGCTGCCGGTGGCCGCATTGGCCGGCAGGTTGACCCCCAGGATGCCCGTCGTCGTCGGCACGAAGCTGTTGGAGAAGGCGTAGGAGTCGATGCGCATCGGTTGCAGGGAGCCGCCGCTGGTCGGGAAGGTGCCGTTGGCGTCGGCCTCCCAGCCCAGCACGAAATAGCCGTTCTTGTCGGCGAGATAGCCGTCCTTGACGGTAATCGTGCTGCCGTCGTCGGCGGTGACCGACACGTCGTTGACGGTGTTCATCTGGAACGAACCGTCGCGGCCATAGAAGGTGTGGCCGCTGCCGTCGAAGGTGTCCGACAGCACGAAGAAGCCGCGGCCGTTGATGCCGAGGTCCATCATGCTGGCGCTGGCCTGAAGCAGGCCCTGCTGGTCGATGCGCTGGTATTCCCAGGGGCGTACCCCCGAAAGGTCGGATTCGTGATCCATCTGCTGGCCGACCAGCGTCGAGAAGCGGACGTCGCGCCCCTTGTAGCCGCCGGTGCTGACGTTGGCGATGTTTTGGCCGATGGTGTTGAGCGCCTGGGTTTGGCTCATCATGCCGAGGACGCTGGGTGAAAAGATTCCGAACATGCCGTGACTCCACTTGGTGCCGCGGTTCCTCCCGCAGGCGATCCCATGAATCCAGGTTCTCCGAAGCAAGAAGGATGCCACTCGGTACAGGACGCTAACCAATTGATTTTCAAGGATAACAGAAGGCACCCTGCGGGAAGGCCGGCGGACCCTTTTGGTCGCGGCGGGCCGGTCGGCCTGCAAGTTTTGCCGTGCCGGGCGCGGCGACCTCAGGCGGGGAAGACGAAGCTCTGGCCGCGATCGACGCCGATTTGCACCGTCTCGCCGGGGTGGAGCGGCAGGATGCCGGGCACCCGGCATTGCAGGGCGATCTCCTCGCCGTTTCCGGCCGGAACCCGCAGGCTGAGATGGCTCGACCGGCCGAGCAGGCGCGAGGACACGATCCGGGCGGCAACTGGTGGCGCCCCGTCGGCCGCGCCGTCCGCTCCCACGACCAGGCCCTCGACGCGGACCAGGACGTCGACCGGAATGCCGTCGGCGATGCCGGGGGCCTCGAAGCGGCCGAGGGGCGTCTCGACCGCGTGCCCGCGCACGACGCCGGGCAACCGGTTGACCGGTCCGAACAGTTCGGTCACGAAGGCGTCGGCGGGGTGGAAATAGGTGTCGAAGGGCGATCCCGACTGGACGATGCGCCCGCCGTTCATCACCAGGATGCGGTCGGCCATGAACATGGCTTCCTCGGGGTCGTGGGTGACCATCAGGGTGGCCGCGCCCGATTCCTTCAACAATTCCAGGGTCGACTCGCGGACCTGGACGCGGCGGTTGACGTCGAGGTCGGAGAATGGCTCGTCGAGCAAAAGGACGCGGGGACCGGGAGCCAGCACGCGAAGCAGGGCGACGCGCTGCTGCTGGCCGCCGGACAGCGTGTGGGGATAGGCCTCGGCGAAGGGCGCCAGGCCGACCCGCTCCATCGCCTCCTCCACCCGAAAGGCGGGGGCGGCGGAGGCCTTGTCCAGACCGAAGCGGATGTTCTCGGCCAGCGTCAGGTGGGGGAACAGCGCATAGTCCTGGAACATCAGCCCGACACGGCGCTTCTCCGGGGGAACGTGGCGGCCGTCGGCGGCGTTCGCCACCACCTCGCCGTCGATGACGACCCGGCCGCGCTGCAGCCGCTCCAGCCCGGCCGCCAGCCGCAGCAGGGTGGTCTTGCCGCAGCCCGACGGGCCGAGCAGGCAGGCGAGTTCGCCCCGCTTGACGTCGAGCGTCGCGCCGGCGACCACCGGCTGGCCGCCGAACGCGTGGACGATGCCTTCCATGCCGAAACCGCTCATGGCCGGCTTCCGGATGCCCCCTGCCCGGGGCGGGAGCGGCGGATGGTGCGGCTGAGCGCGATGACCGGCAGGATGCCGGCGGCGACGATGGCCAGCGCGCCCGGCGCCGACTGTTCCAGCAGTTCCGCCGAGGCCAGCTGATGGACGTTGGTGGCCAGCGTCTCGAAATTGAAGGGACGCAGCAGCAGGGTCAGCGGCAGTTCCTTCATGCAGTCGACGAAGACCAGGATGGCGGCGGTCAGAAGGCTGCCCCTGAGAAGCGGCAGGTGGACGCGTCTTAAGACCGAGAACGGCGTGTGACCCAGCGTCCGGGCGGCCCCGTCCATGCTGGGCGTGACCTTGCCGAGGCTGGCCTCGATGGCGCCGAAAGACAGGGCCATGAAGCGGACCAGATAGCCGAACACCATGGCGAGGACGGTGCCGCTCAGCAGCAGGCCGGGAGAAAGCCCGAACCAAGTCCGGGCGACGGCGTCGACGGCGTTGTCCCAGGCCGCCAGCGAGACCACGACGCCGACCGCCAGAACGGCGCCGGGAATGGCGTAGCCGATGCTGGCGAAGCGGATGGCCGCCGGCAGCCAGCGGTTGCGGCTTACCCTGATCCCGTAGGCGAGAAAAAGGCCGATCAGCACGGCCAATCCGGCGGTGATCGAGGCCAGCAGAAGGCTGTTGGCGGCAAGTTCCAGGAAGCGGCCGGTTCCCGGGCCCGGGCGGTGATCGAGCGCGAAGCCCAGAAGCCGGGTGGCCGGGATCAGGAATCCCAAGACCACCGGGGCCAGACAGGCGAGGAACGCCAGCGCCGCCCGCGCCGGGGAAAGCGGAACGGTGGCCAGCGCCCGGTAGCGGGGCGTGGTGTGGTGGAAGCGCCGCTTCCGGCGGGCCCACCGCTCGGCGGCGATCAAGAGCGCGACGATGCCCAGCGTCAGCGCAGCCAGCTGGGCGGCGCCGGCGGCGCTGTTCATGTTCAGCCAGACGTCGTAGATACCGGTGGTCAAGGTGGCGACGGCGAAAAAGTCGACCGTCCCGAAATCGTTGAGCGTTTCCATCACCACCAGCGTCACACCGATGACGATGGCCGGCCGGGCCAGCGGCAGCGCCACTCGGGCGAAGCTTTGCCACGGGCCCTTGCCAAGGGTGCGGCTGACCTCGAGCACGCACACCGACTGTTCGAGAAAGGCGGCCCGCGCCAGGAGATAGACGTAGGGGTAGAGAACCAGCGTCATCATGGCGATGGCGCCGCCCAGCGAGCGGATCTCGGGAAACCAGTAGTCCCGCCGCGACGTCCACCCGAAGAGGTCGCGCAAGGCCGCCTGCAGCGGCCCGGCGTATTCCAGGATGTCGGTGTAGACATAGGCGACGACGTAGCTGGGAACGGCGAGCGGCAGCAGCAGGGCCCACTCGAAGATCCCCCGCAGGGGAAAGCGGCACATGGTCACCAGCCACGCGGCGCCGACGCCGACGATCAGCGTGCCGGCGCCCACTCCCGCCGCCAGGACGGCGGTGGTGGCCAGGTAGTGCGGCAACACGGTCGCCGCGAGATGGCGCCAGATGTCGTCGCTGGGGGCGACGGCCAGGGCGATGACGGCGACGATCGGCATGGCGATCAGGCCGGCGACCAGGAGCGCCCCCGTCGTCCAGCCGTCGAGGCGCGGGACGGCGGTGGTGCGCGAGATGACGCCGGGGTCGGTGCGGGCCAGTTCCAAGACGGGGGTCCTTCTTTCCATCTCTCGCGCCGGAGCCGGCGGCTGCCGGCCATCGCCGCCGCCCCGGAGCCGGAGCGGCGGCGACAGTCCGCAATGTTCAAGTCCTAAAGGTCGAAGCCCACCTGATCGACGAGGCGCGCCGCCAGCGGACGGAACTTGGCGACCCGGGCCAGCTCGACGGCGTCGGCCTTGAACGGGCCCCACGATTCGACCAGCGGATCGAGCGGCACCCCGGCCTTGACCGGGTATTCGATGTTGGCCTTGGCGTACAGCTTCTGGGCGTCGTCGCCGCTCAGGAATTCGATGAGCCTGACGGCGTTGTCCCGGTTCTTGGCGCCCCGCACCAGCGCTGCGCCGCTCAAGTTGACGTGGGTTCCGCGCTCGTCCTGGTTGGGGAAGACGATGCGTACTGCCTCGGCCCAGGCCTTCTGTTCGGGGTTTTTGTCGCTCAGCATCTGGCCCATGTAATAGGTGTTGGCCAGCGCCACGTCGCAGACGCCTTCCATGATCGCCTTGGCCTGCGAGCGGTCATTGCCCTGCGGCTTGCGGGCGAGGTTGGCCTTGACTCCGGCCAGCCATTCGCGGGCGGCCTGCTCGCCTTTGTGGGCGACGATCGAGGCCAGCAGGGAGATGTTGTAGTCGCTCTTGCCCGAGCGCGAGCAGACGCGCCCCTTCATGTGGGGCGCAGCCAGATCCTCGTACGAGCGGACCTCGTCGGTGCGGACGCGGTCCTTGCTGGCGAAGACGATGCGGGCCCGGCTGGTCAGGCCGAACCACAAGCCGTCCGGATGGCGGTACTGGGCCGGAATGTTCGCCTCCAGCACCGCCGACTTGACGGGTTGCAGGATCTCCGCCTCGACCAGGTCGTGCAGGCGGCCGATGTCGACCGTCAGCACGGCGTCGGCCGGGCTGTTCGGCCCTTCCGCCTTGATCCGTTCGAGAACGCCGTTCTCGGCGTAGACGACGTTGACGGCGATGCCGCTCTGGCGGGTGAATTCCTTCAACATCGGTTCGATGAGGAACGGCTGGCGGAACGAATAGAGGTTGACCTCCCCGGCGGCCATGGCCTGTGAGGCGAGGGCCGCCGCGCCGATGACGGCCGAAACGACAGCTCCGGCGGTCCGAAGGCTCTTTTGCAGGGTCACGATGTCTCTCCTTGCAGCATCAATGGTTGCTTTCCCATTTGCTGGCTGCCTCGTGGAGAAACTCGGTGGCTGGCTGGTGGGGCGGTCGGCTGAACGGTCCGCCACGAAAACCTCGATCGGCGCCGGTTGCGTCGATTCCCCGTCCGGTGGCGGAACGCGCCCAGCAAGTGGGGAAAATGAGACGCATTTTCAAGTAGGGCCCGCGCTTTTCGGCTTTTCCCGGCCGCGCCGCGGGGCAGGCGGGCGGCGGCGGCCGATTTACGCCTTCTTAACCCTCGGGCCGGTATATACTGGCAAATCTGTCCTGTTGAGAGACCGCGACGCCTATGAAGATCTCGAATGTCGGATCCACCAAGGCGACCCCATCGACGGCGCGCAAGAAAAAGTCGTCGGAGACGGGAGACAGCGAATTCGCCCACGAACTGTTCGGCGCGGCGGAGGCCTCGGCCCCCGCGGCGCCCGTCGAGACGCACGCCGTGGGAACCGTCGAATCGATCCTGGCCGTCCAGGAGGTGCCGGACGCGCCCCAGGAACGCTCGCGCGGCTTGGCCCGCCAGTATGGCGACGACCTGCTGGACCGCCTCGAGGCGCTGCGCCGGGATATCCTGGTGGGGGCGATTCCCAAGGACAAGCTGGCCGATCTGGCCCATGCGCTCCGGGCCCAGCGGGGGCAGACAGACGACCCGCGCCTGAAGGAAATCATCGACGAGATCGAGCTCCGGGCGAAGGTCGAAATTGCCAAGCTTACGCGCGTGGTTTGACCCTGCGGATTTCCATGCCGTTCGCGTTTCGTCCGATTCCTCTAAAATTTTACAGGAAATTCAATCTTCTGTCGCCGCGACTTCTTCGTGCGATGGGGTCTTGCAGGGGCATGGCCGGACCCCTATATTCCGGCCCAATTTCGAGCAGACCTGGGTGCGGGAAAAAATGACCGTGATACTTCCTCCCGACTACAAGCCCTCTGAAGACGAAGCCTTCATGAATCCCCGAATGCGCGAATACTTCCGCCGTAAGCTGATCGGCTGGCGGAACGAACTGCTGGACGCCTCGACGGAAACCCTCCAGCATCTCCAGGAGGGCGGGCTTTTGGCGCCCGATATCGCCGATCGGGCCTCCGCCGAGACCGACCGTTCCCTGGAGCTTCGGACCCGCGATCGCGCCCGCAAGCTGATCAGCAAGATCGACGAGGCGCTGGAGCGGATCGAGAACGGCACGTACGGCTACTGCGAAGAGACCGCGGAGCCGATCGCCATCTCGCGCCTGGAGGCCCGGCCGATCGCCACCTACAGCCTGGAAGCCCAGGAGCGCCACGAACGCATGGAGCGGACCCACCGCGACGATTGAACGGCCGTGCCGCCCGGCGGCGCCGAGCCGTCAAAGCAAAAAGGCCGATGCGTCGCATCGGCCTTTCGCTTTTGGGGGGAACCTCTACCGCCCTAGAAGGGGAAGAGGATGTCCCAGATCTGCGTGCCCCAACGCGGCTGCTGCAGATTGCTGAGCGTGCCGCGCCCGCCATAGGCGACCCGCATTTCGGCGATCTTCTCGTGGGGGATCGAATTGTCCGAATCGATATCTTCGGGGCGGATGACGCCCATCACCATCAGTTCGCGCAGTTCGGCGTTCACCCGCACTTCCTGGCGGCCGAGGATGACGAGGTGGCCGTTGCGCAGGATCTGGGTGACGATGGCGGCGAACGTCACCTCCAGGGTCTCGCTCCTCTCGATGGAGCCGTCGCCCGAGGTCTTGTGGGTGTTGCCGAAGCTCAGCATGGAGGCCGGGTTGACGGCTTCCGGCAGGACCTTGCTGAACTCGGCCTCAAGGCCCAGCAGGGCGGTGACGTCGGTATCCTCGCTGTCCTTGCGGTCGCGTTCGGTCTTGTTGTCCCAGGTGGCGCTGTCCTTGAGGTTGAGCTTGACGGTCAGGATGTCGCCGATGTCCTTGGCCCGGGTGTCCTTGAAGAAGGCCTTGGCGCCGGGCCGCCACAGGGAATTCGGGTTGTGGTCGGCCGGCTGGGCGGCGGGCAGCGGCAGGTTGACCGGCTTGTAGTCGGGCTTGGCCGTCGGGTTTTCGATCTGCGAAAGCTTCGGCCCGTCGCCGACCTCGGAGAGTTCGGTCAGGGTGTTGCAGCCGGCGACGGCGGCAATGACGGCTGCGAGGGCGGCGATCTGGACGGTTCGCATGGCCGGATGGCGGGTCATGGCGTGACTCCTAGTTGATCAGCGTCCGGTCCGAGGCGGTGACGGTCACCATGTGGGGACCGACGACCACGGCCTCGATGACCATGTTGCTCTGGACGTTGGAGATGCGGATGACATCGCCGTTGGCGCCGTCCTGCATGGCGCGGCCCTTGGCGGTCAGCGTCATCCGCGGGCGCTGGTAAAGAATGGTAACCAGGCCCCGGTTCGGCACCAGGATGGGGTCCTGGACTTCGCTCATGGCAATCGCGCGGCCCTGGGGCAGCGCCCGCTTCGGCGACTTGCCGATCAGGTCCTCGACCTCGACGATGGTGTCGCGCCGCATCTGGCTGGCCCGCGCCGGGATGGTTTCGAGGTCGCTCGCCTTGATGACTTCGCCGGGCAGGACGCGATGGGTCAGGACCGGGACGTCGCGCACGTCGTGGATCCGCCCGGCCAGCCGGAAGCGCTGGGTGCCGGCGCCGTCGGGGGAAACCGCGATCACCGTGGTGAAGCGGCGGGTGCGCGGGTCGAAGACCATGTCCTCGACGTCGATCAGGGTGTTGGCGCCCTCGGCGACGTAGACGCGGAAGGCGTGGTTGGTCAACTCGACCTGGGCGTCGGGCCCGATGCCGTTGCCCGACAGCGCGTCCAGGATGCGGTTCTCGATTTCGTCGCGGCCGATCACCGTGCTGGCCCGCTGAACCACCGCCTGGTCCTGCAGGCTCATGGGCCGCCACGCCAGGCCATAGGCGTTGGCCACCCGGTAGAGCCACTGGCTGTCGAAGATGGCCCGCTTGCCGGGGGCCGGCGCATAGGCGACGCCGACGTCGGCGTTGGCGCCGGCGCCGATGAACAGGTCGCCCAGCTTGATCAGGTTGTCGTCGACCGTGACCGATTGGCGCAGGACGACCTGGTCGGTGGTTTCGGCGAGTGCCGCAGGCGCCGCAAGCGCGCAGCCCCAGGCGGCGGCGATCAACAGGATGGTTCCCAACCTCATGATCCGTCCTCCCTACCTAAGGCCGCTGACGGTGTTGAGCAGGTCGTCGACCGTCGTCACCACCTTGGCGTTCATTTCGAAGGCGCGCTGGGCCGAGATCATCTCGGTGATCTCCTCCACCGCGTTGACGTTGGAGGTTTCGAGGAAGCCCTGGAGTACCGAGCCGAAGTTGATGGCGGCGGGGTTGCCGACGGTGGGACGGCCGGAGGCGGGCGTTTCCAGCAACAGGTTGTCGCCGACCGCTTCGAGGCCGGCGTCGTTCTGGAAGACGGCGAGCTGGATCTGGCCGACGTTCTGCAGGGCCGTCTGTCCATCGATCTTCACCAGCACCTCGCCGCTTTCGTTGACGGTGACGTCCATGGCGTTGTTGGGCACCGTGATGCCGGGCTGCAGGGCATAGCCGTCGTGGGTGACGATCTCGCCGTCGGCGTTCAACTGGAAGGAACCGTCACGCGTGTAGGCGGTTTCGCCGGTCGGCAGTTCCACCTGGAAGAAGCCGGGCCCCTGGACGGCCAGGTCGAAGGTGTTGTCGGTGGCGTTCAGGTTGCCTTGCTCGTGAATGCGATAGACGGCGGCCAGCTTGACGCCGAGGCCCATCTGCACGCCGGTCGGGACCACCGTGCCGGCGTCCGACGACGTGCTGCCGACCCGTCGCAGGTTCTGGTACAGCAGGTCGTGGAACTCGGTGCGCCGGCGCTTGTAGGCCGTCGTGTTCATGTTCGCCAGGTTGTTCGAGATGACCGAGACGTTGCGCTCCTGCGCCATCATTCCGGTCGCTGCGATGTCCAAAGCTCTCATGATTTTCGTCCTTTCCGATTCTTGGCCGTCGGGCGCGCTTTTGCGCAGCCTTTCCGGATCAGACCGAGGTGCTGGCGAGTTCGCGGATCATCTTCTTCATCCGCTCGTCCTCGGTCTCAATCAATTTGTAGGCTTCCTTGTAATTGCGGTTCACGTCGATCAGGCGGGTCATCTCGACGATCGGCTCGACGTTGGAGCTTTCCAGCATGTTCTGCACGACGTCGCGTTGCTCCGCTTCGACGGGCACCGTCTCGGCGGTGAACAGCCCGCCGGAGACTTCCTTCAATTCGTGGGGGTTGTCGAAGTTGACGATCCCGAGCCGGCCCAGCGGGCCGTTGCGCGTCGAAATGGTGCCGTCGCGCGTCACGTGGATGTCGGCATCGCCGGGGGCGAAAAAGAACGGCTGGCCGCCGTCGGCGAGCACCGGATCGCCTTGCTGGGTGACGAGCTGTCCGGCATCGTCCAGCTGGAAGCGGCCGTTGCGCGTGTAGCGTTCGCCGTTTTCCGTCTGGACGACGAAGTAGCCGTCGCCGTGAATGGCCATATCCAGGGGGTTTCCGGTTTCCCGGAAGGAGCCTTCCTGGAAGTCGCGGACGGTGGCGATGTCCCGGACGTAGGAAACCTTGTCGCCCATGATGCGCTCGCCGCCGCGGCTGCGAACCGGATGTTCCATGAACATCATGTGTTCGCTTTTGTAGCCGGTGGTGTTCATGTTGGCGAGATTGTTGGCGATGACGCTCAACTGCCGGCGCAGGGTCGCCTGACGGGAGAGTGCAACGAATGAGGTGTTTTCCATTTCCGCGGTCCCAAACCGAAAGAGTGTCCACAAATGCCCGGTCCCGTTCATGCATGGCCCATGCCAAGAACGAAATCCTTTTATATTCAATGGATTGGATGTCGTCCCGGCGGCCGTTCTCCCGGCGTTTTTGGTGCCTGTTTCCGTTCGTTGCCCGGCAGTTATTGCCCGCCGACGGGGGCCTTTGTCCCGCCCGCCGCCTCCTTCAACGACTTATTAACTAAGCCCCCTTAAGGTGCGTCGTGGGCAATCAATGTGGGCAGCGAAGGTGGGTCTCACCTGTAGCGGGTTTGTGGTATGGCCGAAGATCTCGAGGAAATCGACGCAGAGGAAACCGACGACGCTGGCGAAAGCGACGGGTCGCCGGCCAAGAAGAAGGGCAAGAAGACGCTGTTCATCATCATCGGCGCCGCCCTCCTGGTGGTGATCGGCGGGGTGGCTGGCGCTTGGTTCACCGGGCTTCTCGATCCGGTGGTGGCGATGGTCACCGGCGAGCCGGCGGAAAAGGCGTCATCCGAGGAGGGCACCGGCCCGGTGGGCGTGGTGTACCTCGATCTGCCCGAGATTCTGGTCAACCTGAACACCGGCAGCCGCACCAAGTCGACCTTTCTGAAGATGCGCGTCAGCCTGGAACTGCCGAACGGCCAGGACATCCCCAAGGTCGAGGCGCAGATGACGCGCATCATGGACGCCTTCAACGTCTTCCTGCGCGAACTCAGGATCGAGGATTTGAAGGGTTCGGCCGGGATGTACCGCTTGCGCGAGGAACTGCTGGCCCGGGTGGGCGTCGCCGTGGCGCCTACCCCGGTCAATGACGTTCTGTTCAAGGAAATGCTTGTCAATTAGCCGCCGCGCCATAGGGCGAGGCGATCAGAGGATGCGGAAGCGATGACCGTGCCTGCGGACGAGACCAACACCGGCCAGCCGACCGAAAGCGGAGACGGCGACGACCAGGACGCGCTCGCCGACGAGTGGGAGGCGATGGTCGCCGGCGGTGACGACGACGAGGCGTCGGCCGACGAGATGGCCGCCGGTGGGCAGTCGACCCGGGTCCTGAACCAGGACGAAATCGACAGCCTGCTCGGCTTCGACGAAGGCCATGGCGAGGAGGGCGGCCGTTCGGGCATCCAGGCGATCCTCAACAGCGCGCTGGTGTCCTACGAGCGCCTGCCGATGCTGGAAGTGGTGTTCGACCGCCTGGTGCGCATGATGTCGACGTCCTTGCGCAACTTCACGTCGGACAACGTCGAGGTGTCCCTCGACAATATCGCCTCGATCCGCTTCGGCGATTACCTCAACTCCATTCCGTTGCCGGCCATGCTCAGCGTCTTCAAGGCCGAGGAATGGGACAACTACGGCCTGATCACCGTCGATTCGGCCCTCATCTATTCCATCGTCGACGTTCTGCTCGGCGGCCGGCGCGGCACTGCCGCCATGCGCATCGAGGGGCGGCCCTACACCACCATCGAACGCAGCCTGGTCGAGCGCATGGTGCACGTCGCCCTGGGCGATCTTTCCGCCGCCTTCGAACCCCTGAGCCCGGTGACTTTCCGCTTCGATCGCCTGGAAACCAACCCGCGGTTCGCCACCATTTCGCGGCCGTCGAACGCCGCCATCGTCGCCAAGCTCAGGATCGACATGGAGGATCGCGGCGGGCGCATGGAACTGCTGATTCCCTACGCCACGCTGGAACCCGTCCGCGAACTGCTGTTGCAGATGTTCATGGGCGAGAAGTTCGGCCGCGACTCGATCTGGGAAACCCATTTGGCCGAGGAACTGTGGCTGACCGACGTCGACCTGGACGCGGTGCTGGACGAGCAGGTCATGCGCCTGAGGGAAGTTTTCCACTGGCGGGTCGGCTCGCGCATCATGCTCAACGCTTCGCCGGATTCGAAGGTTCAGCTCAAGTGCGGCGACGTCTCGATGTATTACGGTGGCATGGGCCGCAAGGGCGACCATGTTGCGGTGCGCATCGACGACCGGGTGCCGCAGAAAACGAGGGAGAATTCGTAACCGTGGGCTTTTCGCTGGTTCTTGAAATACTGGTTGCGGGTCTTCTGGTGGTGACCATCAGCTATACGGTGATGCTGAATCGCCGGCTGCGCACCATGCGCCAGGACAAGCTGGCGCTGGAGAAGCTGGCCGCCAAGTTCGTCGATTCGACGATGCGCGCCGAGGAAAGCATCACCCGGCTGAAGGCCACCGCCGACGACCTCAAGGAGCGGATCGACCGGGCCCAGGGCCTGCGCGACGATCTGGCCTTCCTGACCGAGCGGGGCGGCAGCACGGCCGACCGCCTGGAATCGCTGGTGCGCGAGGCACGCAAGGAAGCGCCGGCCGATCAGCCCCGTACGCCCGCCAAGGGGAGCGGCCGGGCCGCCGCCCCGGCCGACGACGTGAAGTCGGACGCCGAACGCGAGCTGATCAAAGCCCTGCGCGCCGCCCGCTGACGGAAAGGAACCTTTCTCATGATCCGCTTTTTCGTTCGCTTCCGGTTTCTTCCCGTCACCATCTTTGCCGCCGCCCTCATGCTGACGGTCAAGATCGGCCACATCTGGGAAGGTCTCGACGGCATGCTGGTGGGGGCCATTTCTGTGGCTGGCGCCGAGGCCCAGCAGCCGGGCGCCAAGGCGCCCGCCGCGCCGTCTCCGGCCGCGCAGTTGCCGGCCGCCGGCGCGCCGCTCGGCAAGGCCACGCCGGTCAAGGACACCCCGCTCGCGGGGGTCGCCGGACCGGCGACGGGCACTCCGGTTGCCGAGGCTCCCGCCACCCTCAGGGTCGACGATCCCACCCTGCTGACGCAGTCGGAAATCGACCTGCTGCAACAGTTGGCCGTGCGCCGCGAGACCATCGAAACGCGCGAGCGCGAGATCAACATGCGCGAAGGGCTTCTGAAGGCGGCGGAATCGCGGATCGACAAGAAGGTCCAGGAGATGAAGCTGCTGCAGGCCACCGTCGAAAAGCTGATCGCCACCTACAGCGAACAGCAGGCGGCCAAGGTGGCAAGCCTGGTCAAGATCTACGAGAACATGAAGCCCAAGGACGCCGCCCGCATTTTCGAGGAGCTGGACATGGACACCCTGTTGCTGGTGGCCGAGCGCATGAAGGAACGCAGCCTGGCGCCCATCATGGCGAACATGGACCCCAGCAAGGCCAGGGACGTCACGGTGGACCTGGCCCGGCGGCGGCAATTGCCGCAGTCCGCGGCGGCCGGCGGCTGAAGCCGGTGTTCGCCTTCTCGCGCCGGTCGCAGGCGATACCAACGGTTGTCGTCGGCCGGGCAAAGAGCGTGACGCATTGATCCGAGATGGACGAGTTTGAAACCCTTCAGCGGCCGCAACCCGAAAGCGCAGCCCATCATACGACGGCGCTGTTCCTCTCGCTTTATGTCCTGATGCTGGCTTTTTTCATCGTGCTGGTCTCCATGTCCTCGTTCGAAAAGATCAAAAGCCGTGCCGTGATGGACAGCCTGACCTCCACCTTCGCCTCGCTGCTGGCGCCCAGCGGCGAACTCACCGCCTTCGCCTCGAAAGAGGGGGATTTCCTCGCCGCGCAGGCTTTCCAGGAGCAGATCGGCGCCGTCTTTTCCTCGCCCATCCGCGTCGCCCGGGTGGAGGTCGTGCAGCCGGGCCGCCTCATGCGGGCGGTGATGGCCTCCGATTCCCTGTTCCTTTCGGGGACCGCCGAGATCCGCGAGGCCCACATCCCGCTCCTGGATCGCATCGTGGCCTCGCTCAGCGTGGTCACCCCCGGTCTGCACTACGACATGGAATTCCTCATCGGCAGCGTTCCGGCGCCGGACGGCCTGCTGGCCGTTTCCGGAACGCTGGAATCCACCCGGGCCGGCGCCTTCGCCCGGGCCATGTCGGCGCGCGGTGCGCCACCCGATTCGATCGCGGTCGGCGTGCGGCCGGGGAACCCCGGCGAGATCGTCATGCGATTCTTCGTGCGCCCCGCGGACGAGGTCCGCCTGGAATTCGACCGCGCGGCCCGGCGCCAGGAGGCCGGACGATGACCAGACTGGCGCCCGGCCTTGACGAATTTCCCGACGCCCCGCCGCCGAACCGCGGCTGGATGGTCATTTTCACCGACCTGGTGTCGTTGATGCTGACCTTCTTCGTGCTGCTGTTCTCGATGTCGAGCGTGCAGGTCGACCGCTGGAAGGAAATGGTCGATGCCTTGTCCGAAACCCTCAATCCGGCGCGCGAGAAGGTCGATCCGGTGCCGGTGGCGCCCTACAACATCGCCACGCTTTCCCTCAAGCGGGCCGTCAACCTCGATTATCTCGGCGCCGTCCTGGAAGACGTGGTGCGCCGGGATGAGGGATTGGCGCACAGCCGCGTCCTGGGCCTCGAGGACCGCCTGATCGTCGCCCTGGCCGGCGACCTGGCGTTCGAGCCCGGCGAGGCCGGGTTTTCGGAGCAGGGCCGGCAGGCTCTCTTCGTTCTTGGCGGGGTGCTGCGCAACGTGGGCAACCAGATCGGCGTCAACGGCTATACGGATTCCACGCCGCCCGGGGGCGCCTACGCCTCCAACTGGGAACTGTCCCTGGCGCGCGCCGCCACCGTCGCCAACGCGTTGAAGCGTTCCGGCTATGGCGAGGACATCGTCGCCTACGGCTACGCCGACAGCCGGATCAAGCAGCTGGCCGGCATGCCGGCCGGGCGGGTCGACATCGTCATCTTCCCGACGGTCGGAGACTAGACATGTCGGGACGACGCAACCGCTGGGCGCCGTTGTGGCTGGGGATGGGGATGTCCCTGGTCCTGGCCGTGGCGGCCCGGGCCGAACCGGTGACCGTCCGCGCGGCGCCGCACGAAGGCTTCGGGCGCATCGTCTTCAACTGGCCGACGCCGGTTCCCTATACCGCCGAATCCGAGGGATCGCGGGTGGTGATCCGTTTCGGCCGCCCGATCGAGACCGATCTGGGCGGGGTTGTCCGGGTGCTGGGGGCCTATGTGCGCGCCGGCGACGTCGGCGCCGATGGCCGCTCGGTGGTGCTGGCGACGGTGGGCAATCTCACGGTGCGCGCCTTCGATCTCGGCAGCGCGGTGGTGTTGGATTTGGTGGAGGCCGCCGCCCAGCCGCCGGCGAAGGCCCCTGGCGCGCCCGCCGCATCTCCGGCGGCGCCTTCTCCGGCAACGGCGGCGCGGCCGGCGCCGGCCGGCCCGCAGGGTGGCGAGGCGCTCGGCGTTCGCGTGGGCGAACACGAAGGTTACAGTCGCGTCGTCTTCGACTGGTCGCGCCCGGTCGGCTATACGGTCGACCAGGCCGGCGGCGCCGCCACGATCACCTTCGATCGGCCGGCGAGCCCGGATCTCGGCACCTTGAGGGCGCGGCCGCCCCGGTTCGTCGAGGGCGCCGAATCCGTCCTCGAAGGCGGCCGGCTGAAGGTCGTCCTGCGCACGCCGGCGGCCTCGCAGATCAAGCATTTCCGATCCGGCACCAAGGTGGTGGTCGACGTCATGGCTCCCGCCCGGGGAACGCCGCCGTCCCCCCAGAAGGCCGCCTCTCCGGCCGTCGCGGCAAGCGGCGCCGGGGCCGTTGCGCCGCCGGTCAAGGCTGGCGGCGCTCCGGTTCCTCCGGCGGCCGCGCCGCCGATGGCCCTGGCGGCCGTCAAGCCGCCGGGCAGCGCGCTGTCGCCGCCGCCGCCGGTCGCCGGGCGGCCGACGCCGCTGGTTCCGGTCGCCCCCGCTTCCCTGGCCGACCCGCCGGCACCGGAGGCCGAACAGCCGGCCGCCATCGGCACGCTGACGCCGACTCCGATCGGGCTGTCGAATGTTCCGGCGGGCGGGCCCGCCAAGGCGGCGCCGACGACCGCGCCGGCCGGCGCGGTGACCCTGCGCTTCGATTGGAACGAGCCGGTGGCGGCGGCGGTGTTCCGCCGCGCCGACATCCTGTGGGTGGTCTTCGACCGGCCCCAGAAGTTTGACGTGGCGGCGTTGCGGGCTGTCGGGGGCAACGTTATCCGCGGCATGGAGCAGGTGCCGGTGGAGCAGGGGGCGGTGCTGCGTATCGACACCGTGGCCGGCGTCAACCCCAGCGTGCGCCGCAACGGGCTGGCGTGGCTGCTGGACTTCGTGAAACAGCCCCTTCAGCCGCAGACCCCGATCGAGGCCCTGGCCCAGACCACGCCGTCGGCCGGCACCCGGGTGTTCCTGCCGGTTCCCGAGCCCGGCGCGGCGCTGGCGATCGACGATCCCGAGGTCGGCGACACCCTGATCGTGGTGCCGGTCATTCCCCTGGGATACGGAATGGGCGTGCCTTACGAATATCCGGAGCTCCGGCTTCTGCCGACCATCCAGGGGGTGGTCGTGCAGCCGGCCATCGACACCCTGCGCGTCCGCGCCCTGCGCCAGGGCGTCGAACTGACCAGCGGCGGCGGCCTGCAAATCACCCCGGTCTCGCGCGAGATGGCCGCCACCAACACCCTGGCCTCAAGCGGACCGCTGACCACGATCTTCGATTTCGAACGCTGGCGGAACCTCGCCCCGACGGCCTTCGTCGCGCAGAAGCACCAGCTTCTCAAGGCGGCGGCGGCGGCCAAGGAGCTGGAGAAGGAAAAAGCCCGCTTCGATCTCGCCACCTTCTTTCTGGCCCGCGGATTCGCCGCCGACGCGCTGGGCGTGCTCAATGTCATGGCGACCTCCCGCCCCGGCATCGCCGAGGACCCCCGGTTCCGGGCGACGCGGGGGGCCGGCAACTACCTGATGGATCGTCTGGCCGCGGCCGAGGAGGATTGGTACCACCCCAGCCTCAACAACAACGACGAGGCGACCTTCTGGCGGGCGCTGCTGGCTGCCCGCAAGGGCGACGCCGTTCAGGCCTCGCGCGTGCTGCGCCAGTTGGGAAGCGTGGTGCGCGGCTATCCCGATCCGCTGAAAATGCCGCTGGGCGTGACGGTGGCGCAAACGGCGGTCGAGGTCGGCGATACCCGCCAGGCCGCCCATTTCCTCGAATTGCTGGCGGTCGAAGACCCCAACCCGCGCCACCGGGCGCAGATGGCCTACGTGCAGGGCCGCATCGCCGAGCTGTCGGGCGATTTCGACGGCGCGATCGGCAAATGGGAGGAGACCGAACGGGGCGCCCACCTGCCCAGCCGCGCCAAGGCGGCGGTCGCGCGCACCGAATTGCTGCTGAAACTGGACAAGGCGACGCCGGCCGAGGCGATCGGCACCTACGAGAAGCTTCGCTATGTCTGGCGCGGCGACGACTTCGAATTCGGCCTGCTGCGCCGGCTCGGCCATCTCCATCTGGCGGCGGGCGATTATCGCAACGGCCTGCGAACGTTGCGCCAGGCCGCCACCTATTTCCGCGAGCACCGGGAATCGCCGCTGGTCACCCAGGAAATGACCGATTCGTTCGCCAAGCTTTATCTCGACGGCGGCGCCGATGCGCTGCCGCCGGTTTCGGCGATCGCGCTTTACGAGGAATTCAAGGAGTTGACCCCGGCCGGTGCGCGGGGCGACGAGATGATCCGCAAGCTGGCCGACCGCCTGGTTTCGGTGGATCTCCTGGAACGCGGCGCCGAGTTGCTCGAATCGCAGATCGAATTCCGCCTCCAGGGTCCCGAGAAGGCGCGGGTGGGCACCCGGCTGGCGGTGATCCGCCTCATGGCCAACGAGCCGGAACGGGCGCTTACCGCCCTCGACGTTACCGAAAGTCCCGGCCTTCCGGCCGATCTGGCGACGGCGCGCCGCTACTTGCGGGCCCGCGCCGCCGTCCTGGTGGGGCAGGCGGACAAGGCGCTGGCCCTGCTCGACAAGGACGAGTCGATCGAGGCCGAGCGCATCCGCGCGGACATCTTCTGGGCCAAGCAGGATTGGGCCAACGCGGCGCAGGTTCTGGCGCGGCAGGTCAAGGCGGCCGGCATCACGTTCAAGCAGCCGCTCGACGACCGGCAGGGCCTGGCGGTCCTCAAGCTGACCGTCGCCCTGGCGCTCAGCGGCAACGAGCGCGGCCTGACCCGCGCCCGCACCGACTTTGGTCCGCTGATGGCCGAATCCCCTTACGCCGACGCCTTCCGGCTCATCGCCAGCCCTACCGAAACGGGCGTGATCGACTATCAGACGGTGGCCGGAAAGGTCAAGGAAGCCGAAAACTTCCAGTCCTTCATGACCGACTACCGCGACCGCCTGAAGACCAACAAGCTGAGCGAGCTTTTCGCCACCAAACCCACCCCCCCGGCCAGCTGACGCCGGTCGGGCGGAGAGGGGCGGCGGGGCCGGATTCAGGCGCCGTAGCGGTCGCCGAAGACGAAAGCCTCGGTTTCCCGGATGCTCTCCTCCAGTTCGTCCTTCATCACCTCGTAGAGATCGCGCACGGATACCATGGCGACCGCCTTGCCATCGACGGTGACGGGCAGGTGGCGATAGCGGCGCACCCGCATGATTTCCAACGCTTCCATTTCGGAATCGTCGGGAGAGAGGGTGTCCGGATTGCGCGTCATGATGTCGGCGACGGTCGTCTTCTTCGGATCGAGGCCATTGGCGACGATCCGTCGGGTGATGTCGCGTTCCGTCAGGATGCCGGCCAGCAGTCCGTTCTTTTCCAGTATCAAGATTGCCCCGATATCGCGATTCGCCATCATTCTGGCGGCCTCCAGCGCGGTGCCGTCGAGCGGCAACGTGTGGATGCTTTGGTCTTTGACGACGTCAGGGATGATTCTCCGCATGATCGTAGCCCCCGTTCGTGTCGACGGTACCTCCCCACGGCTTACGAATGCCTATCGGAATCATGTGGGGGCGTCGCGGGACGACTTCAATGACACGGTGCCGGGGCCGGAGCTACGGGGCGGTGTCCCGGCCTCCGGGGGCGCGTTCGGCGCCGTCGCCGGGCGGCGTGATGCGGACCGAGGTGATCTGATGGCGCTGTCGGCGCAGGATCTCGAAACGGAAGCCGTTGAACAGGAAGGTCTGGCCGATGTCGGGGATGCGCCGCGTCTCGTGGAGCACCAGTCCGGCGATGGTGGAGGCCTCCTCGTCGGGCAGCGTCCACTCGAACTCGCGGTTGAGGTCGCGGATGGTCGCATCGCCGTCCACGATATAGCTGCCGTCGCCCTGCGGGCGCACGCCGCTGACCGTCACGTCGTGCTCGTCGGAGATGTCGCCGACGATTTCCTCGAGGATATCCTCCAGGGTGACGATGCCCATCAGGCTGCCGTACTCGTCGACCACCAGGGCGAAATGTTCCCGCCGTTCGCGGAAGGCCAGCAACTGGTCCAGCAGCGGCGTGTATTCGGGAATGAACCAGGGTTTGGCCGCCAGGGCGACGACGTCCAGTTTTTCCATGGCGCCGCTTCCCGCCTCGACGGCGCGAAAGAGTGCCTTGGTGTGCAGGATGCCGACGATGTTGTCCGGGGTTTCCCGCCACAACGGCAGCCGGGTGTAGGAACTGGCCAGCACCTGCGAGACGATCTCCGCGGCCGGCAGGTCGGCGTCGATGGTCACCAGGTTGCGGCGATGCACCATGATCTCGCCCACCTGGACGTCGGTCAGGTCGAGCACGCTGCGCAGCATGGCGCGTTCGTGGCGGATCGCCGCCTCGTTGCCGCTGTGCAGTTCGATGGCGCCGCGCAGTTCCTCGTCGCCGGCGCCCATGGCCTCGCCGCCCTGGATGTCGCTGCCGAACATCTTGAAGATGCCCCGCACGATCCACAGCAGCAGGCGGGTCGCCGGGTTCAGGATCGTGACGAGGACGTTGATGATGGGCGCCAGCGCCAACGCCACCGGACCGGCGTTGCGGATGGCGTAGGTCTTGGGCAGGATCTCCGCGAACAGCAGGATGAGCAAGGTCATGGCGATGGTGGCGTAGGCCACGCCGGCCTCGCCGAACATGCCCAGCAGCAGGCGTGTCGCCAGGGCCGAGGCCAGGATGTTCACCAGGTTGTTGCCGAGCAGCAGGGCGCTGATCAGTCGCGGCTTGTGCGCCTGCAGATGGCTGACGATGGCGGCGCTGCGGCTGCCCGATTGCTCCATCTGATGGACCAGGGCCCGCGAAACGGCGGTCAGCGCGGTTTCCGCTCCCGAGAAGAAAGCCGAGAGAACCATCAGGACGACGATCGCGGCGATGTATTCGATCATGGGGCTCGTTCCACCGGCAAACGGGGGGCAGTTGGCTCGGCCGGCGCTCCAACTAGGGTTATGGTCGGTCGCTCAACGCCACGTCGACGACGTCTCTGAGCAGGCCGGGGTCGACCTCCTGGGTGGTGAAGGCCTTGCCGATGCCCTGGGTCAACACGAACGTGGGCAACCTGTCGCGGACCTTCTTGTCCGACATCATGTGGGAAAGAAGGCGCTCCGCCGTCCACGACGGTTCGGCGATCTCGCCCACCCCCACGCGCAGGCCGCGCGCCTTCAGGTGCCGGCGGGTCCGTTCCAAGTCGGCGGCGGGGCAAAGCCCCATGCGGACCGAAAGGGCGGTCGCCATCACCATGCCCAGGGCGACGGCCTCGCCATGCAGCAGGCGCTCGCCATAGCCGCACTCGGCTTCCAGCGCGTGGCCGAAGGTGTGGCCGAAATTGAGCAGGGCCCGGCGGCCGGATTCCCGTTCGTCCTCGGCGACGACGGCGGCCTTGGCGGTGCAGGCGCGGACCACCGCCTCGGTCTGGATGGCCTTGTCGCCCCGGCAGAAGGCGTCGCCGTGCTGTTCCAGCCATTCGAAGAAGGGCGCGTCCTCGATCAGGCCGTACTTCACGGTCTCGGCGTAGCCGGCCAGCAGTTGGCGGGGCGGCAGGGTGGCCAGCGTGCCGACGTCGGCCAGGACCAGGATCGGCTGATGGAAGGTGCCGATCAGGTTCTTGCCGTGCCGGGTGTTGATGCCGGTCTTGCCGCCGACCGAACTGTCGACCTGGGCCAGGAGCGTGGTCGGGACCTGCACCACGTCGACGCCGCGCAGCACGATGCTGGCGGCAAAGCCCGCCAGGTCGCCGATGACGCCGCCACCCAGGGCGACGACGGCCGTGGTGCGCTCGATGCGCTCGTCGAGCAGCCGGTCGGTCAGGTCGCGCAGATGATCGAAACTCTTGCTCGCCTCGCCGGCCGGCAGCACGACGCTGAAATGTTCGATGTCGGCCGCGGCGAGCGAGGCTTCCAGGGTTTCCAGGTAAAGCGGCGCGACGGTGGCGTCGGTGACGATCACCACCCGCCGCCGGCTGATGACCTCGGCCATGCGCCGGCCGGCTTCCTTGAGAAGCCCGTCGCCGACGACGATCGAATAGGCGCGCGAACCAAGCTCGACGCCGAGGGTGGAGGCGACGGACGGGGCGGTCCCGTTTGCGCTCGTCATGCCGTTGCCCTCGTGGCGCCCAACTGTTTGGTCATGGCTGTCAGTTCCTCGATGATGCGGTCCGCCGTTTGGCGCGGCTTCTCGGCGCCGGTGTCGATGGTTATATCCGCCTCGGCGTAGATGGGATAGCGCATCTGGGCCAGGCGCTCGAGCGTGCCCATCGGGTCCTCGTTGTTGAGCAGCGGCCGGCCGGTCCGCTGGCGTGTCCGCCGGTAGAGGGTTTCGACGTCGGCCCGGAGCCAGATCGAGGTGCCGCGTTCGCGGATCAGGGCCCGGGTGCCGGCGTCCATGAAGGCGCCGCCGCCGGTCGCCAGCACGCCGGGTGGGGCGTCCAGCAGGCGGGCGATGATCCGCCGCTCGCCGTCGCGGAACGCCTGTTCCCCGTGCATCCTGAAGATTTCGGCGATGGTCAGGCCGGCCGCCTTCTCGATTTCGGTGTCGGCGTCGGTGAACGTCGCCTTCAGCCGTTTGGCGAGAATGCGCCCGATGCTGGTCTTGCCCGCGCCCATCAGGCCGATCAGGACGACGTGCCGGTTACCGGGAAGTGCGAGGGCGGAGGTCATTGCCGGAGAAGGGCTCCGGGACCGCTTGCCGCGTGCCGATGATGCCTGTCCGCCATGCGTCCACCGCTCGCCACGCCCCGTCGTTGAAAGCGGGGGATGGACCCGATACACTGCCGAATATTCGCCATAGTTAATGCCTAGCATAAACACAAATCTGGCCGATGTCATAGCGTGGCGTCGTCGAAGCCGATAGAGAAAACCTCCGCGCGGGCCGGCGTCAAACGAACGGGAGTAACGGAATGAAGCATTTCTCGCGGTTGGTCGTCCTGGTGGTTGCCGTCCTGGTGGTGGGCGGCGCCGTCTTCCTGGCGACCTGGGACATTCCGGCGCCCACGGCCGTGGTCGAGAAGGTCATTCCGAACGACCGGTTCCCCCGTTGATCCGATGACCAGGACCCTTCCCCGGCTTCTGCTCGCGGCCTTCGCGTTGACGGCCTTGCCGTCGGGCGCATGGGCGCAGGCCCCGGCCCAACCCCCCGACCGGGGCGGCCGGCCGCTGATGCTGGCGCCGCTGCCGCGCGTCGAGGCGCCCGCGCCGACCCCCGCGGGAACGCCCGCCGAACCGCTGTCTTCCGGCGGGGTTCAGGTTCAACCCCTGCAGGCCATCGACGCCGATTCGGTGGGCACGCTGTCGTTGGCCGAGGGCGGCTTCGGCGAGGCGATGTGGCGCGGCACGCCGCGCGCGCTGCTCGAGCGCCTGCTGCCGTACCTGCCCGTCGCCGTCGATTCGGCGGCGATGCAAAGCCTGGCGCGGCGTCTTCTGCTGTCGGCGGCGGTGCCGCCGCCGGTCGAAGGCGGCAAGAAGGGCAGCCTCCTGGCGACGCGCGCCGACCTGCTTCTGCGCATGGGCGCCTTCGAGGCGGTCGACGCCCTGCTGGCGGTGACCCCCAACCGAACCGAAGATCCCGCCCTGGCGCGGATCGAGGCCAATGCGCGCTTTCTGGCCAACGACAATGCCAGGGCCTGCGCCCTTGTCGCCACCCGCATTCGCGACACCGACACCGACTACTGGCAGAAGGCCCTGATCTTCTGCCAGATCCTGGCCGGCCAACACGCCCAGGCCTCTCTCGGCGTTTCCCTGCTGCGCGAGGCGAAGGTCGACGATCCGCCGTTCTTTGCCTTGGTCGACGCCCTGATCGCCGGTGCCGGCAAGGGCGGCCGCGTCGAGAAGCCGGCCCGGGTTCTGGACAAGATGCCGGCGCCGACGCCGCTGATCCTAGCGATGGCCAGGGCGGCCGGCGTGCAACTGCCGGCCGACGTCGTGGCGCTGAACCAGCCGGGCGTTCTCCGGGTGGTGGCGACCAGCCCGAACGGGCCGGTCGAAGTCCGCCTGGACGCCGCCGAGCGGGCCGAGGCGGCGGGCGGCCTGCCGGCCGAGACGCTGCGCCAGCTTTACATGGCCGTCGATTTTCCCGACGAGGCGCTGGCCAATCCGCTGTCGCGGGCGGAAGCCGGAAGCGGCCCCCTCAGCCGCGCCCTGCTTTATCGGGCGGCGCAGCTCCAGACCGTTCCGATCGCCCAGGCCGAGGCGATCGGCCGGGCATTCCAGCTGGCCCGCAAGGGCGATCGCCAGGCGTCGGCGGCGCGCGCGTTCATGCCCATCCTCAAGCGCATTCCGCCGTCGGCCGAGCTGATCTGGTTTGCGCCCGAAGCCGTCCGCGCCTTTCTCCTGGGCGGCGAGGTCGAGATGGCCAAATCGTGGTTCGGCGTTCTGCGCGCCAGCGCGCTGTTCAATCCCGAATCCGCCGCGGCGGTGACGGCGCTGCGGCCGATCCTTCGGCTGGCCGGCTCGGCCGAGGCGGCGGATTGGAAGCCCGAGGAGCTTTCGGCCTGGTGGACCGACGCCAGGAAGACCGAAAACGGACGCAGCAAGGCCGGCCTTCTGCTGAGCCTGTTCGACGCCTTCGGCGAACCGCTGCCCGACGACCTGTCTGCGGAGTTGTTGGACGAACCGGACCGGCTCATGGCGCCGGTTCCCGAGCCGCCCCTGTGGTTCCGCCTGCGCGGCGCGGCGGCGGCGGGACGGATCGGCGAAACCGTCCTGCTGTCCCTGGTGACGCTGGGCGACGAGGGGCCGGCGGCGGTCGACCCGATGGCGCTGCGCGACGTCCTGAGCCGGCTTCGCGCCGTCAACCTCGAAGCCGACGCCCGGGCGCTCGCCGTCGAAGCGGCCCTGGCCGCCGGCCTATGAAGGCGCCGGCCCGGGTGGGACGGCCGCCCCGGCCGGCCGAGGCGCCCGGCTCGCGGCGGGTCGAGGCGTTCCTGGAAATGATGGTGGCGGAACGCGGCGCCTCGCCCAACACGCTGGATTCGTATCGCCGCGACCTTACCGACTTCGCGGGCTTTCTTGCCGGCCGCCGACGCCTGCCCGAGGATGCCGACGCCGCCGATGTGCGCCGCTACCTGGCCGGGCTGGCGGCGGCCGGCCTGTCGGCCCGCACCGGCGCCCGCCGGTTGTCGGCCCTGCGCCAATTCTTCCGCTTTCTCTACGGCAACGGCGAGCGGAGCGACGATCCCTCGGCCACCATCGACGGACCGCGCCTGGGCCGGCCGCTGCCGAAATATCTGAGCGAAGCCGAGGTCGACAGCCTGCTCGTGGCCGCGCACCGGCGCGAGGATGCCGAGGGACTGCGCCGCGCCGCCCTGCTGGAGGTGCTCTACGCGACCGGCCTCAGGGTCTCCGAACTGGTCGGGCTGCCGTTGTCGGCGGTGTCCCGCGACGGGCGGGTCCTGATCGTGCGGGGCAAGGGCGGCAAGGAGCGGATGGTGCCCCTCAGCGACCCGGCGATGGCGGCCATCGACGCCTACAAGGCGGTGCGTGGCGCCTTCATCGCAAAGGGCAGGGCGCGGGCCGCCGTCTCGCGCTGGCTGTTCCCGTCGCGCGCGCGGGCCGGCTACCTGACGCGCATGCGCTTCGCCCAGATCCTTAAGGAACTGGCCGCCGAGGCCGGGCTCGACGGCCGACGCGTTTCGCCCCACGTCCTTCGCCATTCGTTCGCCAGCCACCTGCTGGCGCATGGGGCGGACCTGCGCTCGCTGCAGCAGATGTTGGGGCATGCCGACATTGCGACCACCCAGATCTATACCCATGTGCTGGAGGAGCGGATGAAGGCCTTGGTTCGCCAGGCCCATCCCCTGGCCTCGGCCCGCTGACGGCGGTTTCGGGGGGGCGTTCCAGCATGCGAAATAACGCCTAGTGAGGGGCGGGGGTAGACGTTATAAAGGCCCCTCACGCGAGTAGAGGGCGCCCGCAAGACGGAAAACATCACAATCTGCTCGCGTTTGATCCAGACTTTCCCTGACGTTTCTTCCGGGAGGAGAAATCATGAGCTTTAAAATTGTCGAACAGTGCACGCCGCGTCTGAACCGTACCGAATTCGCGGTGCCCGGGTCCAACCCGAAATTCATCGAAAAGGCCGCATCGAGCAAGGCCGACGTGGTGTTCCTCGACCTCGAGGACGCGGTGGCGCCGGACGATAAGGTGCAGGCCCGCAAGAACGTGATCGCCGCCTTGAACGATCTGGACTGGAGTGGCAAGACCATTTCGGTGCGCATCAACGGCCTCGATACCCACTTCATGTACCGCGATGTCGTCGACATCATGGAGCAGGCGCCCGGCAAGGCCGACCTGTTCATGATCCCCAAGGTCGGCACCGCGGCCGACGTCTATGCCGTCGACATGCTGGTCACCCAGTGCGAAATGGCGATGAAGCTCACCAAGCGCATCGGCTTCGAGCTGATCATCGAGACCGCGCTCGGCATGGCCAACGTCAACGAGATCGCGGCGGCCAGCAAGCGCAACGAATCGCTGCACTTCGGCGTTGCCGACTACGCCGCCTCGACCAAGGCCCGGACCACCAAGATCGGCGGCCCGAACCCGGCCTACCATGTGCTGACCGATCCCGACGACAAGGGCGGCCGCGAGATCCATTGGGGCGACATGTGGCACTATGCCATCGCCCGCATGGTGGTTGCCGCGCGCGCCAACGGCTTGCGCCCGATCGACGGCCCCTTCGGCGATTTCTCCGACCCCGACGGCTACAAGGCCCAGGCCAATCGCGCCTCGGTCCTCGGCTGCGAGGGCAAGTGGGCGATCCATCCGAGCCAGATCGACATCGCCAACGAGCTGTTCAGCCCGTCGGAAAAGGAAGTCAGCCAGGCCAAGCGCATCCTGGCGGCCATGGAACAGGCCGCCAAGGAAGGCAAGGGCGCGGTGTCGCTCGACGGCCGCCTGATCGACATCGCCTCGATCAAGCAGGCCCAGAACCTGGTGCAGAAGGCCGAACAGGTTTCCGGCCACAAGTAATCTCTGCACGACGGAATGTCCGGCGGCGTCCTTGGGCGCCGCCGGATGCTTTTTTGGGGGACCCGCCCAACGGCGAATGGCAGAATTGGCTTCGTTCCTCCGGGGATGCCGTGGTAGGAAAGCGCCATGCACAACTACCTGGATTTCGAAAAGCCCATTGCCGAACTCGAAGGCAAGATCGAGGAATTGCGCCACCTGACGGGTGACGGCGAGCTCAATATCGCCGACGAGGTGGGCAAGCTTCAGGGCAAGGTCGACAAGCTGCTGTCGCAGATCTACGCCAAGCTGACGCCCTGGCAGAAGACCCAGGTGGCGCGCCACCCGGATCGTCCCAACACGGCCGACTACATCGGCGCCCTGGTCGCCGATTTCACGCCGCTGGCCGGCGATCGGCTGTTCGCCGAGGACACCGCCATCGTCGGCGGCCTCGGCCGTTTCCGCGGTCACTCGGTGATGGTGATCGGCACCCAGAAGGGCCGCGAGACCGAGGGGCGCATGAAGCACAACTTCGGCATGGCGCGCCCCGAGGGCTACCGCAAGGCGCAGCGTCTGATGAAGATGGCCGAGCGCTTCGCCCTGCCGGTCGTCACGCTGATCGACACCCCCGGCGCCTTTCCCGGCATCGACGCCGAGGAGCGCGGCCAAGCCGAGGCCATCGCCAGAAGCATCGAGACCTGCCTGTCGCTGCACGTGCCGCTGGTCAGCGTCGTCGTCGGCGAGGGGGGGTCCGGCGGCGCCGTGGCGCTGGCCGCCGCCAACGCCGTGCTGATGCTGGAGCACGCTGTCTATTCGGTGATCTCGCCCGAGGGCTGCGCCTCCATCCTGTGGCGCAACAACGAGCAGGCGGCGGAAGCCGCCGACGCGCTGAAATTGACCGCCCAGGACTTGAAGCGCCTGGCCGTGATCGACGACATCATCCCCGAACCGATGGGCGGGGCGCATCGCGGAGCGGCGGAAACCATCGAGAACGTCGGCAAGGCCCTGGAGGGCGCGCTCGAGTCCTTCGCCGGCATGGAACGCGGCGCCATCAAGGCCAAGCGCCGCCAGAAGTTCCTCGACATGGGCAAACTCGGCCTGAACTAATTTCGGTGACATAATTTCGTTGACAGTGCACTTAATTCGACGGCACCACCCATTCCAGGTGATCACAATCGTTGCCGCGAATTAAGTGCACTGTCACCGAAATAGGCGTGGACCGCGCTTGGCCGGTTTCAGCGCGCGGCCGGTGCGGGCCTCCAGGTCGGCGAGAAAGCGCTCATCACCCAGCGGCCGGCCGATGCTTTCGGCCCGGCGCAACCGCTCGGTCGCCTCGGCGTCGGCGTCGCGGCCGATGAAGGTCTTGAAATCGGGGAAGCGTTCGAGCACCGGCGCCACGGTGGTCAGGCCGTCCGAGCGCCCGGCCAAATGTGCGTGCACGCTCGACCACGGCCAGTCCTGCGGGCGCGGGGCGAGGCAGGCCCGCACCGGATTGAAGGCGACATAGCGCAGCGCCGCCGCCAAGTGCTCCTCGTCCATGGCCACGGCGCCGAACCGCCCCTGCCAGAAGTGGCCGGTCGACTTGAGGCGGGCATGAACGTGCCCGGCGTAGCGGCGATGCACCGTCGCCAGGGCGCGGCGAAGCCCGTCCTCGTCGGCCGGCACCAGGATCAGGTGCACGTGGTTGGGCATCAAGACCCAGGCCCACACCTCGACCCCGGCGGCGGCGCAGGACTCCGCCAGCAGATCGCGATAAAGCCGGTAGTCGGCGTCAGAAAAGAAGGTGCGCGCCCGGCCATTGCCGCGCTGCGTCACGTGGTGCGGTAGGCCGGGAACGACGAGGCGGGCGAGGCGGGCCATGCCTTGAGGCTAATCGGCGCCGGTGCCGCAGTCAATTAAGTGCACTGTCACCGAAATAGCATCATCCACCGGTCCCAAACGGCGTGCACGGAAGTCGGGGTATCCCCATCTGTTGGTTCAGTCTGCCACAGGGAAGGGGATCTCATGCCGTTCAACGAACGATCGAAACACATCACCCAGGGGGTCGAACGCTCGCCCAACCGGGCGATGTACTATGCCATGGGCTACGAGAAGGCCGACTTCGACAAGCCGATGATCGGCATTGCCAACGGCCATTCCACGATCACACCCTGCAACTCCGGGCTTCAGCCTTTGGCCGATGCCGCCGTGGCGGCGATTGCGGCGGCCGGCGCCAACCCGCAGACCTTCGGCACGCCGACCATCTCCGATGGCATGTCGATGGGCACCGAAGGCATGAAGTATTCGCTGGTTTCGCGCGAGGTGATCGCCGACTGCATCGAAACCTGCGTGCATGGCCAATGGATGGACGGCATCCTGGTGATCGGCGGCTGCGACAAGAACATGCCGGGCGGCATGATGGCCATCGCGCGGGCCAACGTGCCCGGCATCTTCGTCTATGGCGGCACCATCAAGCCGGGCCGCTGGAAGGAAAACGACCTTTCCATCGTTTCCGCCTTCGAGGCTGTTGGTGCCTATCGGGCAGGACGCATGAGCGAGGCCGATTTCGAGGGGATCGAGCGCCACGCCTGTCCTTCCACCGGCTCGTGCGGCGGGATGTATACCGCCAACACCATGAGCGCATCGTTCGAGGCGCTGGGCCTGTCGCTGCTCGGATCCTCGACCATGGCCAATCCCGAAGCCGAAAAGGCGCAAAGCGCGGCGGCCTCGGCGCGTGTTCTGGTCGAGGCGGTCAGGCACGGCATCAAACCGCGGGACATCATCACCCGCCAAGCCATTGAGAACGCCGTGGCCTTGATGATGGCGATCGGCGGCTCCACCAATGGCGTTCTTCACTACCTGGCGATCGCGCATGCCGCCGAGGTGGAATGGACGCTCGACGATTTCGAGCGCGTCCGCCGCCGGGTGCCGGTGATCTGCGACCTGAAACCTTCCGGCCGTTACATGGCGACCGATCTGCACCAGGTGGGCGGCATCCCGCAGGTGCTGAGACTTCTGCTGAACGCCGGCCTGATCGACGGCAATTGCCTGACCATCACCGGGCGCACGCTGGGCGAAGAACTGGCGTTGGTTCCCGACGCCCCGCCAGTCGGGCAATCGGTCGTCCGTCGGCTCGACGACGCCCTCTATGCGGAAGGGCACTTGGCCGTTCTCAGGGGCAACCTTGCGCCAGATGGGGCGGTCGCCAAGATCAGCGGTTTGAAGAACCCGGTCATGCAGGGGCCGGCCCGGGTGTTCGAAGACGAGTCCTCGGCGATGGAGGCCATCCTCTCGGATCAAATCAAGCCGGGCGACATCCTGGTGCTGCGCTATCTCGGCCCGCGGGGCGGTCCCGGCATGCCCGAGATGCTGGCCCCCACCTCCGCCCTGGTCGGCCGCGGCCTGGGCGAAAGCGTCGGCCTCGTCACGGACGGGCGCTTCTCCGGCGGCACCTGGGGCATGGTCGTCGGCCATGTCGCGCCGGAAGCGTATGACGGAGGATCGATCGCCCTTGTTCAGGAAGGCGACCCGATCACCATCGACGCGCACAAGCAACTGCTGCAACTCGATGTCGGCGGTGACGAACTGGCGAGGCGTCGGCAAGCCTGGCGCCAGCCGCCGCCACGCTACAGCCGCGGCGTGCTGGCAAAGTTCGCCCGGCTGGCGCGGTCGGCCAGCGAAGGAGCCGTCACCGACTAGAAGCTTCTTGCCCTAGAACCCGTATAGTTCGGCCGGATTGTCGACCAGGATGCGCTGGCGGGTCTTCTCGTCGTCGACCCACTCGGCCAGCAGGTCCATGGTGGCGGCATGGGCGAGCGGGTTTGCCTGGCCGGGGTGCGGCCAGTTGCTGGCCCACAGCATGCGCTGCGGGTAGGCCTTGGCCAGGTGCCGGGCCTCGGGCCGCACGTCCTCGAAGGCCGGGGCGCCGGTGGCGGACGATTCATAGGGGGCCGACAGCTTGACCCAGCAGCGGCCGCCCTCCAGCAGGCGCAGCAGCACCTTGAAGGCCGGATCGTCGACCGTCACCGGCGGCGTGAAGCGGCCGACGTGGTCGACCACCAGGGTGCCCGGCAGGCGCTTCAGCAGGGCCTCGCGCTCGGGCAGTTCGCGGCCGTTGAGTTGAAGCTGGATGTGCCAGCCGAAGGCGTGCACGCGGGCCGCCACCTCCTCGATGATCTGCCACGGCACGGCGCCGCCCGGCAGCATGTGGAAGCGGGCGCCGCGCACGCCCAACCCGTTCAGGCGGTCGAGCTCGCTCTCCGGCGTCGTCTCGTCGACCACCATGACGCCCCGCGCGTTGGCGCCGAAGGCGGCCATGGCGGCGAGCTGGCAGGAATTGTCGCGCCCATAGGCGGTCGGCTGGATGGCGACGACGCGCGTCAGCCCCAGGACCTTCTGCACCTCGCGGTAATCCTCGACCCAGGCGTTGGCGGGCGCGGTCTTTCCCGGCACCATGGGGAACTTGGGGCTATAGAAGTGCATGTGGGTGTCGCAGGCCCCCGCCGGGGCGGCGAACCTGGGACGGGCGAAGTCGGACGCGGCCATGGTTTTTTCTCCTTCTTGAAGGTCAGGGGCGCCGGTTTTTCCAAAATTCCTTAAGTCGAACGGCGCAATCGGCATTGAGCGCGCGTTCCGGCATGCGCCCCGCCAGAACCGCCCTGGTCTGCTCGACGCTGCTCATCGCCTGGGCATCGGCGTTGGCCGGCGTCAGGCCGCCCAGGTGCGGCGTCGCGGCGACGCCGGGCAGGCTGGCCAACTGCGGCGAGGGGCGCTGGTCGGCGGCCCGACCGACGTCAAGCGCCAGCTTGGCGATGTGGCCGGAACGGTAGGCGGCTTCCAGCGCCGCTTCGTCGATCAGGTTGCCGCGCGACACGTTGACGAAGACCACGCCCTTCTTCATCAGGGCGATTTCGCGCGCCCCGATCAGGTTCTCGGTCGTCTCGTTGGCGATGGCCAGCGGCAGCACGAAGTCGGATTCGCGAAGCAGGGTGTCCAAATCCACCTGGATCATGCCGGGGCGGTCGATCGTCTTGAAGGGGTCGCTGACCAGCACCTTCATGCCCAGCGACACCAGGATCTCGGCGAGCCGGCTGCCGACGGCGCCGAAGCCGATGACGCCCGCCGTGCTGCCGGCCAGTTGCAGGCCCATGTTGGAAGGCGGCACGCGTCCGGCCCGGTATTCCACGGTGGATTCCACGACGTCGCGGCAGACCGCCAGCATCAGGGCCAGCGCCATCTCGGCGGTGGCGTCGATGAAGGAAATCCCGGCGTTGGCGACCAGCACGCCGTTGCGCGACGCCGCCGCGATGTCGACGGTGCGCACGTCGAGCGCGCAGCGGAAATAGGCCATCAGCTCCGGCAGGCCGTCGAAAAGGGCGGCCTCGGCCGGCGGCGAGCGGTGCGAGACGATGATCTGGCAGCCCTTGGCCGCCTCGACGAACTCGGCCGTCGTCAGGTCGCGGTCCAGCGGGTTGAAGCGGACCTCGCCCAGCGCCTTGAGATGCGCCAGCGCGCGGCCGTAGTAGACCTCGCGATCCTCGGGGTTGTGGGCGAGAAAAATCCTGAGCGCGCCATCCATGCCTTGGGCCTCCCTTCAACGGCTGCGGGAAAGTGCCACCCGTTGGCGGCAGGGTCAAGGCGGACGGCGGCCCGTTCAAATTCTCCCTCTCCGCCCCCGGGGGCGGAGAGGGCAGGGTGAGGTGGGGGATTCCAGAGGCGGCGGTGCGAGCCCACCTCACCTTCCCGCGCCTACGGGCGCGGGCCCCTTCCTCTCCCCCCTGAAGGGCGGAGAGGGGAAAACGGAGGCCTATTCGAGGGCGCCGTGGCAGTGCTTGTATTTCTTGCCGGAGCCGCATGGGCAGGGGGCGTTGCGGGCCACCCGGCCCCAGGTCGCCGGGTCGGCGGGGTCGAGCGCGGCGGCGGCGCGGCGCGAGCGCACCGTGACGTCGCTGCCGGCGTCGGTGGCCGGGCGGGCCGATCCCTGCGCGAAGGCCGGGTCGTCCCGGGTTTCCACCATTTCCTGCTGGCTCCGCTGGGGCTCCAGTTCGGCCGGCGTCTCGAAGCGCAGCTCGACGTGCGACAGCACCATGGTCACCCGTTCGCGCAGGCGCACCAGCATGTCCTCGAACAGGTTGAAGGCCTCGCGCTTGTATTCGTTCAAGGGGTCGCGCTGGCCATAGGCGCGCAGCCCGATGCCCTGGCGCAGGTGGTCCAGCGTCAGCAGATGCTCTTTCCACATCTGGTCGAGGAGCTGCAGCAGCAGCGACTTCTCGACGTTGCGCATCACCTCGGGGCCGTAATGGGCGGCCTTCTCGGCCATCTTGCGGTCGGAGGCCTGGGTCAGGCGGTCGCGGATCTCGGTGTCGGCGATGCCCTCTTCCTTGGCCCAATCGGCGATCGGCAGGTCGAGGCCGAGCAGGCGGACGCACGCCTCGTGCAGGCCGCCGACGTCCCAGTTGTCGACATAGGCCTTCTCGGGGATGTGGCGGGCGACCAGGGCGTCGATCACCTCGTGGCGCATGTAGGCCACGTCGGCCGCCACGTCGACGGCGTCCATCTGCTCCTTGCGCTGCTCGTAGATGACCTTGCGCTGGTCGTTCATGACGTCGTCGAACTTGAGCAGGTTCTTGCGGATCTCGAAGTTCCTGGCCTCGACCTTCTGCTGGGCCTTCTCCAGCGCCTTGTTGACCCAGGGGTGGATGATGGCCTCGCCCTTTTCCAGGCCCAGCTTGCGCATCATGGTGTCGATGCGCTCGGACCCGAAGATGCGCATCAGGTCGTCTTCCAAGGACAGGAAGAACTTCGACGCTCCGGGGTCGCCCTGGCGGCCGGAACGGCCGCGCAGCTGGTTGTCGATGCGCCGGCTTTCGTGGCGCTCGGTGCCGATGACGAACAGGCCGCCGGCGGCGAGCACGATCTGGCGGGCAGCCTCGATTTCGGCGCGGATCTGATCGATCTTCTGCTGGCGCTGGGCCGGGTCCATGTCGGCGGGCAGTTCGTGACGGATGCGCATGTCGACATTGCCGCCCAGCTGGATGTCGGTGCCGCGGCCGGCCATGTTGGTGGCGATGGTCACCGCGCCAGGGGCGCCGGCCTGGGCGATGATGGACGCCTCGCGTTCGTGGTGGCGGGCGTTGAGCACGTTGTGCGGGATCTTCTTCTTCTTCAGCAGTTCCGAGAGGTGCTCGGACTTCTCGATGCTGACGGTGCCGACCAGGGCCGGCTGCTGGCGGGCGTAGCAGTCGGCGATGGTGGTGACGATGGCCTCGTTCTTTTCCTCGGCCGTGCGGTAGACCTCGTCGTCCTCGTCCTTGCGGATGCACGGCAGGTTGGTCGGGATGTCGATGACCTCGAGCTTGTAGATCTCCTGGAACTCGCCGGCCTCGGTCATGGCGGTGCCGGTCATGCCGGCCAGCTTGGGATAGAGGCGGAAATAGTTCTGGAAGGTGATCGAGGCCAGCGTCTGGTTCTCGTTCTGGACCTCGACGCCTTCCTTGGCCTCCAGCGCCTGGTGCAGGCCGTCGGAATAGCGCCGGCCTTCCATCATGCGGCCGGTGAACTCGTCGACGATGACGACCTTGCCGTCCTTGATCATGTAGTCGACGTCGCGGGTGAACAGCTTGTGCGCCCTAAGCGCCTGGTTGGCGTGATGGACCAGGGTGACGTTGTGCAGGTCGTAAAGGTTGCCGGTCTCCATCAGCTTGACGTCGCGCAGCAGCTGTTCCAGGTGCTCGTTGCCGGCCTCGGTGAAGGTGACCGCGCGCGCCTTTTCGTCCTTCTCGAAATCCTCGTCGGCCAGCTTGGGGATCAGCTTGTCGATGCGCTTGTAAAGCTCCGACGAATCCTCGGCCGGGCCGGAAATGATCAGCGGCGTGCGCGCCTCGTCGATCAGGATGCCGTCCACCTCGTCGACGATAGCATAGTTGAACGGCCGCTGGACCATGTCCTCCAGCCGGAACTTCATGTTGTCGCGCAGGTAGTCGAAGCCAAGCTCGTTGTTGGTGCCGTAGGTGACGTCGCAGGCGTAGTTCTGCCGGCGCTCGGCGTCGGAGAGGTCATGGACGATGACGCCGACCGTGAGGCCGAGGAAGCGATAGACCTGGCCCATCCACTCGGCGTCGCGCTTGGCCAGATAGTCGTTGACCGTCACCACGTGGGCGCCCTTGCCGCCCAGCGCGTTGAGGTAGATGGCCAGCGTCGCCACCAGGGTCTTGCCTTCGCCGGTCTTCATCTCGGCGATCTGGCCACGGTGCAGCACCATGCCGCCGACCAGCTGGACGTCGAAATGGCGCTGGCCCAGGGTGCGCTTGGATGCCTCGCGGACCGTCGCGAAGGCCTCGACCAGCAGGTCGTCCAGTTCCTCGCCATTGGCCAGGCGCTCGCGGAACCAGCCGGTGCGGGCCTTGAGTTCGTCGTCGCTGAGCGGCTCGATCTCGGGTTCGAGCGCGTTGATCGCGGCGACCTGCTTGTGAAGGCTTTTGACGTAACGGTCGTTGGCCGAGCCGAACAGCCGCCGGGCGATGGCACCGATCATAGAAAAAACCTCAGGAATCCGGACACCCGCGAAGTCGGGGTGACCCCGCGAAGCTTTGGGCAAGAGATAGAGCCCTGGGAAGGCTCTGTCAACGCGGCCGGCGCCGAACGGGGCCCCACAATGCCGTGATTTGGCGAAGCGCCGGGGGCATCCCAATATCCAAGGAGTGGGGGCGATGGGAATCGGGCGCGCCGCCCTTGCCGCGGCGCCGCCGTTGTGCATTATGCTGGAGGCCGGCCGGCCGAGGAAGCGGCCATGCGGATGCTTGCGTCCGGCGCAACAGAAGGATTCAACTGAATGCCGAGATTTCTTGCCGTGGCCCCCTGGGCGATTGCCGGTGCCTTCGTGCTTTTGCTGACGCCGGCCCGGGCGGCGGACGACCCGGTGGTCGCGACCGTCGACGGCGCCAGCATCCATCTTTCCGAGGTGGAGCGCATTCACAGCCAATTGCCCGAGCAATACCGAGCCTATCCACTGCAGATGCTGTTTCCCGACCTCCTCGACATGGTGGTCGACCGGCGCCTCGCCGCCGCCGCCGCCCGCAAGCAGGGCCTGGCCAGCGACCCCGAGGTCAAGTCGACGCTGGCGCGCGTCGAGGAAGACGTCCTGCAGCGCGCGCTGCTCACCCGCCACATCGAAAAGACGCTGACCGACGACGCGCTCAAGGCCCGCTACGAGAAGATGGTGGCCGACATGCCGGCCTCCGAACTGGTGCATGCCCGCCACATCCTGGTCGAATCCGAGGCCGAAGCCAAACGCGCCATCGAGGACCTGAAGAAAGGCGCGGACTTCGCCAAGCTGGCCGAGGAACGCTCCACCGGCCCCTCCAAGTCCAAGGGCGGCGACCTGGGCTTCTTCGGCAAGGACGAGATGGTCCCCGAATTCGCCGATGCCGCCTTCAAGCTCAAGCCCGGCGAGACCACCCAGCAGCCGGTGCAGACCCAGTTCGGCTGGCACGTGATCAAGGTCGAGGAGCGCAAGGCCGCCGAGGCGCCCAGCTTCGAGGACTCCCGCGAGGAGTTGAAGGCCGAAATGTCGCGCGACATCGGCATCTCCTTCGTCAAGGACCTGCGCGACAAGTCCAAGGTCGAGCGCTTCAACATGGATGGCACGCCGATGCAGCCGGCCAAGCCGGAAGCCCCGGCCACGCCGGAAACCCCGGCCAAGAAATAGGCCGGGCAGGGAGGAACGGCGCCGGGCCGGAGGTCGATCGGCCGGACCCGGCGCGCCGCACGCGAATGGAAAAACCATGACCAAGACATCGCCTCTGGCTCCGGACCGTTTTCCGGACATGCCGGCCGTCGCCGGCGTGACGCTGGCCGTCGCCGCCAGCGGGGTCAAATACAAGGGCCGCGACGACCTGCTGGTCGTCGAACTGGCGCCCGGCACCACGGTGGCCGGGACCTTCACCCGCTCGCTGACCGCCGCCGCGCCCGTCGAGTGGTGCCGCGAGATCGTGCAGGGCGGCAGCGCCCGCGTTCTGGTGGTCAACACCGGCAACGCCAACGCCTTTACCGGGAAAGTGGGGACCAAGGCGGTGGCCGACGTGGCCCGTGCCGCCGCCAGGCTGTTTTCCTGCCACGAGGACGAGGTGTTCGCCGCCTCGACCGGCGTCATCGGCGCGCCCTTGGACCCGACGCCCATTCTCAACGCCCTGCCCGAGGTGCGCCGCCGCCTGGCCGCTCCGGGCTGGCTGACGGCCGCCAACGCCATCAAGACCACCGACACCTTCCCCAAGGGCTCGGTGCGCACGGCCGTCATCGGCGGCGCCGAGGTGACGATCTGCGGCATCGCCAAGGGCGCCGGCATGATTGCGCCGGACATGGCGACCATGCTGGGCTTCGTCTTCACCGACGCGGCGATCCCGGCCAAGGTTTTGCAGGACATTCTGCGCCCGGCCGTCGAACGCTCGTTCAACAGCATCACGGTCGACGGCGATACCTCGACCAACGACACCGTGCTGCTGTTCGCCACCGGCAAGATCGACCATGCGCCGGTGCGCGCCGCCGGCGACGCCAAACTCAGGGATTTCAAGCGCAAGCTCGAAGAGGTGCTGGTCGACCTCGCCCGCCAGATCATCCGTGACGGCGAGGGGGCGTCGAAGTTCGTCACTGTGTCGGTTACGGGCGCCGCCAGCCCGCGGGCGGCCCGGCGCATCGCCTTTACCATCGCCAACTCGCCGCTGGTCAAGACGGCGATCGCGGGGCAGGACGCCAACTGGGGGCGCATCGTCATGGCGGTGGGCAAGGCCGGCGAGAAGGCCGACCGCGACAAGCTGGAGATCCGCATCGGCGGCATCCTGATCACCGCCAAGGGGGGCCTGGTTCCCGGCTATGACGAGGCGCCGGTGGCCGCCCACATGAAGGGCCTCGAGATCGACATCGCCGTCGACGTCGGCATCGGGCGCGGCCAGGCCACGGTGTGGACCTGCGATTTGACCCACGAGTACATCAACATCAATGCCGACTACCGGTCCTGAACGGGGCTGTTCGGCCCCGCCTTCGGCGCGGGCCTGGGGCGGGGCGCCCATCGCCACCGCCCGCCTGCGCCTGCGGCCGCCGGCGGCGGAGGACGGGCCGGCCCTGATGGCGCTGGCCGGCGAGTGGGAGGTGGCGCGCTTCACCGCCTTCATCCCCCACCCCTACGCCGAATCCGACGCCCGCGAGTTCATCGCCACAGCGGCGGCCAAGCGCGCCCACCGCCAGGAGGCCATCTTCGTTCTGGAGCGCCGCGCCGAGGGCGACGTCATCGGCGCCGTCGGCGTCGCCGTCGACGGGGCGGCGGGCGGCGAGGTCGGCTATTGGGTCGGCAAGCCCCACTGGGGGCGGGGCTACGCCGCCGAGGCGGTGAAGGGCCTGCTCGGCCTCGCCTTCGACGGCCTCGGGCTCGAACGCGTCGGCGCCGCCGTCATGAAGGAAAACGCCGCCTCGGCCCGGGTCCTGGAAAAGGCCGGCTTCGCCCGCCGGGGCGAGGGAACCGGAAGTTGCTGCCAGGGCCGTTGCGCCGGGCGCGCGACCGTGGCCTTCGAGATGACGGCCGAGGCCTGGCGGACGGCCCGCGCCGCCCGGCTCACCCTCCTGGTGGTCGCCGTGGCGCTGATCGACGCCGACGGCCGCGTGTTGATCGCCAGGCGCCCGCCCGGCAAGAGCATGGCCGGCCTGTGGGAATTCCCGGGTGGCAAGGTGCACGCCGGCGAAACGCCCGAGGCGGCCCTGGTGCGCGAGCTTAACGAGGAACTCGGCATCGACATCACCGAAAGCTGCCTCGCCCCCTTCACCTTCGCCTCGCACGCCTACGCCGACTTCCACCTGCTGATGCCGCTCTATCTGTGCCGGGTGTGGACGGGGGACCTCACCCCGCGCGAGGGCCAGGCCCTCAAGTGGGTGCAGCCGACCGCGCTGCGCGACTACCCGATGCCGCCGGCCGACGAGCCGCTGGTGGCGATGCTGCGCGATTTCCTCTAATTCTATTTCGGGGACGCCATACTTAATTCATCGCGATATGGCGGATCGCTTTCGACGAGACATTCAGTGAATTAAGTATGCTGTCCCCAAAATAGAAAGGTGAATTAAGTATGGCGTCCCCGAAATATACCCTCGTCACCGCCTGTCTCGTCATTATCGGCAGCGAGGTGCTGTCGGGGCGCACGCGCGACGCCAACCTGCAATACCTGGGGCAGCGCCTGAACCAGCGTGGCATCCGGCTCACCGAGGCCCGGGTCATCCCGGACGTTCCCGACGTCATTGTCGCCACGCTCAACGAATGCCGGGCCAAATTCGATTACGTCTTCACCACCGGGGGCATCGGGCCGACCCACGACGACATCACGGCGGCCTGCGTGGCCCGGGCCTTCGGGGTGGCGCTGGAGCGCAACGCGGAAGCCCGCCGGATGCTCAGGCGCAACTACCAATCCGATGCCGAGCTCACCGAGGCCCGCCTCAAGATGACCGAGATCCCGGCCGGCGCCAGCCTGATCGAGAACCCGGTCAGCCACGCGCCGGGCTTTCGCATGGAGAACGTCTTCGTCTTCGCCGGCATCCCGCGCATCATGCAGGCCATGTTCGAGGTCATCGTCGATACCCTCGAAGGCGGCGCCCCGGTGCTGTCGAAGGCGGTCACCGCCCGCCTGCCCGAAGGCATCCTGGGCGGCCCGCTGGCCGACATCCAGAAGCGCTTCCCCGACGTCGAGATCGGCAGCTATCCCTTCAGTCGCGACGGTATGCACGGCGCCAGCCTGGTGATGCGCGGCACCGACGCGGCCCGGCTGGAGGAAACCGCCGCCGCCATCCGCCAGATGGTCCGCGACCTCGGCTGCGAACCGATCGACGCCGACATGGCGTAGCCGGCGGACTTGCCGGACTCGGCAGATCCCTTCGCGAGCCACCCAGACAGCCTTGGTTGAGATTTATAAGTAAATGACGGGAAGTGCCCGGAATCAGATTAAAGTTTTTCATCTTATTAACATCGTTTTAATACGACGTTTTTGACGGTTAACATTTTAATACGGATCTAAATTATCAAGATGCCAACTCTGATGCTTTTCAACACTCATATACTTACCGTCATCAATGCAATTTGATTTGGCATAGCTTCCGAAACGCCTAAAATCTCCTGCCGGGATCCGCATTTGGCCATTCCGTCGGAGGAGACACATGAACGACACGCTGGAATCCGCCCCCGGCACGACCACCGTGTGGAAAGACACCACGGTCTTCGGCATCGGCGGCTGGCTGCTCTTTTCCCCAATGGTCCTCGACCTGAACTCCAGTGCCATGGACATGTTCGTCACCGTCGGCGCCGGCGTCGTCATGGCCGGCCTCGCCGCGATCGCGCTCAGCAAGGATCGTCCCTGGGTGGAAGGGGCCATCGTTGTCTGGGGCGCCGTCTTGGCGGCGCTTCCGTGGGCACTGGGCTTCGTCTTGCAGGCGGCCGTCATCAACGCGGTGGCCTGCGGCGTCCTGACGATCGCCTTGGCGGCATGGCGGGTCTACGACCTTTGCGTCCGGCGCGCCGCCGAGCCGGCGGCCTCCGTCGCGGCGAATCCGGCCGACGCTGGCGCGGACGACAAGCGCCGGGCGGCCTGAGCCCCGGCGCCACCGGCCTGGCCGGCCCGTGACGGATCCGGCCGCCCTCGCTCCAACGATCTCTTGCCTAATGCCGCCGCCCGGCGGCTATGATGGCCGGGTGGTGTTTGCGGCGGAAAGGATGTGCCGTGGGCGATGAGTTGGCCTCGGGCCCTGGCAGCGAACCGGGCACGGGTCCCGAGGGGAGCCTGCTGGTCTGCGTGGGCGAGGGATCGGATGGGGCCGGCATTGTCGAGGCCGGCCGGCGGCTGGCCGAGCGGTTGCGGGCGCCCTGGACCGTGCTTCACGTTTCGACCGCTGGGGACGATGGCCTGAGCGAGGAGGAGAAGGACCGCATCGCCGCCGCCCTCGGCCTGGCCGGGCGCCTGGGCGCAGGCACGGTGACGCTGCCGGCGCAGGCCGACGTCGCCGGCGAGATTCTCGGGTACGCGGCGGCCCATTCGGTGACCACCCTGGTGCTGGGCCGGCCCCGCCGCGGCCGGCGGCGCGGGCCGTTCGGAGAGCCGGTGGCGGCCGGCGTGGTGCGCCAGGCCGAAGGCTTCGAGGTCGTCCTCGTGCCCCGCCAGGCGGCGCCCCGGCCATCGCCGGCCAACCGGCCGAAGCCGGCGCCGGCGCGCCGGATGTCGTGGCACGATTTCGCCTGGGCCAATGCCGGGGTCGCCGCGGCGACGGTGGCGGCGGCGGCGTTGGAAAACATGTTCTCCAGCCCGCACCTGTCGCTCATCCTGCTGACGGCGGTGCTGCTGATCGCGGCGCGCCTCGGCGTATGGCCGGCCCTGTACGCCAGCGGCCTCAGCTTCCTCGCCTTCGCCTTCTTCTTCGCGCCGCCCTATTATTCTCTGCTGGCGATGAACCCGCAGGACGTCGTCACGCTGACGCTGTTCCTGCTGGTCGCCACGCTGACCGGCAACCTGGCCGGGCGCTTGAAGCGCCAAGTCGATTCGCTGCACGCTGCGGCGCGCACCACCACCAACCTTTACGAGCTGAGCCGCAAGGTCGCCGCCGCCGGCTCGCTCGACGACGTGGTCCGGGCCGCCGTCGAGCATATCGCCTCAGCGCTGGAATGCCGCTCGCTGATCCTGCTGCCGCAGGGGGGCGCCTTGGCGGTCGCCCACGCCTTCCCGCCCGACCACCGCCTCGATCCCGCCGATCGCCCCGCCGCCGAACGGACCTGGCGGGAGTCCGAGGCGCCCGGGGTCGAGGCCGGCGGCGTGGCGGCGGGGGAAACGTCGTTCGTGGCGCTGCGCACGCGCCGGGGGACCGTCGGCGTGCTCGGCCTCGGCTTCGAGGGCCGCCCGCCGCTGACGACCGAACAGCGGAGGCTCTTGTACGCTATGGCCGACCAAGTGGCGGTGGCCATCGAGCGCACGCTCCTGATGATGGACATCGAGGAAACCCGGTTTCGCAACGAGACGGAGCACTTGAGGGCGGCGCTGCTGTCATCGGTGTCGCACGACCTCAAGACGCCGCTCGTCTCCATCATCGGGTCGGCCACCGCGCTGGGCGACGCCACCGTCAAGTTGCCCGATGACTCGCGCCGCAGCCTCATCCAGGCGATCCTGGAAGAGGCCCAACGCCTGCACCGCTTCGTGCAGAACCTGCTCGACATGACGCGCTTGAGCTACGGGAAGCTCACGATCAGCCGGCGATGGTGCGACCTGGGCGAGATCGTCAGCCGGGCGCGCCGCCAGACCGAGAAGGTGCTGGCCTGCCACCGGCTCGACATGCGCCTGCCGAACGACCTTCCCGAAATCCTCGTCGATCCGGTGCTGATCGAGCATGTGCTGGTCAACCTCTTGGACAACGCCGCCAAGTACGCGCCGGCCGGCAGCCGCGTCGAGATCGCGGCCGGTTCAGGGGCAGGCCGCATCGCGCTCAGTGTGACCGACGAGGGGCCGGGCATCCCCGAGGCCGAGCGCGAGGCGGTATTCGACCAGTTCTACCGGGCCCGCGCCGAGGACCGGCAGACCGCTGGCACCGGATTGGGCCTATCGATCTGCCGGGGGCTCGTGGACGCCCACGGCGGCACGATTGCCATCTCCGCCGGCCCTGGCGGCAAGGGCGCGTGCGTGACGGTGACGCTGCCGCTTGGGGCGGGGGGGCAGGGCGCGCCCGGGCACGAAGGGCTGACGAAAGAAGAGCTTGAACCATGACCGCACCGGCAAACCGCATCCTCGTCGTCGACGACGAACCGCAGATCCGCAAGTTCCTGGACATCATCCTCAAGGCCGGCGGCTACGACGTCGAGCAGGCGGCGAACGGCGAGAAGGCGCTCGAGGCCTGCGCGCTGAAGCCGCCCGATCTGGTGATCCTCGACCTCGGCCTGCCCGGCATCAGTGGGCACGACGTCATCGCTGCCGTTCGCGAATGGTCGCAGGTGCCGATCATCGTGCTTTCGGTGCGCGAGGCAGAATCCGAAAAGATCAAGGCGCTTGACCTCGGCGCCGTCGACTATGTCACCAAGCCGTTCGCCGCCGGCGAGCTGATGGCCCGTGTTCGCGCCGCCCTGCGCGGCCGGGCCGAGCCCGCCCACGAGAAATGGTTCGCCGAGATCGGGGATCTGCGCATCGACCTGCCGGTGCGCCGCGTCACGCTGGCGGGCCGCGAAATCCGCCTCAGCCGGCGGGAGTTCGACGTGCTGTGGTACTTGGCCCGCCACGCCGACAGGATCGTCACCCACCAGCAGTTGCTGCGCGAGGTGTGGGGCCCTGGGCAGGAGCATGAGACCCACTACCTGCGGGTCTACATCCGGCATTTGCGCCAGAAGCTCGGCGACGATTCCGCCAATCCGCGCTACATCGACAACGAGCCGGGTGTTGGCTACCGGCTGCTGGTTCCGCCCGAGGGGTCGTGAAACGGCCGGGGCCGGGGGCGCCTTGGCGTCGGCGCCGCCCGCCCGGACAGGCTCAGGCCGCCTGACGCGGCTGGCTTGCGGCCACTTTGGCCGGCTCGGCGGCCGGCTGGTTGCGGAGTTGGTAGACCCTCAGCGCCGCCAGGGCGACGACGGCAATGCCGCACGCGGTCGCGTTGATGATCGCGGTCTTCATGGCGAAGCCGAGAACCCACGGGGCGATCGCCAGGGCGGCGCCGGTGACGATGACGGCCCACTTGAGCCATACTGCGTTCGAGCGCATGGAGCCACCGCCCAGCACGATCAGGGCCAATCCGGCGATGACGGTGGTGGCGGTGTCCAGGACGGCCATGTTGATTTCCAGGGTCGGTGGGCTGAACGTCAGCCAACCGCCGACGATCAGGACGGCCACGTCCTCCCAGGCTGCGTGCGCGCGGGGGGCGGTTTCGGGGGTGTCGGTCATCGGATATCTCCCATAAGGGGTTGTTCAAAGCGGGAAGGCATGGGGCGGTTGGGGCGGCCCGCTCAGGCGGCCCGCTGCGCCACCTCGCCGTCGGCCACGGTCGCGACGGTCTCTGCCGAGCCGAGTGCACGGCGCTCGAAGGCGCGCAGCTGCCGCCGGGCGAGCCAGTAGGCGACAACGACGGCGCCGATCGGGACCAGGTCGAAAAGCGGAAACGGCTTGCCTTGCAGGCTGACGAAGTATTGGCCCAGCATGAAAAGGGCGATGGTGAAGCCATTGGCGAGCGACGAGGACAGGAGAACCTGCAGGCCCTTGCGCTGCCGCAGCCACAGGGGCGTGGACGGCAGCCGGTAATAGACGAGCGAGCCTTCGACGGAAAGAAAGGTAGCGGTGGCGACAAGGATCGCGAGCATTCCAAGCATGATAGGCCCCATGGATCGTGTCGGTGTCGGCAGGCCCGGTCGTTCTACGGCCGACCGTGAAGGAAGAAAACCGCGCCCGTGGGGAATCTATCGAAATTAGAGGGGATTGCTAATTAAAATGCATTGATGCTGATGTAATATCGACAAATATTAAAAATAAACGAAAGAAATTTTGGCATTGATAATAATATATATCTCGTTAGTGTTCAGCAATGCTGCGTTAAAACTGCGTTAAAGTGGCATTTTTCAGAATTTAGTCGTTTTAAAATGGGACCAATCACTTGGCATCCCTGCGATAGGGGGCGGATGTGGCCGGAACAAGTCCATGACGAGGGTGGTTGAGTGGCGGTCGTTCCCTTCCCCGTCAAGCCCGGCCACGACGATAGAAGGAGCCATCCATATACTTGACTAAAGCAATAAATTATATGACAAAAGCAATTATATCCGGCGAATGGAGGCAAGCCATGGCGGCGTCGGTTGCCGAAGGGCAGGTTGCGGCGGTGCGCCGGTTCAACCGGTTCTACACCCAGCGCATCGGCGTGCTCGAAGAGGGGCTGCTGAACAGCGCCTTTTCGCTGACCGAGGCGCGCGTGCTCTATGAACTGGCCAACCGGGAAAATCCGGCCGCCGCCGATCTTTGCCGCGATCTCGGCTTCGATGCCGGCTATCTCAGCCGCATCCTCGGGCGCCTCGTCCGCCGGGGGCTGCTGACGAAAAGCGCGGGGCAAACCGATGGCCGCCGCCGCCGCCTGGCGCTGACCGAGGCCGGGCGGGCCGCCTTCGCCACGCTCGATGGCGCCTCGCGCCAGCAGGTCGCCGCCCTGCTGGGCGGCCTGTCGCCGGCCGGGCGCGAGCGGCTGTTGGCGGCCATGGCCAGCGTCGCCAGACTGCTGGGCGGCCAGCCGGCGGGCGCCGTGTCCTATATTCTGCGGCCGCCCCGTTCCGGCGATCTCGGCCGCGTGGTATCCCGCCACGGGGCGCTGTATGCCGGGGAATACGGCTGGGATGAAAGCTTCGAGGTCCTGGTCGCCGGCATCGTCGCCGACTTCGCCAAAAACCAGGACCCCAAGCGCGAGCGCTGCTGGATCGCCGAAGTGGACGGCGAGGCCATCGGCGCCGTCTTCCTGGTCCGTCAGTCCGACGAGGTGGCCAAGCTGCGCCTGCTTTACGTCGAGCCCGAGGCGCGCGGGCTGGGCATCGGCGCCCGCCTGGTCGAGGAGGCCGTCCGCTTCGCCCGCCAGGCCGGCTACGCCACCCTGACCTTGTGGACCAACGACATCCTGACGGCCGCCCGCCGCCTTTACGAGGCGGCCGGGTTCAGGTTGATCCGCGAGGAGCCTCACCATTCCTTCGGCCACGATCTGGTCGGCCAGTACTGGGAACTCGGCCTCGTCTCCCACTGATCCGCCCGCCCTGGTAAACGGGAACCGCCTTCCCATCTGAAAGCAATGGGGGGCGGCAAGGCCGCCTTCCGCAGCGGCAGGGATGGGGTCGTCGCCATGCGGGGGCGCACTCTTCTGGCTTTCATGGTCGGGTGCGGGCTGGGCCTGCTGGCGGCCGGCCCGGCGGCGGCCGAGAAGGTCGATCTCGAATTGGTGCTGGCCGTCGACGTCTCGGGCTCCATGGACCCGCAGGAACTGCAGATCCAGCGCGACGGTTACGTGGCGGCGCTGGCTCACCCCGAGGTGGTCAACGCCATCCGCGGGGGCTACGCCGGCAGGATCGCCGTCGTCTACGTGGAGTGGGCCGGGCCGGGCTCGCAGGTCGTCACCGTGCCGTGGGCGGCCGTTCACGATACCGCCAGTGCGCAGGCCTTTGCCGCCGCGGTTGCCGCCGCCCCGGTGGCGCGCATTCGCGGCACCTCGATCTCGGGCAGCCTCGCCTTCACGTCGGGCCTGTTCGAGGCCAACGGCTTCGAGGGGACGCGGCGGGTCATCGACATTTCGGGCGACGGCCCCAACAACATGGGGGTGCCGGTGGAACCGGTGCGCGACCGCGTGATCGCCCAGGGCATCGTCATCAACGGCCTGCCGCTCTTGATCCGGCCCAGCATGGCGTCGGCCTACGGCGACGTCGGGCTGGAGGATTATTACCGCGACTGCGTGATCGGCGGCCCTGGCGCCTTCGTGGTGGCGGTCCAGGACATGGGCCGCTTCGCAGACGCGGTGCGCCGCAAACTGGTCTTCGAGATCGCCGGCGGGCCTCCCCGCGTCATCCCGGCGGCCTTCCGCCCCGTCCGCGGGAAAAGCGACTGCCTGATCGGCGAGAAGCTGTGGGGCCGCTGGATGCAGAACCGGGAGTAGGGGCCTACCCGCCGATCTTGCCCTTGATGAGCACGGGCGCCTTCGGCTTGCGGATCACGAAGAAATAGAAGAAGACGACGGTCAGGACGAGGAACACCAAGCTGTCCGGGCTGGTCAGGAAGATCATCGGATTGCCGTCCTCGAGCGACAGGCCGCGTCGGAAGTACAGCTCCAGGTCCGGCCCGAGAATGAAGCCGAGCAGCATGGACACGGTGGGATACTCCTGCTTGCGCAGGAAATAGGCGATCACCCCGAAGGCCAGGGTCAGCGACATCTGGAAGATCGAGAACGTCGCCACATAGCCGCCGACCACGGCGACGACGGCGATGCCGGAATAGAGCACCGCCTTGTTGATGCTCACGATCTTGATGAAGTAGGGGCCCAGCGCGAACAGCGTCAGCGGAATGAGGACCAGCGCGCTGACGAAGAGCGACGCGAACATCGGGGAAATCAGGTCGAACTGGTTGGCGAACAGCATCGGTCCCGGCTGCAGGCCGTTGATGACGAGCACGCCCAGCACGATGGCGGTGGTCGGATCGCCGGGGATGCCGAAGGTCAGCATGGGGACGAAGGCGCCGCCGCACATCGAGTTGTTGGCCGATTCGGCGGCGGCGATCCCCTCGATCGATCCGTCGCCGAACTTCTCCGGCCGCCGGGAGGCGCGCATCGCCTCGGCATAGGACACGAACGCCGCCATCGAGCCGCCGGCCCCGGGCAGCACCCCGATCAGAAAGCCGATGAGCGAGCTTTTGAGGTAGGTGAAAAGCCCGATCTCGCGAATGTCGGCCAGGGTCGGCAGGAAATCGCGCCGGCGGATCTTCGCCTCCGCGCCCTCGGCGATGACGGCCTCGTGGTGGTTTCGCTCGGACTGGATCAGCAACTCGCTGATGGCGAAGGTGCCGATGATCAGCGGCATCATGTTGATGCCTTCGACGAACAGGTCGATCCCGAAGGTGAACCGGGCGACCGGTTCCATGACGTCGATGCCGACGGTGGCGATCATGACGCCGAGAACGGTGGCGATGGTTCCTTTGGCGAAGGACTTCCGGCTCGCGATGACAATGACGATGAGGGCGAACAGGATCAGCGAGAACTTGCCGGGCGTGCGGATGAGCAGCGCCAGCTTCACCATCAGCGGCGCCACGAACATGAGCAGAAGGGCGCCGATCACGCCGCCCACCATCGAGCCCAGCGCGGCGTGGCCGAGCGCCTTGGCGCCCAGGCCCCTCTTCATCAGCGGCGACCCCTCGAGGCAGGTCATCATGTTGGCGGGGGCGCCGGGAATGTTGATGGTGATGGCGGTGATGCTGCCGGCATACATGCCGGCCATGAAGATGGACGCGCACATCACCAGCGCGACGACGACGTCGAGGCTGTAGGTCAAGGGCAGCAGCAGCGCGATGGCCAGGGCCGACGTCAACCCGGGCACGGCGGCGAAAAAGGTGCCGATCAGGAAGCCGATGACCATGGCGACAAAGGTCATGGGCTCGGCGAGGGCGGCAAAGCCGTTGAGCACTCCAAGCAGCGATTCCATTTAGATGATCCCGCCGAGTTTCGGCAGCCGGATGCGGAAGATTTCCGAGAACAGGACGAAGCAGGCCCCGGCGATGAGAAGAGCCCACAAAACGGTGACGAAGACGTTCCGGGCCTTGAACCGGAAGACGTAAAGCAGGGCCAGGACATAGGCCGTCGTCGACAGGAAGTACCCGGCCGGCTGGAAAAGCGCGATGTAGCCGACGGTCACCAGGACGACCTTGATCGGCTCGGCGAGCGCCACCGCTTCGCCCTTTTTCTTCCGGCCCTTGAGGGAGCTCCACAGAAGAGACGCCAGGGCGGCCAGCATGACCGCCGAAATGACGATCGGAAAGAACGACGGGCCCGCCGTCCCCTCCTGGAAGGGGCGCAGCGTGCGCAGGGCTTCGATCGAATAGGCCACGGAGGCGACGATAAGGACGACGGGAAGAACGACCTCCCCGCCGAGCGCGGTTTTCGGCTTTTCGTTCAAGGCACCATCTCCCGAAAGCAGAAAGGAGGCCCCACCCCCGCGAAAGGGGGACGGGGCCCGTTCAGCCACTCGGCCACGGCCTATTTCTTGAGGACGCCCTGCTTCACCAGGCCGTCCATCATGGTGAAGAACTGCTTTTGCGTATCCATCGCCCATGGCGTGACCTGGGCGGAGCCCAGCCAGGTCGGCGACACGCCGGTCGTCGCCAGCCACTTGCGGAACTCCTGGCTTTCATGGGCGTCCTTGAAGACCTTTTCGAGCTTCTGGACGATGTCGTCCGGGGTGCCGGCTGGGGCGGCCAGCAGGATGAAGCTGCCGATCTGGATGTCGACGCCAAGCTCCTTGGCAGTCGGGACGTCGGGATAGGTGGCGTTGCGGGCGTCCGAAAGCTCGGCGACGCCGCGCACGTCGCCCGACTGGATCAGCGAGGCGAAATCGCCGAGGCTGGTGATCACCGCCGCGACCTCCTTGGAAAGGATCGCTTCCTTCTGCGGCGCCGCCCCGCCGGGGTAGGACACCAGGTTGAACTTGGTGCCGGTGGCGTCCTGGAAGCGCAGCATGGCCAGATGGACCCGCGAGCCCACGCCCTGGATGCCGAGCTTGATCTTGCCGGGGTCTTTCTTGGCGGCGGCGATGAGGTCGGCCAGGGTTTTGTACGGGCCGTCGCCGCGCACCATGATGGCGTCCGGCTCGCTGGTGATCCGGCAGATGAGCTTCAGCTTGTCCAGGCTGTAGCCGGGCAGCAGCTTCTGCCAGGGAACCGTGATGACGCTGTCGTAGGTCAGGCTGGCCAGGTTATAGCCGTCGGGCCTGGCCTTCATGACGTCCATGACGCCGGTGGCGCTCAGGCCCCCCTCGATGTTCTCGACGTAGACGGCTTTCCCCAGCGCCTTCTCGGCGATGTTGGAAATCTTCCTGACGATGCCGTCGGTGCCGCCGCCGGCCCCCCAGGCCACGACCATGCGGACGTCCTTGGTCGGATAATCGGCAGCAACGGCTGATCCGGCGAAAGAAAGGGCCAAGACAGAAACGGCGATCGCTCTCCCAAAGGCGTTAGCTTGCATGTCCTCCTCCGTTGGCTGTTCGATGGGTGGGGAAATCAAGACGGGCGGATACGTCTCCTTTCGCTGGGCCGAGCCCGCGCTTCGGGCCGCGCAAAGCAAAGTTGCTCGATGGTTGTGTCTCCCTTTATGAAGATTACGCCAAAATCGAAATCGAGGCCAAGCCCCTCATTTTTTGAGAATGGCGGCATCGATTTGTTCCCCTGTCAATCGACCTTGTCTGTCGGAGCCGAAACGGTATCGACATCTTTCCCCCGCGGCCTGCCGTTAGGCTACAATAGGGCCGAGGGGGAAGAGGCCGGCATTACCGGGTCCGGTTTCGGGTGGGGTTCCATGGCGGCAAGCTATCGGATCGACGTCGAGCGCGGGGTGATCTTCTCGTCCTATTCGGGAACCGTCACCCTGGCGGATGTGCGCGCCGCCATGGCGTCGGCGCGGGCCGATCCCCGCGTCCGGCCGGAGTTCCGCACGCTGGTCGACTGCACGGCGGTGACGGATCACCGGTTGTGGTTCGACGAAACGGTGGCGGTCGTCGAGTTCATCGCGTCCGATGCCCTGCCGCGGATGACCGGACGGCTGGCCTTCTACGTGCCGGCGCGCAATGTGGTTTACGGTGCCCTGCGCCAGTTCAAGACGCTGAGCGGGAACGATGGCCGCATCGAGGTCTTCACCGACCGCAACGCCGCCCGCTCCTGGATCGGCCTGCCGCCGGAATGAGGACGCCGGGCTGCGGCCATCCTTAGGGCAGACCCTTTCACCTTCCTATCCCCGTCACCCCCGCGCAGGCGGGGGTCCAGGGCAAGCGACGGAGCGGTGGTCCTGGATTCCCGCCTTCGCGGGAATGACGAAACCAGGCTTTCGTGCGCACCTCCTAGTGGTGCAGGATCTTCGAGAGGAACTGCTGGGCGCGCTCGCTTCGGGGGGTGCCGAAGAAGTCTTCCTTGGTGGCGTCCTCGACGATCTCGCCCTGGTCCATGAAGACGACGCGATCGGCCACCCGCTTGGCGAAGCCCATTTCGTGGGTCACCACCATCATGGTCATGCCGTCCCTGGCCAGCTCCTGCATGACGTCCAGCACCTCGTTGATCATCTCGGGGTCGAGCGCGCTGGTCGGTTCGTCGAACAGCATGGCGATGGGGTCCATGGCCAGCGCGCGGGCGATGGCGACGCGCTGCTGCTGGCCGCCCGACAGTTCGCTCGGATACTTGTGGCCCATCTCGCCCAGGCCGACGCGGTCCAGCAGCAGCTTGCCGCGGGCCCTGGCCTCGTCCTCGCTGCGGCCCAGCACCTTCAATTGGGCCAGCGCGATGTTTTCGGCCGCCGTCTTGTGCGGGAACAGTTCGAAGTTCTGGAACACCATGCCGATGTGGCTGCGCAGTTTCGGCAGGTTGGTGGCCTTGTCGCCGACCGAGACGCCATCGACGGCGATCGTTCCCTCCTGGAAGGGCTCCAGCCCATTGACGCACTTGATCAGCGTCGACTTGCCCGAACCCGAGGGCCCGCAGATGACTACCACCTCGCCCTTCTCGACGTGGCTGGTGCAGTCCTTGAGCACCTGGAAGGGGCCGAACCACTTGTTGACGTGTTGGATCTCGATCATTGGTGCATCTTTCTGCGCAGGAATTTGACGTACAGCGACGAGGCGTAGCACATCAGGAAATAGACCGCCGCCGCGAAGACGTAGAGCTCCATCAGCCGGCCGTCGCGCTGCGCCACGGTGACCGCCGAGGTCATGAAGTCGGCCAGCCCCACCACGAAGACCAGCGAGGTGTCCTGAAAAAGGATGATGGTCTGGGTCAGCAGAACCGGCAGCATGTTGCGGAAGGCCTGCGGCAGCACGATGAAGCGCATGGTCTGCGAATAGCGCAGCCCCAGGGCGTAGCCGGCCCACGCCTGGCCGCGCGAGATGCTCTGGATGCCGGAACGCATGATCTCGCAATAGTAGGCGGCCTCGAACAGCACGAAGCCGACCAGGGCCGACTGGAAGGCGTCGACCTGGCGCTGGGCGATCAGGGGAACCAGGAAGTAGAACCAGAAGATGACCAGCAGCAAGGGCAGCGAGCGGAAAAAATTGACCCAGATGGCGCCGATCCATTCGAGCGGCCGGATGCCGGAAAGGCGCATCAGGGCCAGGATGGTGCCCAGCACGATGCTGCCCGCCGCCGACAGCCCGGTCAGAAGCAGGCTCAGCTGCATGCCGTCCCACAGATAGGGCAGCGCGCGGGCGATGGCGCCGAAATCGAAAGCGCCCATCATTTCCTCCCCTGCACGCCATAGCCGGGAATGCGGGCCCGCTTCTCGATGCGGTCCATGGCGAACACCACCACCAGGGTCACCACGACGTAGATGAGGGTGGCGGCGGTGAAGGCCTCGAAGCCCTGGAAGGTGTAGTTCTCGATCTGGCGGGCCTGCATCAGCACCTCGCCGACGCCGATGGTCAGGGCCAGCGACGAGTTCTTGAAGATGGTCAGGAACTCGCTCGTCAGCGGCGGCACGATGATGCGATAGCCCACCGGCACCAGCAGATAGCGATAGACCTGGGCCAGGGTCAGGCCCATGGCCAGGCCGGCCGCCGTCTGGCCGCGCGGGATCGATTCGATGCCGGCGCGCACCTGCTCGGCGACGCGCGACGCGGTATAGGTGCCCAGGCACAGGATGGCGCTGGTGGCCTCGGGGAACGGCATGTCGCGCTTCATCCAGCGGCCCAGTCCGTCGGGCACCAGTTCGGGCACGACGTAGAACCAGATGAACATCTGCACCAAAAGCGGGATGTTGCGGAAAAGCTCGACATAGGCGGTGGCGACGGCGCGCACCGGCAACGAGTTGACCGTCCGCGCGACGCCGACCAGCGATCCCACGGAGAACGCGATGATCCAGGCGACGGTCGAGACGATCAGGGTCCACTCGATGCCGGAAACGAGCCAGCCGAAATAGGGCTCCGTGAACAGGATGCCCCAGTTCCAGTTGTATTTCATGGATGGCGATCCGGTCGTGCGCGGGGGAGGGACGGGAAAGGAAAGGCCGGGAACGCCTGGGCGCCCCGGCCTTTATGCCCTGCCGTCACTCGGGGAAGGCTTGGACCATGAAGTTGGTCTTCAGCGTGCCGTCCATCGGCACGTTGAGCGCCGTGCCACCGGGAATCGGCGACATGAACCACTTGGTGTAGAGCTGCTCGATCTCACCCGTGCGGAACAGGGCGGCCAGCGTCTTGTTGACGAGCAGGCGGAAGGCCGAGTCGTCGCGCGACAGCATCAGCGCGTAGGGGTCGAACGACAGGAAGCGGCCGACCACTGCGTAATCGGCCGGGTTCTTGGCCTTGGCGATCAGCCCGTACAACTGGATGTCGTCGGTCGAATAGGCGTCGACGCGGTCGGTTTCCAGCGCCAGGAAGCCCTCGGCGTGATCCTTGACGTTCTGGATCTTGACGTCGGCGATTTTGAGCTTGGCGATGGCTTCCTTGATGGCGCGCTCGTTGGTGGTGCCCTGGGCCAGCGCGATGGCCTTGCCCTTCAGGTCCTCGACTTCCTTGATGCCCGACGACTTCTTGACCAGCAGCTTGGTGCCGGTGAGGTAGGTGGTGTAGGCGAAGTCGACCTGCTGCTGGCGGGTCAGGGTATTGGTCGTCGAGCCGCACTCGATATTGATATTGCCGTTGGCGATCAGCGGAATGCGGGTCTGCGGCGTCACCGGCACGTACTTGACGTTAAGCTTCTCGAGCTTGAGTTCGGCCTTCACCGCCTCGACGATCTTGGCGCACAGGTCCATGGAATAGCCGATGGGCTTCTGGTCGGGGCCGATATAGGCGAACGGCACCGAGGACTCGCGATGGCCGAGCACGATGGTGCCGGATTCCTTGATCTTCTGAAGCGTGCCGTAGTAGTCCGCGGCGCTTGCCGAGAAACCGCACAACACCGTCCCGGCCGCAATCAGGGCCAAACTTTTCTTCAACATAGCAACCCTCTCCCTCGAAATACGGTGACCTTCGATGTTTTCGTTTCCACCGCGTCGCAGGTCCCCCTGTTTCGACCCCTGGGGCCGAAGAAAATGCGACCGGCAGTTCAGCGGCCGATGTGAACAAAAAAGCCGCAACTTCCGCATGACGTCGACACTAAGCGTATTTATTGGGCGGGCGCAAGGGCATCGTGGCGGGGCTCGCAACCGGCTTGCGCCGGTTGACCGGCCCCGATACCCACGCTTGGCCTCGCGGGCGCGGCGAAACCGGCTCAAGCGGCCACCAACCCGGAATGCTTGAAAACCTAACCACGATGGGTTATTTTCCTTGGTGACGATGCATCGCGCGTTCGGCTTCCGCTTCGTGATCTTCGCCATGGCCAAGTGGAGAGAGATTCATGGCTGACGAGTTCATCAAACAGATGGAAGAGGCCGAGGCGTGCGGCCGGCAGGTGCTGGCGAGCGAGCCGCGCGCCAAGTCCGCCCGCTACGACGCGGCGAGCGGCCGGGTGATCGTCGAACTGACCAACGGCTGCAGTTTCGCCTTTCCGGCCCGCCGGGTGCAGGGGCTGGAGGAGGCGAACGACGAGGATCTCGCCGAAACCGAGGTCCTCGGCCTTGGCCTTGGCCTGCACTGGGAACGGCTGGACGTGGACGCCAGCGTGCCGGGCCTGCTGGCCGGCTTGTTTGGCACCAAGGCGTGGATGGACCGCCAGCGGGCCGCAAAGGCCGGGGCGGCGCGGTCGGCGGCCAAGGCCGCGGCGGCCCGGCGCAACGGCGCCAAGGGGGGGCGGCCGCGAAAGACGGTCGGGCAGAGGTAAGACCGTCCGCCGTGCCGCTTGCGCGGCCCCGCCGGGGCCGATACTTTCGGGGGCCTCGCGGGCGTGGCGAAACTGGTAAACGCAAGGGACTTAAAATCCCTCGGCTTCGGCCTTGCCGGTTCAAGTCCGGCCGCCCGCACCATTGTCTTGTGGCGCCTGGAGGACCGATGGCGGATCAGCGGCGTGCCCAGCACCTTTCCTACGTGTCCTCGCTGCGCCTGCTGGCCGACGAATCGCAGCGCCAACTGGCCGCCCTCATGCCCCACTATGGCGAGCGCGGGCGGATCGCCGAGGAGATCATCAAGTCGGCCCTGGAGCGGGTGCTGCCCAAGCGGTTCTCCATCGGCAACGGGGTGGTCGTCTCCTCCAGGGGGCAGGTCAGCGAGCAGGTCGACATCGTCATCTACGACAACTTCTTCAATTCGCCCATCCCTTCGGCCTTCGGCCCGTCGGTGTTCCCGGTGGAAAGCGTCTATGCCACCATCGAGGTCAAGGCGACGCTGACGCCCAAGGAGCTCGACGCCTCGCTCGACGACATCAAGGGGCTGCGCGAGATCGGCAGCCGCAAGCACGTCGTCATCTCGCGCTACGAGGACGTCGGCGGCAGCAAGAAGGTGGTGTCGGAAAAGCGCATCAGCACGGTGCCGCCGCGCTCCTACGTGGTGGCCTTCCGCCAGCGCGGCCTCGGGCGGTCGTACGACGACTTCGTCGGCGCGCTCCTGGGCGGGCTGGAGAGGGTGGATACCCACGTGCACGGCGTCTGCGTGCTCTCCACCGACTGGTTCGCGGCGCGCAAGCCGATGTCCTCGCCTCCCGTGGTGGTCGGCCAGGAGGGCGAGGCCCTGCTCAACCTCTATCTCTCGATCCTGCGCGGCCAGCAGAACTTCGCCGTCTATCCGATGGACGTCGAGGCCTACCTGGAGAACGCGGAGTAGGCCCGGCCGCCGGCCGTTTTCCCGCTTCCCCGTAACGCCCCAATGTTGGCTGTGGCGAACAAATCAAGATCGATTTGTGCCATCACTGAAACCATCTGATCATCCGGCTGAAACGTGAACGACACTTTTTCCGCATATCGTTCCCAGTAGCCGGAAAGGTATCGGTATCGCCTTCCCGGGATAAAAAAATAATTTTTCCGAGGGAAATCATGAACAAGCTGATGGGACGTTTTCGGGTGGGAACCCGGATCTACGCCGGGTTCGCGGTGGTTTTGGCGCTGCTGTGCGTGGTGGCGTGGCTGGCTTACGACGGCGTTCACCAGGGGACGAATGCGCTCGACGACTACGCCAAGGTTTCGGGCAACGCGCTCGCCGTGGCGGTTGCCGAACGCAACGTCGTCGGCCTCCGGCGCAACGCCTACGTCTACTATGACAAGGGTAGCGAAACCGAGTTGAAGCGCGCCCGCGAACTGGTCGGCCTTTTGCGGGACGAACTGGACGACGGCATCAAGAACGCCAGGGACGCCGAGCGCAACGCCAACCTGAAGAAGATGCGGGCCCTCGTCGACGACTATGGCAAGGCCTTCGAAGAGGTCGTCGTCAAGCGCGCCCAGCGCGAGAAGCTGGTGACCGAGGGCATGGAGGTCACCGGACCGGCGGCCAGCAAGAACATCTCGGCCATCATCGCCTCGGCGATCAAAGACGGCGACAACGAGGCCGCCGCCATGGCCGGCCTGACCCAGGAGAAACTGATGATGGCCCGCCTGTCGGCGGCCCGTTATCTGGCGTCTCCCAGCGAGAAGTTGAAGACGGAGACGGGGGAACGGGTCGCCGCCTTCCGCAGGGAGGTCGCGTTGCTGGCCGAGCGGCTCGAGCATGCCGAGCGCAAGCGGTTGGCCATGGAATCCGAAGACCTGACTGGCCAATACGTGGCCGCGTTCGAGCAGATGTCGGTGTTGGCCCTGGATCTCGACCGCCTGGTGTTCGAGACGTTGGCGATGGCCGGCGGCGACATGGCGAAACTGGCGGCGGCGACCGTCGTTTCGCAGCAGGCGAGCCTGAAGCAGGCCGTGGTCGAGACCAATGCGCTGTTCGAACGGCTGGCCTTGATGACGCTTGTCCTGTCGGCGGTGGCCCTTGTCGTCGGCCTTCTGTTCGCCTTCGTCGTGTCGCGCGGCATCACGCGGCCGGTCGGCGCCATGACCGGCGCCATGAGCGATCTGGCCGGCGGCAGGCTCGACATCGCCATCCCGGCGACCGAGAACCGCGACGAGATCGGCGACATGGCCAAGGCGGTCCAGGTGTTCAAGAACAACGCCATCCGCACGAGGGAACTGGAGGCCGAACAGGTGGCGCAGAAGAAGCGGGTCGAGGAGGAGCGCCGCGCCGCCATGCGCCGGTTGGCCGACGAATTCGAAGGGAGCGTCGGCGGCGTCATCCAGACCGTAACCTCGGCGGCGGCCGAACTGCAGGCGTCCTCGGAACAGATGGCCTCGACGGCCAACGAGGCGAGCGCCCAGGCGACGACCGTGGCCTCGGCGTCGGAGCAGGCCTCGGCCAACGTGCAAACCGTCGCCTCGGCGGCCGAGGAACTGTCCTCCTCGATCGGCGAGATAGGACGGCACGTCGGGCAGGCTTCTTCCATCGCCGCCGGCGCCGTCGCGCAGGCCGGCGAGACCAACGTCAAGATCCAGGGCCTGGCCGAAGCCGCCCAGAAGATCGGCGACGTCGTCGACCTCATCACCGACATCGCCGAGCAGACCAACCTGCTGGCGCTCAACGCCACCATCGAGGCGGCCAGGGCCGGGGACGCCGGCAAGGGCTTTGCGGTGGTCGCTTCCGAGGTGAAGAACCTGGCCAACCAGACGGCCAAGGCGACCGACCAGATCGCCTCGCAGATCGCCGGCGTCCAGTCCTCGACCCAGGAGGCGGTGGCGGCGATCGAGGCGATCACCAAGACGATCCGGGATGTCGACCAGATCAACTCGACCATCGCGGCGGCGGTCGAACAGCAGGGCGCGGCCACCCAGGAGATCGCCCGCAACGTCGAGCAGGCGGCGGCCGGCACCCAGGAGGTGTCCTCCAACATCGGGGGCGTGAATGCGGCGGCCACCGAGACTGGCGCGGCGGCCACCCAGATCCGCAACTCGGCGACCGAACTGTCGGGCCAGGCGGAACTGCTGCGCATCGAGGTCGCGAAGTTCCTCGACCAGGTGCGGGCCGACCCGTCGCAGATGAAGCTGATGGACTGGTCCGACGACATGGCCTGCGGAGTCGCCGAAATCGACCGCGACCACCGGCGGCTGGTCGACCTCGTCAACGAGGCCTATGCCCAGATGATGACGGGGGATGGGGCGCAGGCGGCCGGCAAGCTGGTGGGCGATCTCGGCTCACTGGCGGCGCGCCACTTCGCCGACGAGGAGCGGCTGATGAGCCGCATCGTCTATCCCCGCCTCGATCAGCACATGAAGATGCACAAGGATCTGCTGGATCGGTACGACCGGTTGCGGATCCGCTTCGCGAGCGGCGACGAATCGGCCGGCAAGGACCTGTTCGTTTACCTCGCGGACTGGCTCAAGGAGCACACGTTCAAGCAGGACCGCGCATTCGTCGAATACGCCCGCCAGCAGGGCAAGGAGCGCATGCTCCGGGCGGCCTGAAGTCTGCCTTGCAAGCCCCCGCCGGTATTGCGCCGGCGGGGGATCTTCTCTTTCAAAGCACGGCGGCGTCGCCCAGCAGCGCCACCCGGAAGCGGTCCTTGAGGTAGGCGCCCTCGCGCGGCGGCAGGATCTTCGGCAGCGTGTCGGCCTTGACCTTGGCGACGTAAAAGACCGGGCCCTTCGTGCCGCGGATGACCGGCACCGCCGCTTCCAGCTCGGCCTCGCCGCGGATCGTCGCCGTGAAGGGGATGCCGGCGCCGGCCGCCATCGCCGCCAGATCGACGCCGTGCCCGGTGTGGGTTTCCTGCATGCCCGTCTCGCCGTAGTGCTGGTTGTCGATGACCAGGATGGCCAGGTTGACGGGCGCCTGCACGGCGATGGTGGCCAGCGCGCCGACGCCCATCAGCATCTCGCCGTCGCCGGTCACCACCAGCACCCGCCGCTCGGGCTTGGCCAGCGCCAGGCCGAGGCCGACCATGGCGGCCGAGCCCATGGCGCCCCACAGCGGGAAGTTGAGCGGGTTGTCGCCGCCGACCGCCGTGATGTCCCAGGCCGGCGCCCCGAGGCCGGCGACGACCAGCAGATCGCCGCGGTCTTCGAGCAGGCGGCCGACCACGTGGCGGCGATCGAGAAGCTTGGACTTCGATGACGTCTTCATGGCTCAGCCCTTGAATTCCTTGGTTCCGATGAGACGCTGCGAAATCAGCACCGCGGCCGCCGCCGGCCCGTTGAAGGCGATGCTGCCGGCCGCCGCGATCATCGGGCCGACGTCGGCGGCGGTGGTGGCGACGTGGACGATGACGCCCTGCAGCTTCAGCGTGTCGGCCACCGTCTGGCCCATCGGCACCTGCCAGGGGTTGGTTTCGCCCCACTCGCCGCGCATGGTCACCACCATGAGCAGCGGGAAGCGGCAGGCGCGGGTCATGGACAGCGTGTTGATGCAGTTGCCGACCCCGCTGCTTTGCATCAGAAGGGCGCCGCGCTGGCCGCCCAGCCAGGCGCCGGCCAAGAGGGCCACGCCCTCCTCCTCGGTGGTCAGCGAAACCGCCCGCATGGCGTTGGCGGCGTTGCAGGCCTCGATCAGCCGGGTATGGCCGGCGTCGGGAACGTAGGCGACCTGGCGGACGTCAAGCTCGACGAAGGCCTTGAAGATGTCGTCGGCCCATTGGGGTTCCGGCCGGGCGGACGCCCGGGCCTTGTGTCGCGCGGTGGGCATTTTCTGGGTGTTTCCTCGATCAACGGCGTTGCATCCCCGGATAGCACGAAACGCCGGGCCGGTCATCTGCCGTCAGGCGAAAAAGGGGGGCGCGTGCCGGTCCCCCGACGCCTTCGGGCGCTTGCCAAACGCGGCGCCGGTCGTCATGCTGACGCCGCTAGGGAAGAACTGGGAAGGAGGAAGGCCATGCGCACGCTGCGCCTGACGATCGGCGACGTGGTCATCCGGGCCGAACTGTTTGACACGCCGACCGCCGACGCCCTCTACAAGGCCGCGCCCTTCAAGGCGTCGGCCATGACCTGGGGCGACGAGGTCTATTTCGCGACGCCGGTCAGCGTGCCGCGCGAATCCGACGCCCGCACCGTCATGGAACCCGGCGAGCTGGCCTTCTGGACCGACGGCGACGCCATCGCCATCGGCTTCGGCCCGACCCCCATTTCCCAGGGCGACGAAATCCGCCTGGCCTCGCCCAGCAACGTCTGGGGGCGGGCGCTCGACGACGTACATAAGTTGCACGCGGTGGCGGCCGGGGCGCCGATCAAGGTCGAGCGGCTCGAAAAGGCGAAACCCTGAGCGGAACGGCCGGTTACCGGCCGGGAATCGCGGACGCGCTGGTCAGCGCGGCGACGTTGGCGGCCGTCGCCTCGTCCAGCGCGATGCCGTTGTGCGCGGCCGCGGCGGCCGCGCTGGCGACGATGCCATGGAAATCGGTGATGGTCGAATCGATCACGACGCCGCGGCCGGGCCCGGCGATGGTCAGCTGGAACCATCCGCGCGAACGGTCGCGCCTGGTGGAATAGAAGCGCAGGCGCAGGGCCTCGACCTCCGTCCAGGCGATCCGCCGGAAGGTCGGCAGGTTGATGCTGATGGCGTCGTTTGCGACCTCGACGCGGGTGAAATGGCGCGCCAGCGTCCTCAGGCTGTACACCGCGAAGACGGCGATGAGGGTGCCGAACAGATAGGTGACCAGCGGTCTCGACGGCGCCACCGCGAAGGGAACCGCGGAAACCGCCAGCCCGCCGACGGACCGGGAATAATCGCCGATCACGGCGGTCAGGGGATAGGTGTGGAGGCTCATGGCAAGGTTCGTCTCCGCGGCGTCTCTGGGGTGACGACACCCTAGTCCGAACCGCGACCCAAGCCAAGGTCCGCCGGCCCGCGCAAAGGCCGGCTGGTGGAACCGCAAACGCTTCCCCATATGCTGGCGTCGGGACGATGCGACCCCGGGACGACGGGGCGCGAGGGGGAAACGGGAACAATGGCCGGCATCGGCATCGAATCGCTGCATATGTGGGCGGCCTTCGCGATCATTCTGGGCGCGCTGGCGCTGTTCGCCACGGAACGGCTGCCGATGGAGGTGACGTCGATCGGCGTCGTCTGCGCGCTGCTGCTCGTCTTCGGCGTGTTTCCGGTGCCCGACGGCGAGGGCGGCAACCGGCTGGACCCGACCCGCATTCTCGAAGGATTCGCCAACCCGGCCCTCATCACCGTGCTGGCGCTTCTGGTGGTGGGGCAGGGGATCGTGCGCACCGGCCTTATCGACCACGCCACGCGCATTCTTCTCAACCTGGGCGGCGGCAGCGGGGCGGTGGCCATGGCGCTCGTTCTGGGGGCGGCCGCGGCGTTCAGCGCCTTCCTCAACAATACGCCGGTGGTCGTCATGTTCATCCCCATCATGCAGGCCCTGGCCGGCCGCTTTCGCATCTCGGTCAGCAAGCTGATGATCCCCCTGAGCTTCGCCGCCATCCTGGGGGGCATGACCACGCTGGTCGGCTCCAGCACCAATCTGCTGGTCAGCGGGGCGCTGGTCAGCCTGGGCGAGGCGCCGCTCGGCTTCTTCGATTTCACCGTCCCCGGCGTGATCCTGGCCGGCATCGGGTATTTCTACATCCTGCTGGCGGCGCCGCGGCTGCTGCCCGACCGCGCCTCGCTGGTGCAAAGCCTGCTTCCCGGCGGCGGCAAGCAGTTCATCGCCCAGCTTTCGGTTTCGGCCGATTCGCACCTGGTCGGCAAGACGGCGCCCGGCGGCATCTTCGCCGACCTTGGCGACATGACGGTCAGGGTCGTGCAGCGCGACGAAGAGGCGTTTCTGCCGCCGTTCGAGGGGGTGGCGATCCGTCCCGGCGACGTGCTGGTGGTGGCGGCGACGCGCAAGGCCCTGACCGAGGTGCTGACCCGCGACCCGGGGCTTCTCGACCCCGATCTCGGCGCCGGGACGCCGCCGGAGGAGGACGACGAGCAGCGCTGGCGCAGCGGCGAGCGGGTCCTGGCCGAGGTGATGGTGGTGCCGGCCTCGCCGATGATCGGCCAAACGCTGGCGCAGATCGGTTTCCGCTACAAGACCCACTGCATCGTTCTCGGCATCCAGCGGCGGTCGCGGATGATCCGCATGCAGATGACCGACATCCGCCTGGCGGCGGGGGACGTTCTGCTGGTCCAGGGGCGGGCCGAGGACGTCGACGGCCTGAAACGCGATCCGGACGTCGTGCTGATCGCCTGGTCGGCCGAGATGCTGCCCAAGCTGGACCACGCCAAGCGGGCGGCCCTCATCTTCCTCGCGGTGATCGGGGTATCGGCCTCGGGCATGATGCCGATCGTCACGGCGTCGCTGATCGGCGCCGTGGCGATGGTGGCGACGGGGGTTCTCAACGTCCGCCAGGCGCTCAGGGCCGTCGATGCGCGCATCATGACGGCCATCGGCGCCTCGCTGGCCATGGGCGTCGCCCTGCAGGAAAGCGGGGGGGCGTCGTTCCTGGCCCAGCTGGCGGGCGATGCCCTGGGCCGCAGCAATCCGGCCCTGGTGCTTTCGGCGCTGTTCCTGATCGTCGCCGCCTTCACCAACGTCATCAGCAACAACGCCTGCGCCGTTCTGTTCACGCCGATCGCGGTCAGCATCGCGGCCGAACTGCATGTTTCGCCGGCCGCCTTCGCGGTGGCGGTGGTGTTCGCCGCCAACTGTTCGTTCGCCTCGCCGCTCGGCTATCAGACCAATCTTCTGGTCATGGGGCCGGGGCACAACCGCTTCCTCGATTTCGCCCGCGCGGGGGCGCCGTTGATCGTTCTTCTGTGGGCGGCGTCCTCGCTGGTGCTGCCCTGGTACTACGGGTTCTGACTGGCCGCCGCCAGGATAAGATAATCTTATCGATCTCATAACAAACGATAATTTGGCGTTCTGAGGGCGGAACGCTATCATCGCGATAATCTGAAACGCACCACCCGTTCCGATAGCGGGCGGCAGGCCGCCGACGGCGGAGTCCGCGGTGCGTTCCATGGCTGAAGACGGCAAAAAACAAGCAGCACGGGAGGAGGAAAGATGACGCAAGGAAGGACATTCGACAGATCGCGCATGGCCGGGGTGATCCCCTGCCTGTTGGCGGCCGGATTGCTGGCCGCGGCCGTGGTTTCGCCGCTCTCGGCGGCCGAACCGCAGGCGACGAAGCCCTCGGCGGCGGCGGATGCCGGTCCGCTGTGGGAGCGCAACCTCGCCAAGTGGCAGCCCCTGCGCCAAATCGCCAGCCGCGAGTTCAAGTTCCTGGTCGATCCCAAACATTTTTCGAGCGGCCGCGAGGCGGGATTCAGGGCGGTCTGGGAAAAGGTGAAGGATGCCGCCGCGAAGAACGGATTCAAGATTACCGACGGCAAGAAGGGATTGAAGGAGGCCGTGTCGACCAAGGAATACTTCGACACGCCGGACTTCAAGTTGCGCAAGGCCGGCTACGTGATTCGGGTGTCGACCAAGTACGCCGACGGCAAACCGGTCTATCCCTTCACCCTGACCGTCAAGGAAATGAGCCCGGACAACCTGTACCGGATTCTCGGTTCGAAGCTCGCCATCGCCAAGGGCTACAAGGCCGAGGCCGGCAACGAGGAGAATATCTCGATCTCGGCGAACGGCGCCTTGAATGGCTATATCGAAAGCGCCTGGGGCGTGAAGCTGAAGCCCGAAGAGATCGGGGCCAGGACGGTCGGCGATTTCGGGAAGATTTTCCCGGCCCTGCTCGCCGCCGGGCTGCCCGCCGACACCAAACTCGAAGCGAAAACCGCCTTCGGCTACAAAGTCGTTCCCGGCACGTTGCACCTCGACGGCGGCGTCGACGTCGACATCGAGATGGAGGGATGGGCGGCGGCGGCGGACGGCGCCATCTATCTGGGCGAGGTTTCGTTCAGCCTGGAGACGCCGGACTACTATGCCATGGCCAAGACGCACGCCTCGGCCGAGCGCTTCCTGCAACTTTGCCTTGGCCGGGACGCCGCCGAACTGAAGCTGGCGAATGGCGAACGGTGGGCCGGCTCCAAGGTTCTTTTCCTGCTCAACCTGCCTAACCCCTAGGATGCGTTGAGGTAGCCTCCGGGGGCGGTGTGCTCATGCATCGCCCCCTTTTTGTTGGGGGTTTCGGGGGGTATCGCACAACCTGTTGACGCCCGGCGAGAGCTTCTCTATAAGCGTTTCCGGGCCACGGCCCCCCAACGGGCTGCGACCCTTCTGTGAGGAAGGGAGATAAAATCATGACCTCGCCCCTGCGGCCGGATGTCCGGCCGACCAATCCCAATTTCGGTTCTGGTCCCTGCTCGAAACGCCCCGGATGGACTCTGGCGGCGCTCCAAGACGCGTTCATCGGCCGTTCGCACCGTGCCAAAGGCGGCAAGGCGCGGCTGCAGGACGTCATCGAACGCTCGCGCGCCGTCCTGGGCGTGCCGGCCGACTATCGCATCGGCATCGTGCCGGCCTCCGACACCGGTGCCGTCGAGATGGCCCTGTGGTCGCTGCTGGGCGAACGCGGCGTCGACATGCTGGCCTGGGAAAGCTTCGGCCAGGGCTGGGTCACCGACGTCGTCAAACAATTGAAACTGACCGACGTGCGCACGCTCAAGGCCGATTACGGCCACCTGCCCGACCTCGACAAGGTCGACTTCTCGCGCGACGTCGTCTTCACCTGGAACGGCACCACGTCCGGCGTGCGCGTCCCCAACGGCGACTGGATCGCCGACAAGCGCGAAGGCCTGGTCATCGCGGATGCCACCTCGGCGGCGTTCGCCATGGACCTGCCGTGGGCCAAGCTCGACGTCGTCACCTACTCCTGGCAGAAGGTGCTGGGCGGCGAGGGACAGCACGGCATGCTGATCCTAAGCCCCGCCGCCGTGAAGCGGCTGGAAAGCTATACGCCGGCTTGGCCGCTGCCCAAGATCTTCCGCATGACCAAGGGCGGCAAGCTGATCGAGGGCATCTTCACCGGCGAGACCATCAACACCCCCTCCATGCTGGCCGTGGAAGACGCCGCCGACGGCCTCAGGTGGGCGCAGTCGATCGGCGGTCTGCCGGCCCTCGTCAAGCGCTCCGAAGCCAATCTGGCGGCGGTCGCCGAATGGGTGGCGAAGACGCCGTGGGTCGATTTCCTGGCCGCCGAGCCGGCCATCCGCTCGTGCACGTCGGTCTGCCTCAAGGTGGTCGATCCGGCCTTCCTCAAGCTCGATGCCGAAGGGCAGGTGGCGGCCGCCAAGAAGATCGCCTCGCTGCTCGACAAGGAAGGCGTGGCCTACGACATCGCGGCCTATCGCGATGCCCCGGCGGGCCTGCGCATCTGGACGGGGGCGACCATCGAACTGGCCGACCTCAAGGCGCTGCTGCCTTGGCTCGACTGGGCGTTCGCCCAGGTCAAGGCCGAGCTCGCCACCGCGGCTTAAGGGAGAAATCATTATGAAGGTTCTGATCGCCGACAAGATGGCGCCGCAGGCGGCCGACATTTTCCGGGCCCGCGGCATCGAAGCCGACGTCAAGACCGGGATGAGCCCGGAAGAGTTGAAGGCCTGCATCGGCAATTACGACGGCCTGGCCGTCCGTTCGTCGACCAAGGCGACCGCCGAGATTCTGGCGGCGGCGGCCAAGCTCAAGGTCGTCGGGCGGGCCGGCATCGGCGTCGATAACGTCGACGTCGCCGCCGCCACCCAGCGCGGCATCGTGGTGATGAACACGCCCTTCGGCAACTCGATCACCACGGCCGAGCACGCCATCGCCATGCTGATGGCGGTGGCGCGGCAGATTCCGCAGGCCAACGCCTCGACCCACGCCGGCAAGTGGGAGAAATCGGGCTTCATGGGCGTCGAGCTGATGGGCAAGACGCTTGGCATCTTCGGCTGCGGCAACATCGGATCGGCGGTGGCCGAACGGGCCCAGGGCATCAAGATGAAGGTCATCGCCTACGACCCGTATCTGTCTCCCGACCGTGCCGTCGACCTCGGGGTCGAGAAGGTCGAGCTGGACGAGCTGTGGGAACGGTCCGACTTCATCAGCCTGCACTCGCCCCTGACCGATGCCACGCGCAACGTCGTCAACGCCCAGTCCATCGCCAAAATGAAAAAGGGCGTGCGCATCGTCAACTGCGCGCGCGGCGGCCTGATCGTCGAAGCGGACCTCAAGGCGGCCCTGGAATGGGGCCACGTGGCCGGCGCCGCGCTCGACGTCTTCCCCAAGGAACCGGCGACCGAAAGCGTCCTGTTCGGCATGAAGCAGGTGGTGGCCACCCCGCATCTCGGCGCCTCGACGACCGAGGCGCAGGAGAAGGTGGCCCTGCAGGTGGCCGAGCAGATGGCCGACTATCTGCTGACCGGGGCGGTGGTCAACGCGCTCAACATGCCCTCGGTTTCCGCCGAGGACGCGCCGAAGCTGCGCCCGTACATGAAACTGGCCGAACAGTTGGGCAGTTTCGCCGGCCAGGTGACGGAAACCTCGATCAAGGCGGTCTCCATCGAGTTCGAGGGCGATGTCGCCGACATCAACACCAAACCGCTGACGGCGGTGGTCCTGCAAGGCCTGCTGTCGCCGCTTTTGGAATCGGTCAACATGGTCAGCGCCCCGGTGATCGCCAAGGAACGCGGCATCGCCGTCTCCGAGGTGACGCACGAGCGCAAAAGCCCCTACCAGAACCTGATCCGCCTGGTGGTGACGACCGAGGCGCAGACGCGCAGCGTCTCGGGCACCCTGATCAACGGTAACACGCCGCGCATCGTCGAGATCAAGGGCATCGCCATGGACGCCCAACTCGGGCCGCACATGCTGTTCGTCACCAACAAGGACAAGCCCGGCTTCATCGGCGCGCTGGGCACCGCGCTGGGCGACGCCGGCATCAACATCGCCACCTTCAACCTCGGGCGGACCAAGGCCGGCAGCGACGCCATCGTGCTCATCGAAGTCGACGAGCCGGTGAACGACGCCGTCCTGAAGACGGTGAAAGCCCTGCCCAACGTGGTCCGGGCCAAGGCGCTGAAGTTTTAGGGGGTCGTGCGGTCGGACGGGCCTCTTTTCCTTCGTCATTCCCGCGTACGCGGGAATCCAGGGCAACCGCTCCGTCACTTACCCTGGATTCCGGGTTCGCGCTCCGCGCGCCCCGGAATGACGAAGATTACTCCTTGGAATAGGGATTGCGTCCCCTGCGGGTCTTGACCCGCAGGGGAACGCCCGGCAGGTCGAACGTTTCGCGCAGCCCGTTGGTCAGATAGCGGACATAGGAGTCCGGCAGTTCCTCGGGGACATTGGCGAAGATGACGAAGGTCGGCGGCCTGGCCTTCACCTGCGTCATGTAGCGCAGGCGCAGGCGCCGGCCGCGGACCATCGGCGGCGGGTGCTGTTCCGTGACCTCGGCCAGCCAGCGGTTCAGGTGCCCGGTGGGGATGCGCTTGTTCCACACGTCGTAGGTGCGCAGCACGGTCGGCAGCAGCCGGGGAACGCCGTTTCCGGTCAGCGCCGAGATCGGCACCACGGGAAGGCCCTTGACCTGGGGCAGCGACGTTTCCATCCGGTCGCGAACGGCGCGCAGCACGGCGTCGCGGTCTTCGGGGATGTCCCACTTGTTGACCGCCAGCACCAGGGCGCGCCCTTCCTCCACCACCATGCCGGCGATGGCCAGGTCCTGTTTTTCCAGGGGCGCCGAGGCGTCGATCAGAAGCACCACGCAGTGGGCGAAACGGATCGCCCGCAGCGTGTCGTTGACGGAAAGGGATTCCAGCTTCTCGCTGACCTTGGCCTTGCGGCGCAGGCCGGCGGTGTCGATGAGGCGGATCGGCCGGCCCTGGAACGACCAGGCGATGGAGATGGAATCCCGCGTGATGCCGGCCTCGGGGCCGGTCAGCATGCGGTCCTCGCCCAGCAACTGGTTGACCAGGGTCGACTTGCCGACGTTGGGCCGCCCCACGATGGCCAGTTGCAGGGTCGGGTCGTCCGACCGCTCGTCGGTGGGGTCGAGGATGTCCATGTCCCCGTCGGCCTGCTCTTCCTCTTCGCGGGCCTGGGCGAAAGGCTGCAGGGCGTCGAAAAGCTCGACCATGCCCTCGCCATGCTCGGCCGAGATGGCGATCGGTTCGCCGAGCCCAAGGGCATAGGCTTCGTACAAGGTGTCGGCCCCGGCTCGTCCTTCGCACTTGTTGGCCAGCAGGATGGCCGGCTTGCCGCGGCCGCGCAGCCACTTGGCGAAATGCGTATCGAGCGGCGTCAGGCCGCTTCTGGCGTCGATCAGAAGAAGCGCGACATCGGCCTCTTCGACGGCCCGGTTGGTCTGGGTCCGCATGCGGGCTTCCATGCTGTCGTCGAACGCTTCCTCAAGCCCGGCGGTGTCGATCACCGTGAACTTGAGGCCGCCCAGCGAAGCCGCCCCTTCGCGACGATCCCGCGTCACCCCCGGGGTGTCGTCGACCAAGGCCAGACGCTTGCCGATCAAACGGTTGAACAGCGTCGACTTGCCGACATTGGGCCGGCCGATGATGGCAACCTTGAAGCTCATGATCTTGTGCGCCGCCGGGCGCTATCTGAGGGCGACGAGGCTGGCGTCGTTGGCCAACACGTAGACCGTGCCATCGGCGACGATGGGGGCCACCGACACGCCGTCCGGCAACTCCTGGCGTCCGAGGACGCGTCCGTCATAGGGTGACACCGCCAGGGCCTCGCCGTGCGAGCCGGCGACGATCAAACGGTCGCCCGCCAGGACCGGGCCGGTCCAGATGATGGGGTCCTCCTTGTCTTCCTCGTCCTCGAAGTGGGGCAGGGGGCGGACCCAGAAAACGCGGCCGCTGGTGCGCGACAGGCCGATCAGTTCCCAATCGTTGGTCAGCACGAACAAATAGTCGCCGGCCACCCACGGGCTTTCCAGGCCGCCGATCGGCTTGTCCCAGATCCGCTGGCCGGTGCGCAGGTCGATGGCGGCCATGGTGTCGCCATGGCTGATCGCGAACACCCGGCCGCGGTCGATGATCGGCCGCCCGCGGATTTGCGAGAGCGTGGAGACCGCGTCGGTGCGCCGGGCCGAGACCAGGGAATCCGTCCACAGCAGGCGCCCCGTTTCGACGCGCAGCGCGACCAGATCCCCCGACGAGAACGGCGCCACGACGATGTCGTCGTCGACGGCGGGGCTGGCCCCGCCCAGCAGGGTGGCGATCTCGGCCGTGCCGGTGTAGCTCCACAGGGTTTCCCCGTTCGCCGCGTTCAGCGCGTACAGCTTGTTTTCCAGCGTGATGACGAAAACCCGCCCGCCACGCACGGTTGGGGCCACGCGCATGGGGCCGTCGAGGGAGCGCCGCCAGATTTCCTTGCCGGTCTTGGCCTCCAGCGCGACGACCTGCGCGAAGCCGGTCGTCACGAAAACCCGCCCGGCCTCGAAGGCGAGGCCGCCGTTGATGTGGCCGTCGTCCTCGTCGTCGGGCGTCAGGTCCACCGACCAGACGTGGGCCCCGGTGTCGGCCCTGTAGGCCGAGACCTCGGTCTCCACATCCATGGCATAGACCATGCCGTCGGCGACGATCGGCGGGGCGACGACGCGTTCCTCGTCGTCGGCGCCGGTGCCGATGTCGACGCTCCAGGCCTCCTTCAGCACGTCGCCGATGGCGATGTGATGCATGGCGTGGTTGGCATAGCCGCCGGTCTGCGGCCAGTCGGGGGTGGGCGACGGCGGCGGCAGAAGGATTTCGGTCTCGGCCAGATCGGGGTCCGGCTCGACCACCTGCGCATGGCTAAGCACGGACAGCCGCTCACCGGGAAGGGGCGGGGCTTCCTTTTCGCCGAACCACGAGCTGCAGCCGCCGGCAAGCACGGCCAGACCGGCGACGAGGGTGATCCTCCACCAATTTCCGTCCATGTCTTCTCCCGCGGCGACTCTGTCTTCCGGTTAACCCAGGATGGCCAGCATTTCCGAGGCCCGGCTCCGGATTCCCTGGGGGGTCTGGGCGTCCCCGGAAAGCTGGGTGAATATCTCGCGCGCCTTGTCGACGTTGCTCGCGCGCACCGCCAGCAGGGCGGTGACCTCGAGCGCGGTGAAGCGCCACGGATTGCCGGCGGCGGTCAGGGGGGCGACGCGTTCGGTGAGGGCGGCGGGATCGGCGGTATCCAGTTCCAGCAGGGCGCCCAGGATGACCGCCATCTGGCGGAAGGATTCCGGCACCGCGCCGTCGTTCGACAGGGCGCCGTAGGCGGCGACGGCGCCCTTGCGGTCGCCCTGGCTTTCGAGCAGCGCGGCTTCCTGGAAGCGGGCCAGCGTGGCGTAACCCTTGCCGGCGTCGCCGGCCAGATCGGCCAGGGCCTTGCGCGCCGCCTCGGGGTTGCCGTCCGCCCGCAGGTCGAGGGCGGCCAGGAAGCGGTCGCTTTGCTCGGTGCGGGTCTTCAGGTCCCAGCCCCGCCACCCCTGATAGCCGGCGACGCCGACGACCAGGAGCACGGCGAAGGCGACGACGTAGTTGCCATACTTCTTCCACAGCTTCGCGTACTTTTCGTGACGCAGTTCGTCATCGATCTCGCGCAGCAGGCTGTCTTGAATTTGGTCGGCCACGATTCACTCCAGGGCGACGCCGGGCGATCGGCAGCCCAGCGGTTTGGGCGCCACCATATCCGGCGTCCGGCCGGAAGGCAAATCCCTATGCAAATTTCGGTGACAGTGCACTAAATTCCTAAGACGACTGCCCGCTGCAGTGATGCGACGGTTCCGGAATTTAGTGCACTGTCACCGAAATTGTCACCGAAATTGGGTCAGGCGCGCCATTTGATCGAGCACCCCATGCTGGCGCGCTGTTCGGCGGGGCCGTGGCCGGTTTCCGCCACCTGGCGCATGGCCTCGAACAGGTCGCGCCGGACGCCGGGGGCGGCCGGCTGGCGCCCCGATTCGTCGAGGCGGCCGCGGTACTGAAGCCCGAGGCCGGCATCGAAGCCGAAGAAATCGGGGGTGCAGACGGCGTCGTAGGCCCGCGCCGCCTCCTGGGTTTCATCGATCAGATAGGGAAAGGAAAAGCCGTGTTCGGCGGCGAATTCCCGCATCCGGTCGGGGGCGTCGTCGGGATAGCGGACGGTATCGTTGGCCATGATGGCGGCGGCGCCGATGCCGAGCGGCCGCAGCGCGGCCACGTCGCGCACCAGCCGGTCGACGACGGCCCGCACATAGGGACAGTGGTTGCAGATGAACATCACCAGCGTGCCCCGCCGGCCACGCACGTCGGCCAGGCGGTAGGTGCGGCCGTCGATGCCCGGCAGACTGAAGTCGGGGGCCTTCCAGCCGAAATCGCAGAGCGGCGTCGGGGTGCTCACCATGGTCGGTTGCCTCCGGTCGCGGGCGCCGCGCGCGGGACCCGGGCTTTAACGTGTCCTTAACCGCGGCGGACCAATCATGTGGAGATACGGGACCCCGAAGCCAAGGGGGGTCGAATGGAGAAAACCGTCATGCGAATCGTCGCGGCGGCCTTTGTATGCCTTTTCATCGCTTCCTGCGGCGCGGCGGCACCCTACGCCATCGTCGATGGCGCCACCGTCGTCACGACCGAGAAGACGATGGCCGACCACGTCATTTCGCTGGCGTCGGGGAAAAATTGCTCGCTGGTGCGCCTGGAGCAGGGCACGACCTATTGCGAGGAGGACGAGGTGGTTCCCCATCCCACCCTCTTTTGCTACCGGGAACTCGCCGGCGTGACCTGCTATGATCGGCCGGACACGCGGCGCGGCGAGAGCGGCCGGGTCGGCGAGAACGACCACAACTACGTGAAGAAATACTGATTTTTCCGATGACGGGTCGATGGAAACGGCGCTGGATGGCTCTTTCCGGCGGGGTGGCGGTCCTCGCCCTGGCGGCGGTTCTGCTGTCCGGGAACGAGCAGGGCCGCCAGCAGGCCCTCGTCGACGCCGAGGCCAGGACCGTTTACGAATCGGCGCTGACGAAAGCCCTCGCCGGAGATCCCCAGGCCCAATTCCTGTTGGGCGAGGCCTTTCGCCAGGGGGTGGGCGTCGCGCGCAATCCCAAAAAGGCCGCGGAATGGTACGAGAAGGCGGCGGCCCGAAGCCACATCGAGGCGCTGTACGCCCTGGGCACCCTCTACGAAAACGGCGAAGGCGTCAGGCGCGACGACGGCCGGGCGGTCGACTGGTATCGCTTGGCGGCCAGCATCGGCCGCCATGGCGGGGCCGAGTTCGCGCTGGCCCGGTTCTACTACTACGGCCGCGGCGTGCCCGCCGATGCCGGCGAGGCCCTGTCGTGGTACAAGAAGGCGGCGGACGACGGCCATCCGGCCGCGCAGCACGTCCTCGGGACCATCTACGAAAACGGCTGGAACGTCGAGGCCGATCCGGTCGAGGCCTACAAGTGGTTCACGCTGGCCATTCCCAACCGCCATCGGGCGATGGCCATCGACCACGCCTTCGACCCCGTGGCGGCGCGCGACGCCCTGGCCCGCAAGATGACCCGCAACCAGATCGCGCGCGGCGAAAAGGCGGCCGCCCGCTGGCGGCCGGCGAAAGCGCCGCAGGGCGTCGGCCGCGATGGCTTTCCGCTGGTGCGCACGCTCGCCGTGCCGACGCCGCCGGCGACCCCGCGGGTCCCCCGGGTGGCGGTCCGGCTGTTCTCCTTCGAGGCGCCGGCCGGTCCCGGGGGGGCGACGCGCGCCGCGTACAGCCTGCTTGCCGAGTTCGACGGGCCGCCGGCCCAGGCCTCGGCGTGCGGCCTGGCGCCGCGCCTGCGCGACGCCGTTTTCCAGGACCTGTGGACCCATCCCCTGCCCGAGGCGGCCGATCCGGCGGCGCTGCGCGCGGCCGCCGGCCGGCTGGTGCCGGTCCTCAATGGCGTGCTCGGCCGCGAGGCGGTGCGCCGCGCCCTGCTGCATCCGGGCGAACGCCCGCTGGCCGCCAACGACGTCCTGCAAACGCCCTTCGACGCCGTCGAGGAATGCGTCCAGGCCGACGCCGGCAGCTAGTGATTTCGGGGACACCATAATTTTGGGGACACCATACTTAATTCAAGTGTGGAATTAAGTATGGTGTCCCCAAAATTATAAGTATGGTGTCCCCAAAATCCCGATGGTGTCCCCGAAATCTATTGGCCGCCGGCGTTCCGGAACCAGGCGAAGGGGTCGCTTCCCTCCGGCAGGTCGAACAGCTTGGCGGCCGCCCACAACAAAAGCCACAGGGTGACGGTGATCACCGGAACGGCCATCACGGCGCGGGCCGCCCGGCGTCCGATCAGGTCCTCCAGCGACTGGCGGCTGAACGGCTGCTTGGCGCCGTGGCCGAACAGGCCGTGGAAAAAGTTGGCGGTTTCGGCGATGAACCTGAAGATGCGCGACATGGCCGTTCCTGTCCTTGGCGATGTCCCCGTCCGGGTCACGGCGCCGCCGCGGCGGCATCGCCCGTTCCGTCCACGGCCGCCGGCGAGCGGCCGGCATGGGCCACGGCGTGGAAGACCCGAAGCGTGAAGCAAACGGCGGTGCCGCGCGGGCCGTCGGCGGCCACCGACAGCCGGCCGCCGTGGCGCTCGACGATCGAGCGGCAGACGGAAAGCCCGATCCCGGCGCGCCGCGACGGGCCGGCGGCCAGGGGGGCCATCAGCCGCTCGCGGCCGTCCTGCGGCCGGGCGGGGGCGGTGTCGACGACGGCCACCTCCACCTCGTCGGTGGCCAGAAGGGCGGTGCGAAGCGTCAGGACGCGGGGGCCCTCGCGGTCGCCGGCCATGGCCTCGATGGCCGCCCGGGCCAGCGCGATCAGGGCCTGCTGGATCTGCACGGTGTCGCCCTTGACCCACGGCAGCGCCTCGGCCAGCGTCTTTCGCACCGCGATCCCGGCGTGGCGGGCCTCGCCTTCCACCAGGCCCAGCGCGTCCTCGATCGCGGCCTTGATGTCGAGCGGCGTCAGTTCCGGTTCGTCGCGGCGGATGAACCAGCGCATTCGGCGGACGATCTCGCTGGCCCGTTCGGCCTGCCGGGCCGTCGCCTCCAGGGCTTCGCAGAGGTCGCCCCCCGCCGCCGGTCCGGCCCGCAGCCGCCGCACGCAGCCGCAGGCATAGTTGTAGATGGCGGTCAGCGGCTGGTTGATCTCGTGGGCGAAGCCGGCCGCCATCTCGCCCATGGTGCCCAGCCGCGCCAGGTGGGCCAGCTCGTTCTCCAGCCGCCGCGTCTCGCGTTCCGCCTGCCGGCGCGGGGTGACGTCGCGGGCATTGATCACCACGCCCCGCACCGCCGGATCGTGCAGCCGGTTCCGGGCGATGGCTTCCAGCCACCGCCACGTGCCGTCGGCGTGGCGGACCCTAAACGGCATCGACACGATGATGCCCGGCGTCCGGACGCCGGCGAAAAAGGCGTCGCGCACGCGCGCCAGGTCCTCGCGATGGATCAACTCGAAGGCGCTGACCCCGATCATCGCCGCCGGCTTCCGGCCGAGGATCGTCTCGGCGGCCGGGCTCTGGAAGCGGATGACGCCGTCCCCGTCCACCACGGTGATCGATTCCAGCGCATCCTCGATCAGGGCGGCGAACCGGCATTCGCCCGTTAGCCGGGCCTCCTCGGCCCGCGCCCGTTCGGCGCTTTCGGCCGCCAGTTCCCGGCTGGCCTGGGCGAGCCGCCGTTCCAGGTCGCCCCGCGCCGTCTCGCCATCCTTCAATCGATGGTTGAGGGCGCGCCAGCGCCGGAACGCCAGAACCAGGGCCGCCATCGCCACGGCCAGCGCCCCCGTCGACAGCGCGGCCAGGCTTCCCGAAACCGGCGGCTGCGGCTGGGCAAGCCACCCCTGGCTCCACCCGAAGGCCAGCGCGGCGCCCAGCGCCACGACCGTCAGTTCGCTTCGGTTCAATGGGCCTTTCATCGCGCTTCCCTGGTGTTCCCGGCCAACCCCCCGTCGGCCCGCCTGCGCCGCGGGCCGGCCGCACACTACCATAACGATTTGTCGCCGGGCAGCCCCGTGGCGGCATGGGGCGCCGTTTTCATCGCCGGGGCCCCGCGCTTGACGCCCGGGCGGGGCTTGGGCAGAGTCGGGGCGCACGAACGGAGAACGCCATGCTGGCCGAACAACGACGGGGCCTGATCCTCAGCATCGTGGCCGAGACGGGGGCGGTCACCATCGCCGATCTGCACCGCCGGCTGCGCGTCTCGCGCGAAACCATCCGGCGCGACATCACCCGCCTGGACCGCGAGAACCGGCTGCTCAAAACGCATGGCGGCGCCCTGTTGCGCGACGCCGTCGAGCCGGCGTTCGTCGAGCGGCTGTCGGTGAACGCCCAGGGCAAGCGGGCCATCGGGCGGGCCGCCGCCGCGCTGGTTCCCGACGGCGCCTCGGTCATCCTCGATTCCGGGACCACCATCCAGGGCCTGGTCGAGGCGCTGATGGACAAGCGCCGCCTCACCGTCATCACCAGCGACATCCAGGCCGCCACGCGGCTGGCCGGGCGCAACGACAACCGCGTGCTGCTGCTGGGCGGCGAGGTGATCGCCGGCGAGGGCGCCGTCATGGGGCGCGACGCCACGGCGATGCTCGCCACCTATTTCGCCGACTTCGCCTTCGTCGGCGCCGGGGCGCTCTCGACCCACCCGTGGCTGATGGATTTTTCGCGCGAAGCCGCCGAAATCCGCGGCCAGATGCTGGCCATGGCGCGCTGGCCGGTGGTGCTGGCCGACCACACCAAGTTCGCGCGCACGGCGCCCGTCCGGGTCCCGAACCTGGAAAAGGCCCGCCACATCGTCGTGGATCGGGCTCCCGAAGGCGCCTTCGCCGAGGCCCTGAAGCGCCTGGACGCCGAGGTGCTGGTGGCGGCGGGTGGGTAGGCGGGCCGCCTCACCGCCGCCCGATTCCGCCGGGGCGGCCAGGGGACGCGGTTTGGCGTCGGGTTATGATCCGTAGAACGGCATTAGGCCTGTAGGCATAAGACGACGAAGGCCGACAAGGTATCCCACATCGACGCCAAATGCTCCGGCGACGGCGCAAAATTAGGCGAGTGGACGTACCGGTTTAAGGTATCAGCCGACACCAGTTTATCTGCGTGTTGGAACTTCGTAAGAATGCCCAACTGCTTTTGGTCGATCTTGCCCTTGGCCCGGAGATCATTTCCGATTTTGACAACGCGGGTCGAGAGCTTGTCCTGATCATTTACAGTCAGTTTTGTCTGCTGGAGATAGTTCTCGACCGACAACTCCAGCAGGACACGGAAGAGTACCGAAATTGCGTTCGGATGCACGGAGATCTGCAGATGAAACTGCAATTCCTCCCAAATCTGGCGGTGACGCTGCAATCGTCCGGGCCAAACTAAGCCGTAGTCCGTTTGAGGAATGAGGGTCTTTCGTTGGGTCGGTTTAGGCTTCGCTGTTGGTTTTGCCTTCTTCGGTTTCGGACTTCCGTCGTTCGCCTTGTCGAGCATGTCGGCGGCGGTAGGTAAGACGCCTTCGGCCTCCAACTTGTCGAGGTAGGCGGTCTTTCCATCGACATCCCAGATATGGCCGAGGACGACTCGGCGGTTCGCCATATCGTCGGCGACCCTGGCCAGCGCAGTCAATACAACATCTTCCGTATGCGTGATCTCGAATCGACCACGATTGACGCTGAAACCGAGGCGGTTGCGGTACGGCTCCGCTGAGAGCAGGCGATTCATCGTAGAGCGCGGGATCTTCCGTCGTGACGGCAAGAGCTTTGCTGCTGCAAGGCGGCTTTCAACTTCATCTGCCACATTGAACCCACTTCCTTTTCCCGTTCGGGAAACGAAGGTGGCTTTCATGCGATCATCCCAGGTGCTTTGCCCGATTCCGTTTTGGCTGCCCGTATGACGGCGAAACAGAATCTCGTCAATTCGGTCCCGGTTGACCTCGACTTGGCATTGCACTGTCTTAGGAAATTTACCTGACCACTTGGTTCGCAGATCGGTGAAAAACTCCTGAAGCTCCGAGGTCGGCGCTCGACGCGGCTCTGCGAGCAGCTTCAAGCAGGTCACACGACGGTTTCCGTCAAAGACCAAAAATTTGTCTCCTTCAGGGGAGACCAGCGGTAGTTCGTAGATTTGGCCTTCCTTGACGATATCTCTCGCTAAATTTTTCATATGCGTTTCGCGTTCGTTGAAAAGCCAAGCTATTGCCGCTGTTTCGTTTTCCAGTTCGCCGTGCCTGTCGTTCGCCCGGTTCACGAGAAGAGCACGCAGGGAAATATTTCTGATTGCCATTGAACCCTCGGTAGCGAAGCTACCAATCCGCGGGGCTATCCATCTACAGATTCACATTTATGCCCCTTCATTGACTAATAGATGAATATTTTGACTTGAGGAAGGGGAAAATAATGACGTCAATAGACTGGTTGTTCGCGGATGGTGACAACAGAGAGCGCCCACGGCGGGTTAGTCGATCTCAGCTCTAGGGGTATGGTGACAGGGCACTTAAATCTGTGCTTTACGGTGACAAACTCATTTGATTCCGTATTCAGGCCACTGCCAATTTAGTGCACCCGCAATCCATAATCATGTTACCGCAATCACGCCGCTATAGTAGTGCGTCAGTTTGAAATCGGCCCCTGGCAATCCGTAACAACACGCGGCTGTCTGGCATCAACGCCCCTTAGGCATTCTCGCACTTCGCCACTGATCGTATTGAGGCGATAAACCATTGCTGGGCCGGTCGTAAATTCGTATGGAGCGATGACGCGGGGCGCAATGATTGCCAAGCCTATAACGCAGGCTCCAACCAGAATTGCTTGAGGAGTAGTCATGCTGCGTCGCTCCATTTGCTTTGGGCAGAATGCATCGAAGGCTCGCGGCGATGATAGCGCAGCGCGTTGACCGGTGTTGGCCGCACCTTTCGGTGCACAAACGACCTGTCGGGTTGACCGTCTCGTTCCCTGCTCATTGACCAATCCCGTGTCTTGCGGCCGCAACGGCTCACTCGTCGAAAAATTCTTCAAATTCTTCAAGTATCGTGTCGGTGGTATGGGTCAAGTGTGGAACCTTGGCTAAATTTCTGACCTGGCTATAGGAGATGAAAGAGCAACTCTTTGCCATGGGCCCGCTCTCCAGGAGCGAGAACACGGGACGCAGAATTTCGGTTTTCACTTTCTCCCTCCGCTCATCGGGCGCAACGATGTGGAGCGCGATGTCCATGTTCGGCTGAAGGGCTAACAGATCGGCCATCCTGAGCAGACCGCTATAGATGCTGGTCGTGTGTTCTACTTCGAAGGCTCGCACCATGGAACGCCGATGGAGCCAGATGACGTCGATGTTCTCGATAGTCCGCAACGTGACGCCGTCATAGTTCAAGGGAAGCCGGTCGAGCAGCTTCAACTGTAAATCGGTGGGCAGAAGGTTCCTTATTGCCGTTCGATCCGATGCAGGCACCCAGATGTTAAGCCCCATAAGAGCCCCGATCTTGGCGATTGTCGTCTGCACCTGGGTAGAGGCGCGAACCTCCGCAACTTGCGCTTCCGTCGAAGGCAGATGTTGGTCTAATTCTTCCTCTCGCTGGGGAACCTCGACCTCGACCTCCCCCTTTTCCGTCTTGATCACCGCTCGTTGCCGGAGCTTGCGTTCATCTTCCTTGGTCAACGGATAAGGCTTTGGGGTGTTCTGTTGCTTCGTCAGGAGTTTGAGCAAAAAGTCGCCATCATTCGGAGGTATTACCCGCAATGATGCACGAAAACCAATGCTTTGCGCCCAGCCAAAAGAGCCCGGTTCGACACCATCCGTCAGCGACAGATGGTCCCAGACATCAGGCGCCGTCATGGGCAAAGCGTGTTCAGTCGATAGGGTTATGAGCGGGTTGACTTTGAATCGGACGACGTAAGGATCGTCGCTCTCAAAGAAAATGGGCTCATCGGCAATGAACGGTTTACTAATGATCTCCAGCGCCCCACACCACCGCGAAAGGTGCACCAAGTAGCAGAGAAAGATCGTACCCGGCACGCCCCGATCATGGGCAACCTTCCGCTGCCTTAGCTTGAACCCGGAGATATCGGAGCCGTGCTTAAGAAATTGGCTCCAGGTGTGCGGCGTGAAGAGATCAAGCAGATAGTTTGGCATACCCGCGTCTCCATCGGCATTTCGCCTCAAATACTAGCGATACGATAGAGGGAGTACCAGTTCTAGTAGTTGGCAGACGTTTGCACCACGGACTTTCACTCCTGCCATCAAGCCGCCATACTGGAGCGCGTTTCCCTGAGGCTATTTCCCCAAAATCCTATTTACTTTCGAACGGAAGCAAGGTGGTGGGCGCGTTTTGGCTGGGCTCCGCCAACCAACTCGTCGTCAATACGATCTGGCCGTACCCGTGGTGGCGTCGGGCAGGTAGGTCCAGACAGTGGGACATCCCTTGACATTTCCCTAAATTAGGATTATAGTCACCTTTCCAGTATTTCATCCTGATCTGCGAGGAGTTTTCGCCATGTCCAAGGGCCCCAACGGGTTGACCCATCGCCAGGAGCGCTTCTGCCGCAATTTCGCCGCCGGCTTCAACGCCACCCGCGCCGCCACCGGCGCCGGCTACCGCGCGCTGTGGGCCGCCAACCACGGCCATCGGCTGCTGCGCCAGCCGCGCATCCGCGCCCGCGTCGCCGCCATCCAGGCGGAAATGGCCGCCGAGGCCTGCGACGGCACGGGCGTGCTGCTGGGCAAGCTGGAAAGCGTCTTTCGCGCCGCGCTGGAGGGCCGCAACTACCAGGCGGCGGCGCGCGCCGTCGACCTCCAGGCCAAGCTGGCGCGCATGGCCGCCGCCAGCGGGCCCGTCGAGGCCACTCAAGCCCCTGAATCGACAAGCGAAAATGGCAAAATGACGAGAAATGACGAGGTTTTTTCCGGCCGACCCATGAGAAGACGTTTAATTGTAAGGACTTGCCGGATTTAGCCGGGGCCGGAATCTCGTCATTTCCGGGGGTGGGGGCCTGGGCTTACCTATGTAAATGCGCCCCGGCCCCGTTTCGGAATAGATGGGTTCCCCCCGGGCGCTTCCGGCGGCCCGGCTTCGCGCACCATCGCCCAGCCCCAGAGGAAAGGAGCATCCGATGCCCGACCTGAACGGAAAGAAGATCGCCATTCTCGCCACCGACGGCTTCGAGCAGTCCGAATTGCTGGAGCCGCGCCGTATCCTGGCCGAGGCCGGCGCCCAGGTCGACGTCGTTTCGCCAAAGGACGGCGAGATCGTCGGCTGGGACCACACCGACTGGGGTGAATCGGTGCCCGTCGACGTCAAGCTGGAGGAGGCGCGCGTCGAAAATTACGACGCCCTGGTGCTGCCCGGCGGCCAGATCAACCCCGACAAGCTCCGGACCGAGGCAAAAGCGGTGGATTTCGTGAAAAAGTTTGCCACCTCGGGCAAGCCGGTCGGCGCGATCTGCCACGGTCCGTGGATGCTGATCGAGGCCGGGGTCGTCAAGGGCCGGCGCGCCACGTCGTACCCTTCGATCAAGACCGACATGGAGAACGCCGGCTGCGACTGGCAGGACCGGAAAGTGGTCGTCGACGGCAACCTGATCACCAGCCGCCATCCCGGCGATATTCCCATCTTCACCGGGCGCGTCGCCGAAATGACGGCGGCGCGCTGAACCCGGCGCCCCCTGGCGGCGGGCCTCTACTTCAGCATGTCGGGCCGGAACAGTTTGCGGCGGTCGATTGCCTTGCCGGCCACCACGAACACGCCGTCGCCGGTGTAGTGCAGGGTTTCCGGGTGTTTGGGCGTGCGGGCGGCGCGGGCCTTCACCACCTCGAAGATGAAGAAGTTGTACTTTTCGACCAGCGCGTCGTCGTAGAGCCGGCATTCGAAATGGGCGTGGCATTCGGCGATCGGCGGCGCGCCCACCGCCTCGGCCTTCCCGGCCGTCAGGCCGAAATGGGCGAACTTGTCGATCTCGGCGCCGGTGGTGTTGCCGATGCCGACCACGATGTCGGTCAAGGCCGCGGTCGGCAGGTTGATTACGCATTCGCCGCTGTCGCGGATCATACGAAAGCTGTGGTTGGCGCTGGAGATGACGCACCCCACCAGGGCCGGCGTGAACTCCATCATCGTGTGCCAGCCCATGGTCATGATGTTGGCCTGGCCCCGCCAGCGCGAAGACACCAGCACGATGGGCCCGGGCTCGAGATAGCGGCGGACCTGGCTGACCGGGAAATCGGCCTTGGCGGGGCGGGGCGTCATCGAGGGTTCCTCCGGCGGGTGATCGCACGCCGACAGAATAGCGCGGCTTTGCCAAGGCCGTCTCGATCTCAGCCGGCGAAGCCGCAGGTGTTGTAGACCCCTCGAGTGTAAATGCTGGCCCACAGCCCTTCGTCGGCGATGCCGCAGGTAATGGACGTTTGACTCCACCGGCCGGCCGCCAGGCCGTCGTCGGCGCCGGCCGCGTCCGGGCGCGCGCCGGCGGCCTCAACCGGCGCCGCCCCGCCGCAGGCCCGCCAGGCGGCCATCGGGTCGTGGATGTTCGTCGTCTCGGTCACGTGGGTCCGCATGATGTCCCTCCTCGCTGAGGCGGCCGGGCAGGCCCCGGCCGCGGTCGCCCAAAGTTAAGCATGAGACGCATTCGCATGCAATCCCCGCGTGCGCCATTGCGGGAGTGGAGTTTCTTCCGTCATCCCCGCACTTGTTGCGGGGATGACGCGTGGGTGGGGGAGTGGCCCGGCCCCTCAGCCGGCCAAGCCGGCGAAAATGCCCAACGGGTGGTGGGCCAACGCCACCGAGACGATGAAGGCGAAGACGGCGAGCGCGGTCACGAAGAAGCCGGCCCGCTTGGCCGGCGGGCGGGTCGGGCGGAAGGCCACGATGCCGAGGCCGATGTAGACCACCAGCAGCAGAACCTTGACGGTCAGCCAGCCGTCGACGAACGGGTACTGGCCCACCAGCGTCATCAGCATGAGGGCGGCGGTCAGCAGCGTGGTGTCGATGGCATAGGCCGCCATGCGCACCGCCATCGCCCTGGGCCAGCCGGCCCCGGCCAAAAGCGCCAGCCCGCGCACGGCGAACAGCGAACCGCTCAGCGACACCGCCCAGATGTGGACGAGCCGGATCTCGGGGTAGAACTCGGTCATCGGCGACGGTTCGCGGCTCCGGCAAGGGCCGTATGCGACCGCATGGAATCGCGCTTTCCTTTATCGTCACCCCCGCGCAGGCGGGGGTCCAGGCCCCGGCGCCGCATCGCGCGGAGGGCCCGGTCTGGATTCCCGCCTGCGCGGGAATGACGAAGAAATAAAAGCACCATCCCCTACGGCCGTTGCTGCGGGCTCTCGGCCCCGGCCTCGCCCGGCGCCCCGCGCTGGATGGCCTCGGCCTCCTGCCGTTCGTCCTCGCGGCGCGGGAACACCCACAGCCCGACCACGAAAAGGGCCAGGGCCAGGCCGCCGATCGAGAAGATGGTGTCGCCGGGAACCCGCATCCACACCAAGAGGTCGACCAAGGGCTGCTGCATGAACTCGGCCGAGCGGGCGTACCAGTAGCCGTGTTCGAGCGAGGCGAACAGCTGAAGCGTGCCCAGCGGCAGCAGGGTGAAGGCGGCCATCATCGCCAGCCCGGCGTTGAGGCACCAGAAGCTGGTCTTCAGGATGCCCTCGTGCCAGGCCAGTTCCGGCTTCATGCCGCGCAGGCAGAACAGCGCCAGGCCGATGCCCAGCATGCCATAGACCCCGAACAGCGCCGTGTGGCCGTGCAGCGGGGTCAGGTTCAGGCCCTGCATGTAATAGAGCGACAGCGGCGGGTTGATGAGGAAGCCGAACAGGCCGGCCCCCACCAGGTTCCAGAAGGCGACCGCGATGAAGAACATGACCGGCCAGCGGTAGCGGCGCATCCACGGCGTGGCGCCGCCGAGGCGATAGTTGTGGTAGGCCTCGAAGCCGATGTAGGCCAGCGGCACCACCTCGAGGGCCGAGAAACTGGCGCCCAGCGCCAGCACGGCGGTGGGGGTGCCGGCGAAATAGAGGTGGTGCAGCGTGCCCAGCACGCCGCCCGCCATGAAGACGATGGTGGCGAACAGCACGGCGACGGTGGCGGTCTTGACCGCCAGCAGCCCCAGGCGGGTGAACAGGAAGGCGATGACGGCGGTGGCGAACACCTCGAAGAAGCCCTCGACCCACAGGTGGACCAGCCACCAGCGCCAGTATTCGACCATCGAGAAGTGCGTGCGCTCGCCCCACATCAGGGCCGCCCCGAAGAAAAGCCCGATGGCGACGGTGGACAGGAACAGAAGCCCGATGATCGAGCGGCCCTCCGACGGCGTGCGCAGCGTCGGCCACAGGGCGCGGCCGACCAGGGTGAGCCACAGCATCAGGCCGATGAACAGGAACACCTGCCAGAAACGCCCCATGTCGGCGTATTCCCAGCCCTGGTGGCCGAACCAGAAGTTGTATTCCAGCCCCAGGGTCTGCATCACCGCCAGCCACTGGCCGGTAAACGAGCCGACGACGATGACGATCAGGCAGACCCACAGCACGTTGACGCCCAAACGCTGATAGGGCGGCTCGTAGCCCGACACCGCCGGGCCGATGTAAAGCCCGGTGGCCAGCCAGGCCACCGCGATCCACAGCACGGCCAGCTGGGTGTGCCAGGTGCGGGTGATCGAATAGGGCAGCACCTCGGCCATCTCGTAGCCATAGACCAGCTGGCCTTCGACCTGATAATGCGCGGTGATGGCGCCGAACAGGATCTGCACCAGGAAAAGGGCCAGCAGCACCCAGAAGTACTTGGCGGTGGCCAGCATCGAGGGCGTCGCCTTGACGTGGCGCATCGGATCGAAGGTGGGGAAGCTGTGGCGCTCCTCGCGGTCGTGGCTGGCCGCGTAGTGCCAGCCGAGAAGGCCGATGCCGGCCAGAAGGAACGTCACGCTGAAGGCCGACCACAGGAAGGTGCTGGCCGGCGGCCGGTTGTCGACCAAAGGCTCGCTGGGCCAGTTGTTGGTATAGGTGACGGCGCCGCCGGGGCGTTCGGTGACGGCGGCCCAGGCGGTCCACCAGAAGAAGGCCGACAGTTGGCGGCGGTGCTCGGCGTCGGGCACCGTGCCGTTCTTCATGGCATAGGCCTCGCGCAGTTCGGCGGTCTCGGGGGCGTTGCCGAACAGGCTCTCGTAGTGGGCCGACACCTCGGCGATGGCCACCGCCCGCTCGGGTGGCAGCGTGATGGTGCGCGTCGCCGCGTCGTAGGTGTTCTCGCGCATGGTGGCGGCCAGCCGGCCTTGCAGCGCCGCCTTCTGCTCGTCGGCGAGGTGCGCGTAGGCAAGGACGGAAAAGTCGCGCTTGGCCCAGCCGTCCAGCACGGCGATGGCCTCGCGGTGCAGCCAGTCGGCGCTCCAGTCGGGTGCGACATAGCCGCCGTGGCCCCAGATCGAGCCCAGCTGCATGCCGCCCATCGACTGCCAGACCTGGCGGCCCGTCTCGATCTCGTCCCGCGTATAGATGACGCGCCCGTCGGTCGAGACGACCCTCTCGGGCATCGGCGGCGCCTTCTGGTAGATCTGGTTGCCGCTCCACAGCAGCACGGCGAAAGAGACGATCAGCAGGGTGGCAAGAAGGGTCCACAGTTTCTTGGTGCTGGTCATGCGGATCGATCCTCCGGCAGGATGGGCCTGGGTCTCATTGGGCAAGGGGCCAACTGGAGGTTGAATTACCCATCATTGCCCATCTCTTTAGGTGGCTATTCCTCCTTGTCGAGACAATCGAGGCTATCAGAATGCGAATCGCCCTCCCTTGACGGCCGTCAAGCGCGATGACGGCGCATCACGTCCGATAAACGCATTACGAGTGGGGTTGTTCCGCTCGCCGCCGGCAGGTGGGCCGAAACTTTGGCGGCCTGCTGCCCCTCAATAGGCCCGCACGATCCTGCCATGCCGTCGGCAGCTTTTTTCGGCCAGTGCGACGAAGGTTTCCGTGACGTCTTCGGGGACCCGCAGCGTGGTCGGGTCTTCGCCCGGGAAGGCTTCGGCGCGAAGGGCGGTGCGCACCATGCCGGGATCGACCAGGTTGACCCGGACCGGCGTTTTGATGACCTCGGCGGCATAGGTCAGCACCATGCTTTCCAATGCCGCCTTGGTGACGGCGTAGGTGCCCCAATAGGCGTTGGTCATGCGCGCGGCGGCCGAGGTGGTGAAGATGGCGCGCCCGGAATCGCTCATCCGCAGCAGCGGGTCGAAGCTGCGGATCAGGCGCCAGTTGGCGGTCAGGTTCACCTCGACGGCACGCTTCCAGGTGTCGGGGTCGATGTGGCCCATGGGGCTCAGGATGCCGAGGATGGCGGCGTTGCCGACCAGGACGTCGAGGCGCCGGAAGCGCTCGAACACCGCAGCGCCGATCTGCTCGATCCGGCCGTGATCGGTGAGGTCGGCCGGCACCAAAGTGCAGGCGCCGCCCTGGCTGCGGATTTCGTCGTCCAGTTCCTCGAGCGCGCCCTGGGTGCGGGCCACCGCGATGACGTGCGCCCCCTCGGCGGCAAACTTTCTGGCCACCGCGCGCCCGATGCCGCGTGACGCCCCGGTGACCAGGGCGATGCGGTTTTCGAGACGCCGTTTATCGTCCCCCTCGGCACCCATGGTTCAGTCGCGTTCCGTCAGGAGCGACAGCTGCTCGGGGATCGGCCCTTCCTCCTTGTCGGTCAGGCGGATGGGGTAATCGCCGCTGAAACAGGCGTCGCAGTATTGGGGCGAGCCGCTGTCGCGCTTGGCCTTGCCGACGGCGCGATAGAGGCCGTCCAGCGAAAGGAAAGCCAGGGAATCGACGCCGATGTGGCGGGCCATGGCGGCCACGTCCATGCGCCCCGCCAGCAGCTCGTCGGCAGCCGGCGTGTCGATGCCGTAGAAGCAGGAATGCGCCGTCGGCGGGCTGGAGATTCGCATATGAACCTCTTTTGCCCCCGCGCTCCGCACCATCTCGACGATCTTCATCGAGGTGGTGCCCCTGACGATCGAATCGTCGATCAGCACGATCCGCCTGCCCTTGAGGCGGGCCGCGTTGGCGTTGTGCTTCAGCTTGACGCCGAGATGGCGGATGTTGTCGGTCGGCTCGATGAAGGTACGCCCGACGTAGTGGTTGCGGATGATCCCCAGCTCGAAGGGAACACCCGATTCCTGGGCATAGCCGATGGCGGCGGGAACGCCCGAGTCGGGCACCGGCACCACCATGTCGGCGTCGACGTGGCTTTCGCGGGCCAGTTCGGCGCCGATGTTCTTGCGCACCTGATAGACGTTCTCGCCCTCCACCGTACTGTCGGGACGGGCGAAATAGATGTACTCGAAGATGCAGAAGCGGTGAGATTGCTTGGCGAACGGCTTGACGCTGCGCACGCCGTCTTCGTCGATGACGATGATCTCGCCGGGCTCGATGTCGCGCACGAACTCGGCGCCGATGATGTCGAGCGCGCAGGTTTCCGAGGCCAGGATGTAGCCCTCGCCCAACCGGCCCAGGACCAGCGGGCGCACCCCCAGCGGATCGCGCACGCCGATCAGCTTGCGCTGGGTCAGCGCGACCAGCGAATAGGCGCCTTCGAGCTGGCGCAGCGCGTCGATCATGCGGTCGACCACGGTGGAATAGTGGCTCATCGCGATCAGGTGGATGATCGTCTCGGTGTCCGAGGTCGACTGGAAGATGCAGCCCTGGCGCACCAGGGCGCGCCGCACGCGGTAGGCGTTGGTCAGGTTGCCGTTGTGCGCGATGGTCAGGCCGCCGAACTCGAAATCGGCGAACAGCGGCTGCACGTTGCGAAGGATGGTCTCGCCGCTCGTCGCGTAGCGGACGTGGCCGATGGCCCGGTCGCCCGGCAGGCGGTCGATGACCGCCCCGGAACTGAAATTGTCGCCGACCAGGCCCAGCGCCCGGTGGCTGTGGAAATGGCGGCCGTCGAAACTGACGATGCCGGCGGCCTCCTGGCCGCGGTGCTGGAGCGCGTGCAGGCCGAGCGCAGTCAGCGCGGCGGCGTCGACGTTGCCCACGATGCCGAAGATGCCGCACTCCTCCCGCAGATGGTCGTCATCGTCGTCGCGCCGGGCGGAGGGAAGGGGGGGTGTCATCGTCATGGCCGTTTCGTCTTCGCGCCCGCTTCGTCATCCATCCCACGTTCCTTCCTCGTCATTCCGGGGCGTCCGCAGGGCGAACCCGGAATCCAGGCTGGCGACGGAGTGGTTGCCCTGGATTCCCGCGTTCGCGGGAATGACGATAAAGGCAATTCCGTTCCAAGCAACCCATCGCGGCGCATCATTTGCTGCCCTCGATCAGGCGTTCCATTTCGCGGCGTTCGTTGCGGTTATAGCCCTCGGCGGTCCCGGCGTCTTTGGCTTTCGGCTCGATGGTCAGCATGTCGCGAAAAACTTTCTGCGTTTCAAGTATTTTCTCGGCCTTGTCCTGGACGTTGCCGGCGGCCTTCGAGCCCGCCGTCCTTGCGTGGTCGGGCACCAGGCCGCGCAACATGGCGGCACCCCGCTCGATCAGCGGCATGCTGCGGGCCTCGTGAAGCCAGCCCGGCTGTTCGTGGGGCGGCATCAGCCAGACCAGGCCGAGGTAGGCCACGCAGACGATGACGGCTCCCCGCACCAGCCCGAACAGGAAGCCCAGCGAACGGTCGAGGAAGTTGAGCGCGCTGGCCTTGACCAACCCCGCCGCGCCGCGGGTGACGAAGGACAGCAGCACCAGGGTGACCACGAAGATGACGACGCCGGCCACCAGGTCGGCGATCAGTTCGATGGGGATCACGCTGCGCGCATAGGGCCGGGCGTAGGGATAGCCGTAGATGGTGGCGAAGATGGCGCCGATCCAGCCGGCGACCGCCAGCACCTCGTGCACGAAGCCGCGCGCGTAGGCCAGCAGCGCCGAGATCAGCAGCACGACGATGACGGCGATGTCCGTCACATTGACCGGAAAGTCACCCATGGCGCACCCTTTCGGCGGATCGGACCGCGGCCGGGCCGAACAGACGCACGACCTCGTCGACCCGGGCGATTTCCTTGACCTCCATCCCCTTGGGACCGGGCGGCTTGCGCCCGCCCTCCGCATTGGCGCGCCGCTTGGGCGCGATGGCCTGTGTGAAACCCAGTTTCGCCGCCTCCTTCAGCCGGGTGTCGGTGTGCGCCACCGGGCGCACCTCGCCGGCCAGGCCGACTTCGCCGAACACCACCGATTCCGGCGGCACCGGCACCCCGGACACCGCCGACGCCAGGGCGGCGGCCACGGCCAGGTCGGCGCCCGGTTCCTGGATGCGCAACCCGCCCGCCACGTTGAGGTATACGTCTGCGCCGGCGAAGGCAAGGCCGCAGCGGGCCTCGAGCACGGCCAGCAGCATGGACAGCCTGGCGCCGTCCCATCCCACCACCGCGCGGCGCGGCGTGCCCAACGCCGAGGGCGCGATCAGGCACTGGATCTCGACCAGCATCGGGCGGGTCCCCTCCATGCCGGCGAAGACGCTGGAGCCCGACACGTCGCCCTGGCGGTCGGCCAGGAAAAGCGCCGACGGATTGGCCACCTGGATGAGCCCGGCATCGGTCATTTCGAAGACGCCGATCTCGTCTGCCGGGCCGAAGCGGTTCTTCACCGCCCTCAAGATTCGGAACTGATGGCTGCGCTCGCCCTCGAAATAAAGGACCGTGTCGACCATGTGCTCCAGCACCCGGGGGCCGGCGATCAGGCCTTCCTTGGTGACGTGGCCGACCAAAACCACGGTGAAGCCCCGCCGCTTGGCCAGCCGGATCAGTTCCTGGGCCGAGGTGCGGACCTGGGCGACGGTGCCGGGCGCCGAGTCGAGGTTGTCGAGGAACATGGTCTGGATCGAATCGATGACCACGAATTCGGGGGCGTCGGCGGCATCGAGCGTCGCCATGATGTCGCGCACCGAGGTGGCGGCGGCCAATTGCACCGGGGCGGTATCCAGGCCCAGACGGGCGGCGCGCAGGCGCAATTGGTCGATCGATTCCTCGCCCGAGATGTAGGCACAGCCCTGGTTCTGGGCGAGCGCGGCGGCCACCTGCAGCAGCACGGTCGACTTGCCGATGCCGGGATCGCCGCCGACCAGCAGCGCCGAGCCGGGCACCAAACCGCCGCCGCAGACGCGGTCGAACTCGTCGATGCCGGTCAGCTTGCGGGGCGGGCTTTCGCTTTTGCCCTTAAGGCCGACGAAGTCGATCCTGTGACCGCGCTTCGATCCCAGCCCCTTGGGCACCGCCGCCGCCGGCGTTTCCTCGGCCATGGAGTTCCAGGCCCCGCAGGCGTCGCAACGGCCGGCCCATTTGGCATGGGCGGCGCCGCATTCCTGGCAGACGAATTGGGTGGTCGAGCGGGCCATGGCTGTCGCCTGTCCGGCTACGGCGCCGGCATCTCCCTCTCCGCCCCAACGGGGGGGAGAGGGGCGGGGTGAGGTGGGGAACGCCGCGGCCTTGGGCCCCCCGCCCCCCCCCGCCCCCCCCCCCCCCCCCCCCCCCCCCGCGGGGGGGGGGGGGGGGGCCCCCCCCCCCCCCCGGG